>DATBTC010000001.1:0-9956 GCA_036559465.1 Xanthobacteraceae bacterium
TCGACAAGTTCGAATACCGCCGCGGCTACAAGTTCTCGACCTACGCCACCTGGTGGATCCGCCAGGCCATCACCCGCTCGATCGCCGACCAGGCGCGCACCATCCGCATCCCGGTGCACATGATCGAGACCATCAACAAGATCGTGCGCACCAGCCGCCAGATGCTGCACGAGATCGGCCGCGAGCCGACGCCGGAGGAGCTGGCCGAGAAGCTCGGCATGCCGCTCGAGAAGGTGCGCAAGGTCTTGAAGATCGCCAAGGAGCCGATCTCGCTCGAAACGCCGATCGGCGACGAGGAGGACAGCCATCTCGGCGATTTCATCGAGGACAAGAACGCCATCCTGCCGATCGACGCCGCCATTCAGGCCAACCTGCGCGAGACCACCACGCGGGTGCTGGCCTCGCTCACGCCGCGCGAGGAGCGCGTGCTGCGCATGCGCTTCGGCATCGGCATGAACACCGACCACACGCTGGAGGAGGTCGGCCAGCAGTTCTCGGTGACCCGCGAGCGCATCCGCCAGATCGAGGCCAAGGCGCTGAGGAAGCTGAAGCATCCCTCGCGCTCACGCAAACTGCGTAGCTTCCTGGATAACTGACGCGCTGTCTTTCCCTTTATGCGTCATGGCCGGGCTTGTCCCGGCCATCCCGATTCATGGGGCAGGGCCTTGCGTCCCTAAGCGGGATGCCCGGCACAAGGCCGGGCATGACGATGAAGAGTTTCGCGTATACTCCGCCAAACGGAACCAGGAGGCTCCATGACCGCAAGAAATTTCGCGCTGCTCGCCGCGGCGATCTTCACGCTCGTCGCACTGGTGCATATCGCCCGTCTGTTTTACGGCTGGCCGGTGACGATCGGCACGCATTCGATCTCGATGTGGGCGAGCTGGGTGGGCGTCGTCGTCGCGGCGCTGCTCGCCTGGCTCGGCTTCAAGGCCTCGCGCGGCTGACGGAAAGTTCGCCCACGTCCAGCGCCATGCGAATGCGTCTCCTTATAGCCACGCTCGCACTGGCGCTCGGCGCAAACGCCGCCGGCGCGCAGGAGCGCGTGAGCTTCCTCTCGCTCGACGGCGTCACCACGCTGCAGGCGCACCTCATTCGTCCCAAGGCGGAGGGGCGGCGCCCAGCGCTGGTTTTTCTGCACGGCTGCTCCGGCCTGTTGCGGCCGCGCGGCGGCATGTTTCCGCTCTATCCCGATTGGGGCCGGCGGCTCGCCGCCAAGGGCTACGTGATCCTGATGGTGGACAGCGCGGCCTCGCGCGGCTTCGGCGAGACCTGCACCGCGAGCCCGGCGCGGATCACCGTGGCGCGCAACCGGCCCTTGGATGCCTACGCCGCGCTCAAATATCTCCAGGCGCAGCCCTTCGTGCGGCCCGACCGCGTCGGCCTGATCGGCTGGTCGCAGGGCGGGGCCACCGTGTTGCGCTCGATCGCGGCGCGCAGCATCGCCCGGCCGGTGCCACTGGCGCACGACTTCAAGGCCGCGGTCGCGCTCTATCCCGGCGCCTGCGCCGAGCACTGGCACACGCGGCCCTTCGTCAACGCCGAGCCGAACAGCTGGACCACCAAAATCCCGCTGCTCGTGCTGTTCGGCGAGCAGGATAACTGGACTCCGATCAAGCCGTGCGAGGAATTCATCGCCGGGACCAAGGCGCGCGGCGCGCCGGTCGAATTCAAGCGCTATCCGTTCGCGCTGCACGGCTTCGACGCGCCGGGCCAGCTGCGCCTCGCGCTGCCGGCTTACCGGCTGGCGGACGGCACCGTGCCGGAAGTCGGCACCGACGGCGACGCCCGCGCCGACGCGCTCCTCCGCGTGCCGGAGTTTTTCGGGCGATATCTGGGGAACTGAACGGGGAGGGTGCTTAGAGCCCTGCATCCAAACACCCCGCCCGCGTGTATCCTTCACGAGCACGCATGATAAAGGGAGCGTCGATCATGAGGATTATCGGGGTTTTGTGCGCGGCGGCCTTGGCGGCGCTCGCGCTGCCGGCGTCGGCCCAGGAGAATTACGAGAGCTGGAAGCCGCTGACGAGCACGTTCCTCAGCACGGGCGGCGGCGGCATCATCATCAAGGGCTATGACCCGGTCATCACCGGCGACAAGTGCGTCACCACCTTCATGGCGGTGGAGCCGGGGCCGAACCCCAAGGTCTACCCGAACTACGTGGAATTCGAAGCGGTGCCGGCGCAGGGCGGCATCCTGTGCACCAACGCCAAGTGGAAGTCGTTCGACGGCGCCTCCTCGGGCACCACGCCGTTCCGGTTTTTCTTCAAGGACGGGGTTTTCAGAGCGTCGCAATGAGCCCTCTGCTATATTCTCCCCAAGCCGCTTCGGCCGGCGCATCGGGGAGGAAAAATGCCGCTACTCGCCAATAAAGTCTGCATCGTAACCGGCGGCGCCGGCAGCCTCGGGCTCGCCAGCGCCAAGCTGTTCGCCGCCGAGGGCGCCAAGGTCATGCTGGTGGATCTGCGCCAGGCCGATCTCGACCGCGCCAAGGCCGAGATCAAAAGCGCCAATGTCGATAGCGTCGCCGCCGATGTCAGCGACGCCAAGGCCACCAAGAATTACGTCGATCGCACGGTGGCGAAATTCGGCAAGATCGACGTGCTGTTCGCCAATGCCGGCAACCAGGGGCCGATCGTGCCCACCACCGAATATCCCGAGGACGTGTTCGACGCCGTCATCGCCGTGCACGTGCGCGGCGCGTTCCTGGCGTGCAAATACGCCATCCCGCAGATGAACGACGGCGGCTCCATCGTCATCACCTCGAGCGTGGTGGGCGTCATGGGCGCGCCCGGCGCGGTGGCCTATGTGGCCGCCAAGCACGCGATGGTCGGCATCATGCGCAGCGTCGCCAAGGAAGTGGCGCGGCGGAATATCCGCTGCAACACGCTGCACCCGGGCCCGATCGACAACGAGTTTCAGGCCAAGATCGACGCCGGCATCGGCAAGCTGGCCGGCGGCGACGGGCGGAAGATTCTGGATGCCGCGATCCCGCTCGGCCGCCACGGACTGCCCGAGGAAATCGCGCGCTCGGCGCTTTATCTGGCTTCCGACATGTCGGCCTACACCACCGGCGCGACCATTGTGGCGGATGGGGGGTTGAGGGGATAGCGATGAGAAAGCTGATACTCGCCGCCGCGTTCCTATTCGCCGCCGGCGCCGCGCACGCCGATGCCATCGACGGCGACTGGTGCCGCGCCGATGGCAAGCGCATTTCGATCCGCGGCCCCGAGATCGTCACCCCCGGCGGCCAGCGCATTGAGGGGGTCTATACCCGCCACTATTTCGAATACGTGATCCCGGCCGGCGAGGCCGGCGCCAACGACAAGGTGTTCCTCACGCTGCAGAACGAACAGCTCGCCCATGCCCGCCAGGGCGCCGCCGACGCGCCGGTTCAGGTCTGGATTCGCTGCCTGCCGGGGATCAGCTGAGGCTCAGCGCATGAACTCGCTGGTCGGCGCCGTGCCTACACGCCACGCAGCCCGCGCCGGCAGGCGCGAACGCCGCTCGGTCGTCGCGCCATAGGGCGAGAAGCCCTGCGCCTTGGCCTGGTAGTAGTAGCCGCGCGCGTAATAGGAGACCGCGAGATCGTGGTTGCCCTTGGCCGCGCGATAGGCGCCGGCCAGATATTTCACGGCATAAGTCATGTTGACGTCCGCATCGAGCAGGCCCGCCGGCCCGCCGGTGTAGCCCATGGCGTGCGCGGTGGCGGTCTTGATCTGCATCATGCCCATGGCGCCGTCCTTGCCAATGGCGCGCGGATTGTAGCGGCTCTCGCGCACGATCACGCGCCGCACCAGCGCCTCGGGCACGCCGTTGGCGGCCGCATGGCGCGCGACCAGCGCGTCGTATTGAGACTGCGCCTGCGCCGCCGGAGCGAACGCAAGCAGAATGAAAACGGAAATCGTCGCGGCGGTGCGAATCATCTCGGCTCCGGAAGCTGTTGCGGAGCCGCGCTTGTCGCCGCGGAACGAGTCCGCTTTGCGGCAAATGTCGGCGGAAAATGAGGAATTCGGCCGTTAAGGTTTTTTCGTGCGCCCGATAACCTTAAGCGGCAACCAAACGCCGGCCGGGTCTAAGTAGTAGCCACGCCACGATCGAGATGTTCACGAAATTCCACGCCAGTCCGTTCAGGAACGCCGCCTGATACGAGCCGGTGAGATCGAAAATATATCCCGACATCCAGCCGCCGAACGCCATGCCGACCAGCGTCGCCATCAGCACGATGCCGAGCTTGGTGCCCGCCTCGCGCGGCGGGAAATATTCGCGCACGATCACCGCGTACATCGGCACCAGCCCGCCCTGGAACAGTCCGAACAGGCCCGAGACGATATAGAGCGACACCAGTCCGTCGAAGAAGAGATAAAGGAATAGCGCGACGCCCTGCAGCGCCGAGCCGATCAAGAGCGTCGCCACGCCGCCGATCCTGTCGGCGATGAACCCGGACGCGATGCGGCTGACGATGCCGAGCCCGAGCATGAGCGAGAGCATTTCCGCGCCGCGCGCCACGCCGTAGCCGAGGTCGCCGCAATAGGCGACGATGTGCACCTGCGGCATCGACATCGCCACGCAGCACCCGATGCCTGCGATAGCGAGCAGCACCAGCAGCGTGTTCGGCGAGATTCCGAGCCGGTCCAGCGCGCCGGCCGCAAGCGCCCCCGCGGCGGCGTCGCCATGCTGCGAGACGCGCTTCCGCAACAGCAGCGACAGCGGCACCATGGTCACGACGCAGAAAATTCCGATTGCAATGTGCGTCGGCCGCCAGCCCTGGCTCGCGATCAGATGCTGCACGATCGGCGGCCACACGGCGCCGGCGAGATAATTTCCGCTCGATGCCACCGCCACAGCAATCCCGCGCCGGATCACGAACCAGTGCGAAATATCCGCGACCAGCGGCCCGAAGGTCGCCGACGCGCCGAAGCCGACTAGTGCGTAGGCCAGCGCGAACTGCCAGATATTTGCTGTGTAGCCGGCGGCGACATAGCCGATGCCGATACAGGCCGCGCCGATCAGGACAGGAACGACGATTCCGAAGCGGTCCGCCAGCCGCCCGAGCACCATGCCGCCCAGGCCGAAGCCGATCATGGCAAAGGTAAAGGGCAGCGACGCGTCGGCCCTTAGCACGCCGAAATCGGCCTGCACCGCCGGCAGCGCCACCACCACCGACCACATGCCGACCGAGCCGATGGTGCCCGCGAGTAGCGCGATGCCGAGCCGGAACCACGCGGCGGAGGAATCCGTCTCGCTGGTTCGAGATGCTGGGTGCGCGGTGGTGTTCACTGTACGAGAATTTCGTTTGTTTCCGCAGGCAAGACAAGCGCGCCGGCATGAATCTTATGAATGGCTGCCATCGTGGCGCTGGCGGTTGATCCGAGCGCTGCACTCTGAAAGGGTGCCGCGCGCCCCGCCGAATGACTCTCCCTCCGGACCCCGCATGACCGCGCGCCGCGTCTTCTACGGCTGGTACGTCGTCTACGCGATGGGCGTGGTGATGACGACCACCGCCGGGCTCGCGTTCTACAACCTGCCGGTGCTGCTCGACGCCTTCGTGGTCGAGCGTGCGTTTCCGGTTTCGCTCACCAGCGCGGCGACTGCGAGCTTCTTCGTAGCCTCCGCGCTCGCCGGCCTCGCCGCCGGCCAGATCGTCGATCGTTATGACCCGCGCTACGTGATAATCGTCGCCGCCTGCGGCGCCACGCTGGCGCTCGGCTCAATCGGTTTCCTACGCGAGCCCTGGCAGCTCTTCGCCTTCTACATTTTCTTCGGCGCCTGCTACGGCGGCTGCGGGCTGATCCCGACCACCACGATTGTCACGCGCTGGTTCGAGACCCGGCGCGCGCTCGCGATGTCGATCGCCTCGACCGGCCTCTCACTCGGCGGTGTGGTGCTGACGCCGGTTTCGGCTTTCCTGATCCAGAAATACGGACTCGCCGGGGCAGGGCCGTGGATCGCGCTCGCGTTCTTCATCGGGGTGGTGCCGGCCATAGTCTGGATCGTGCGCTCGAGCCCGCAGGCCATGGGTCTTGCGCCCGACGGCGTTGCTCATCACGAGAGCGTCGCGGCGCAAGCCACGGCGGCGCCGAGCATTGCCTTCAGCGAGGCCTGGCACAGCCGCTTTTTTATCTCGGTAGCCGGCACTTACATGTTCGCGCTCGGCGCACAGGTCGGTGGGATCGCACACATCTACCGGCTCGCGAGTCTGCGTGCCGATGCGGAAACTGCAGCGTTTGCTGTTGCAGTGTTGGCGACCGCGAGCCTGATCGGACGCCTGCTCGCCGGCTGGCTGCTCGCCAGCGTGCCCTCGCGTGCGATGACGCAGGCCCTGATCGCGATCCAGACCGTCGGGCTCGTGCTGCTCGCCTTCGTCGCCGGAAAATGGCTGATCCTGATCTGCGCGGCGTTGTTCGGGCTCACCGCGGGCAGTATGCTGATGATGCAGCCGCTCTTGCTCGCCGAAGCCTTCGGCATCCGCGAATACGGCCGCATCTATTCGGTGAGCTTGCTCGCGGGCGTCGTCGGTTACGCGATCGCGCCGACCATCATGGGCTTTCTGTTCGATGCGACGGGCGGCTACACCGCACCTTATCTAGCGGTCGCCGGGCTTTCGCTTGTGGGCATGGGCATTTTGTCGCTCTCCGGCCCGGCGCGGCGCATCTGACCCTTCGCCGCCGGACGCGTGTTAGACTGGCGCAATGAGACCGAAGAGCGAACTCTACGCTTCCACCGTCCCCGAGCTCATCCGCGGGCTCGAGCGGCTGCTACATTTCATGTCATTGGCGCGTAAGCACGCGCGCAAGAGCAAGTTTAACGCCGACGTATTTCTGACGTCGCGGCTCTATCCCGACATGTACACTTTCATCCAGCAGATCCAGTACGCCTATTTCACCGCCCTCGATTTCACCCGGCAACTCACTGCCCGCAAGCCGCCGAAGATGAAGTATGACGAGAAGACCTACGAAGACTTGATCGCGAGCATCAAGAAAGTCCTCGCTTATCTGCGCAAGCTCGGGCCGAAGGACTTCGCTGGCGCGGAGCAGAAGACCGCCGCGCCCTATTTCACCCCGAAGCTGCAATTGCCGGCGCGCTTGCATGCGCGGCTGGTGACGCTGCCCAATTTCTATTTCCACGTCAGCACCGCCTACGCGATTCTGCGCCATGAGGGTGTGCCGCTGGGCAAGAAGGATTTTATCGGCAAGCTGCCGAAGGGCCGGCGGAAATAGGCCGCAGAGCCCCATTTTCGACTATTCAGCTCCCGCCAAGAAGATTTCACGCTCAATTCACACCACGGCACCGCTTGGGGTCACGGCCTGCCTGCATGGATTGCCCATCAAAACGCGGTTCCGCACCTGTGGGACCCAATAGTGGAGGCAGACATGCAGATCGGTTCCATTCTTCGCCAGACCAGCAGCGTTGTGGCGATCATCGCAACGCTCGCCCTCGCCCTCGCAATCATTTCGTTTCCCTACTCGGTTCGCAGCCAGCGCTTCGCGAGCCTTCCCGACGCTACCTCGCCCATGGCCGAGGCGCTCGCCACCGTCGTGCCGTCGGCCAAGAACGCCGGCCTGATCGACCCCGAGGTCGACCAGACGTTCGGCTTCCTGGTCTATGACTGGGATCCGCGCGCGCCGGGCGGCGTGCCGGGTTTCGACGGGTGGATTGCATCGGCGCAGCCGAGCGAGCCGACGTATCAGCTGGAAGTCGAGTAAGGCGCGCGCCATGGAAAACATCCTGGGCGCCATCGCCTTCTTCGCACTGATCACGGGGCAATTCGCGGCCGTAGTCGCGGTGAACCGGATGCGGCTCGGCGACGAGAACGCCGAGCAGCACGACCGCCGCCCCGAAATGAAGGCCGACCCCCGCACCCGGCACCTCTGGCTCTCGACGTAGCGGCGGCGCGGACATCCTCTACCTCCCTGGCCCTCTCTTCGATGGAGAGGGCCCTTTTTCTTGACAGCGGACCCGCTCTCCATTCACCTCTCCCGGACCCGGGAGGCGATGGAGCGGGCGCGCCCGCTTGAAAAGCCTCCCATGAGCCCGAAAGGATCAGCCATGGCCGTGGACGGAAACTGGAACATCAGAATGGAAACCCCACTCGGCGAGCGCGGCTCGGAAGTGACGCTCAAGGCCGAGGGCAGCGCGCTCACCGGCACCGCGGCAGCTGAGGGCAATTCGACGGCGATCTTCGATGGCACCGTGAACGGCAACCAGGTTGCCTGGAAGGTCAAGATCGTGAACCCCATGCCGCTCACGCTCGCCTTCAGCGGCAGCATCGATGGCGACAAGATCGAAGGCTCGGTCGATTCCGGCGCTTTCGGTTCCTGGCCGTTCGCGGGTACACGGGCCTAGACGCGCATCAAGTCGCGCCATGTTCAAGAAACCCATCTGCCCCGTCGTCACGCTCGAGGACCATTACTGGGACGAGGAGCTGGTCGCAACCTATGCGCCGGCCGACCGCTTCGGCCCGCCCGATCTGCACAAGCGCCTCTACGATCTCGGCGAGCTGCGCATCAAGGAGCTGGACGAGGCCGGCATCGACTACCAGATCATTTCTCATGCCGCGCCCTCGACGCAGAATCTAGCCGGTGACAGCGGAGTAGCGCTAAGCCGCCGCGTCAATGATCGCCTCGCTGCCGCCTGCCGCGCAAACGAAAAGCGCCTCGGCGGCTTCGCGGTGCTCCCCACCGGCGATCCCATCGCCGCCGCCGACGAACTCGCCCGCGCCGTCGAGCAGCTCGGCTTCAAGGGCGCGATGATCAGCGTCATGGCCGGCGGCCAGTTCATTGACGGCCAGCGCTATTGGCCGATCTTCGCGCGCGCCGAGGCGCTCGACGTGCCGATCTATCTGCACCCGACGGCGCCGCACCCGGGCGTGACCGAAATTTATTACAAGGACTACGTCGCCGACTATCCGGGCATCACGCGTGCCGCCTGGGGCTACGGGGTCGAGACCGCAACACAGGCCGTTCGCCTCGTGCTCTCCGGCGTGTTCGACAAGCACCCGCGGCTGAAATTCATCCTCGGGCATCTCGGTGAAATGGTGCCCTTCTTCCTCTGGCGTATCGATCATTCGCTCGCGCGGCCGGGCGGCAAGGCGATCCAGTTTCGCGACATTTTCTGCCGTCATTTCTGGATCACCACGAGCGGCTTTTTCTCGAACCCAGCGCTCTTGAACAGCATGATGGAGATGGGTGTGGACCGGGTTCTGTTCTCGGTCGACTACCCTTTCGTGGCGAATCCGCCAGCGGTGCGCTGGATGGAAACGGCCCCGATCTCCGACGAGGACAAGGCCAAGATCCTCTCGGGCAACGCCAAGCGGCTGATGCGGCTCTAGCTTTCCCCTTTGCCTTATTTCCCCTAGGAACTGTTGACTCCACACTCGCCCGGAAGCGATGCTCGGCCCCGTAGTCCCAAGGTGGGCTGAAAAGGGGAGAAGACATGAAGAAACTGAGTTTGGCCGCGGCGCTTTCGGCCGCGCTGGTCATGAGCACCTTCACCGCACAACCCGCGCGCGCCGATGGCGGCATCATCCTGGCCATCGTCGCCGTGACGGCATTCGTGCTGCTCACCAAGAAACATGCGGCTCCGCCGCCCCGGGCTGCGAAGCCCCGCCGGGCCAAGAAGGCAAAGTAAGGCCGCCTCACGAAGGCAACTGATCTGAGACGGGCGCCGTGCTACCCGCGCGGCGCTCGTTCGCTTTCTGAGCACGCGTACCGCGATTGTGCGTGTACAGGGCGCTTGGTACGTTCCGCCGCAATCGGGCCCGTAGCTCAATGGTTAGAGCCGGCCGCTCATAACGGCCTGGTTGGAGGTTCGAGTCCTCCCGGGCCCACCAATATTCTCAATAGCTTGCGGTGGACCCAGAAGTTCTCAGGGTCGGACTTGCTCACAGGAATCTTAGTGCCACCAAGCTCACCCAAGCGAGCGAGCCGGCCCATAGAATAGTCAAGAGAGCGCCG
>DATBTC010000002.1:0-1826 GCA_036559465.1 Xanthobacteraceae bacterium
AGTGCTGATCCTGGGCAGCGGCGTGGTCGCGACCAATGCGGCGGTGATCGCCGTGGGCCTGGGCGCGGATGTGACCGTGGTCGGCCGCAACGCCGTATCACTGCGTCATTTCACCGAACGGTTCGGCGCGCGCGTGCGCACGGCGTTCGCCAACGCGGAAACGATCGAGGCGCTGTGCCGGCGGGCGGACCTCGTCATCGGCACGGCGATGTCACGCGGCGGCCGGGCGCCAAAGCTCATCTCCAAGGCCACGGTCAAAGCTATGAAGCCCGGCTCGGTCATCGTCGATGTCTCGATCGACCAGGGCGGCGTCGCCGAGACCTCACGGCCGACCAGCCATTCGGAGCCGACTTTTGTTGTGGACGGCGTGATCCATTATTGCGTCCCCAATATTCCGGGTGCGGTCGCGCGCACCTCGACCTTCGCGCTTAACAACGCGACCCAGCCCTATGTGCTGGCGCTCGCCGACAAGAGCCTGCGTGCGCTGGCTGACGACCCGGGCCTGTGCGACGGACTCAGTGTCCATGCGGGGCGGCTCACCTATAAGGCCGTGGCCGAGGCGCTGAAGCTTCCCTATACGCCGGCCGAAGAGGCGCTCCGAACCTGAAGCCGCCGTCTTGGTGCAGCGCGCGGAGCGTGGCAACATATTCGCCGAGTCGGCTCCGACGGAGGCGGCGATGGGACGGGCTCTCAGGTATTTCACGGCGGCGGCGCTTGCGCTCGCTGCACTCTTGTTTCCAGCAAGTAACCGCGCCGGTGAACCGATCCCGGTCGACGTCGAACTGGTGATCGCGGTCGATATTTCCTACTCGATGGATTACGACGAGCTGGCGCTGCAGCGCGGCGGCTATGTCGCGGCGATCACATCGAAGCAGTTTCTCGACGCACTCAAGCAGGGCGCCTATGGCCGCATCGCCGTGACCTATGTCGAATGGGCGGGCTGGAACGAGCAGAAAATCATCGTGCCCTGGCAGCTGATCGACGGCCCGGAGAGCGCCGACGCTTTCGCGAGCCTACTCGTGGAGACGCCGATCCGGCGCGCCTATCGCACCTCGATCTCGGGTGCGCTCAAGTTCTCCGCCGAGCTATTTGGTACCGCCGACTTCAAGGGGCTGCGCCGGGTGATCGATGTTTCCGGCGACGGCACCAACAATCAAGGCGATCTGATCGAGCCGACCCGCGACGCGGTAGTGGCCAAGGGCATCATCATCAACGGCCTGCCGGTCATGCTGAAGGTGCCGCTCGCGTCGATGGTCGATATCCCGAACCTGCATGAATACTACGAGGACTGCGTGGTCGGGGGGCCCGGCGCGTTCGTTGTGCCGGCGCGCGACCGCCAGCAGTTCGTCGACGCAATCCGCAACAAGCTCGTGCTCGAAGTCTCGAACCTGCAGTGGCCGCTGCCACAAGGGCCAAAAGTGGTGCCCACCGTGAGCCCGCCGCGGGTCTCCTGCACCATCGGCGAGCGCATGTGGCAGGAGCGCTGGGGCCGCTAGCTCAGCGATCGAGCACGCCCACCAGCTCTACGTGGGCGGAATAACGGAACTGATCCACCGGCACGAGCGAAACAAGGCGATAGCCGCCGTCGATCAGAATTCGCGCGTCGCGCGCGAAGGTCGCCGGATTGCATGAGACATACACGATGCGCGGCGCTTTCGATTGTGCGAGCGCGCGGGCCTGCGCTTCGGCGCCCTGGCGCGGCGGATCGAGCACCACTGCTTCGCAACCGGCAAACTCAACCGCCGCCAGCGGACGGCGGAACAGATCGCGCGCTCTGGCCTCGATGGGTTTCAGGCCCGGTGCACTTGCGCGGGCGAGCGCCGCGA
>DATBTC010000003.1:0-7082 GCA_036559465.1 Xanthobacteraceae bacterium
GCGGGTGCGGAACGAGCCGCGCCCGGTCATGTAGGCTTCGGCGATGCTTTCCTTGGAGTCGACAATAATGCCCCCGGTGGGGAAATCCGGGCCTTTTACCCATTTCAGCAGCGACTTCGACTTGGCGTCGGGCTTGTCGATCAGATGCAGGGCGGCGTCACACAGCTCGGCCGCGTTGTGCGGCGGGATCGAGGTGGCCATGCCGACCGCGATGCCCTGCGAACCGTTGGCGAGCAGATTGGGAAACGCACCGGGCAAAACGATCGGCTCGCTCTCGCTGCCGTCGTAGGTCGGGCGGAAATCGACCGCGTCCTCGTCGATGCCGTCGATCAGAAGCTTGGCGACTTCGGTAAGGCGCGATTCCGTGTAACGCATCGCGGCCGGGTTATCGCCGTCGATGTTGCCGAAATTGCCCTGGCCGTCGACCAGCGGATAGCGCGCGGCGAAATCCTGCGCCAGGCGAACCAGCGCGTCGTAGATCGCCTGGTCGCCGTGCGGATGGAAATTGCCCATCACGTCGCCGACGATCTTGGCCGATTTCTTGAAAGTGGCGCCCGGATCGAGCCGCAGCACCCGCATGCCGTAGAGGATGCGCCGGTGCACCGGCTTCAGGCCGTCGCGCGCGTCGGGCAGCGCGCGGCCCATGATGGTGGAGAGCGCATAGGCGAGATAGCGCTCCTCGAGCGCTTCCCGGAGATCGATCTCCTCGATGCCCCGGTCGCCCGGGGGAATCACCCGCTTGCCCATGAATCACCGGTAGACCAAGGACTTACGCGGAACAAGCCCGTTCAGGCCGCCGCCGCTCGCGCCAGCGCAGCCAAGAGTGCTGCGCGCGACTCGGAAATTTCGAGCCCGCGCGGCTCGAACACGCGTCGCTCCAGGAAGAAGCCGGTGAGCGCAAAGCCGGCGACGATTTCGGGGGCGCTCGCCGAATCCCGGCCCCCGATCAGAAATTGAGGCAGCGACAAGAGCTGCTCCTTCCATTGCTCGCCGGCGCCGCGCGAAACGGCGCGGCCCGATTTGGGCGAGACATAAATCAGGTCCACGCTCCCCCCGGTCGCGGCGCAGGAATCGAGATCGAGTCCAAAGCCGAGCTCGGCCAGCAGCGCCAGCTCGAAGCGCACCAGCAATGCACCCGCAATCGCGGGATCGTCGAGATGGTCGAGCATCATTTCGAGCGCGCGGTGCAGCCCGAGATGCGGGTCGCGCTCGGGCAGCAGCCGCAGATGCGCGGCGATGGTCTGCATGCCGTAGCTCGCCGCCGCCGAGCCCATCAGCCGGTCGGAGCGCACCCGCGTGGCTTCGAGCGAATAGCTGCCGAGATGCTCGTGCAGCCGCGCGCGCCACACCGCGCGCACGCTGTTGCCGGCCTGCAGCAGCGGCGTCACCTTGCGCGAGCTACCGCCGCGCACCAGTCCGAGATGACGGCCGTGCGCCGCGGTCATCAGCTCCACCACCGCATGCCCCTCGCCGTGGCGGCGGCTGCCGAGAATGATCCCCTCGTCGGTCCATTCCATGGTCAGCCTTTCGGGAAGTCGAGCCCCATGGTGCGATAGCGCTCCGGGTCGTTCTCCCAGTCGCCGCGCACCTTCACATGCAAAAAGAGATGCACCGGCTTGCCGAGCGAATCCGAGATTTCCTTGCGCGCCGCCATCGAGATCGCCTTGATCATGCTGCCGCCCTCGCCGAGCATGATCTTGCGCTGGCTTTCGCGTTCGACGAACGCGGTCTGCTCGATGCGGATCGAGCCATTCGCCAGCTCCTTCCACGAATCGGTCTCGACCGTCGATTGATACGGCAATTCGTCGTGTAGCTTGAGAAACATTTTCTCCCGCGTCACCTCGGCGGCCATCACGCGGTCCGACAAATCCGAAAGCTCGTCGGCCGGAAACAGCCACGGCCCTTCGGAAACGGCGCCGGCGATGTAGTCGCGCACGTCCGCGACCCCGTCGCCCTTGCTGGCGGAAACCATGAAGGTGCGCTCGAACGGCGTGAGCGCATTGGCTTCGGCGACCAGTCCCAGCAGTGTGTCCCGTTTTACCAGATCGATCTTGTTGATAATCAACAGCTTTTTCGCCTTGGCGGAGCCGAGCCGGTTGGCGATCACGACGGTCTCCTCGTCCAAGCCGCGCGTCGCGTCGATCACCAGCGCAACGAGGTCCGCGTCGCCCGCCCCGCTCCAGGCCGCGGCGACCATGGCGCGGTCGAGCCGCCGCCGCGGCTCGAAAATGCCGGGCGTGTCGACGAAGATGATCTGCGACTGATCGACGACCGCGATGCCGCGCACCCGAATGCGCGTGGTCTGCACCTTGGGACTGACGATCGAGACTTTGGTGCCTACGAGCTCGTTCACCAGCGTGGACTTTCCGACGTTCGGTGCGCCGACGATCGCCACGAACCCGCAGCGCGTCGCACCGGCTTTCTCCGCGACGTCAGGCATCCGCCAGCACCACGCCTTGGCCCGCGAGCATGGCGGCCGCCGCGGCTTGTTCGGCGGTACGCTTCGAGTTGCCGGAGCCTTCGGCGTCCTTGAAGCCCGGCAATTCCACGCTGATGACGAATTCCGGCTTGTGGTCGGGCCCGCGGCGATCCTTGATGCGATAGATCGGCGTCGGCAGGCTGCGCGCCTGCGCCCATTCCTGCAGCATGGTTTTGGCGTCGCGCAGCAGCTTCTTGGACATGTGCAGCCGCTCGCCCCACAGCCGCTCGACCATGTCGCGCGCTACTTCGTATCCGCCGTCGAGAAACGCCGCTCCGAGCACCGCCTCGCAGATGTCGCCGAGAATCGTCGGCTTCTTCCGCCCGCCCGATTGAGCCTCGCTGGCGCCTAGCTTGATATGCGCCCCGAGTTCGAGCGCGAGCGCGATTTCCGTACAGGTCTCCTTGCGCACCAGCGCCGAAAGCCGCCGCGAAAGCTCGCCCTCGGTGGCGCGCGGGAACTCGCGGAACAGAAGCTCGGAAATCGCCAGCCCCAGCACGTGATCGCCGAGAAATTCGAGCCGCTGATAGTGGCCGCCGCCCTTGATCCTGGGCTTGGCCGCGGTCATGTGGGTAAGCGCCAGCTCCAGGACCGTCTTGTCCGCGAAGCGGTAACCGAGCCGCTCTTCGAGCGCGGAGAGCGCGGGCTTCTTGCGCTTCATCGCACCAGCGAGAAAATCCGGCCCCAGCGCACGCTCCAGGGCCAGGCCCAGATCTCCCAGGCGTGGCTGCCTTCCTGGATCGAGAAGAACAGGATTTCGGCGCGGCCGATCAGGTTGTCATAGGGCACATAGCCGACCTGGGAGAGCACACGGGAGTCGGTCGAGTTGTCGCGGTTGTCGCCCATCATGAAATAATGGCCGGCCGGGACCGTGTAGACCGGCGTGTTGTCGTAGAAGCCGTTATCGACCAGGTCGAGGACTTCATAGCTGACGCCGTTCGGCAGCGTCTCGCGGAAGCGCTTGACGCGCACGCGGCGGCCATCGGGCTCCTCGGAAATCGCGTCGGCCAGCTGCACCTTGGGCACCGCGCGGCCGTTGATCTGCAGCACGCCCTCGATCATCTGGATGCGGTCGCCGGGCAGGCCGATCACGCGCTTGATGTAGTCGGTGGATTCGTCCTTGGGCAGCTTGAACACGACGACGTCGCCGCGCGCCGGCTCCCCGCCCCAGATCCGGCCCGAGAACAGGTTGGGCGAGAACGGGATCGAGAAGCGGCTGAAACCGTAGGAATATTTAGCGACAAACAGGTAATCGCCGACCATCAGCGTGTTCTTCATCGAGCCCGAGGGGATGTTGAAGGGCTGGAACAGAAAGGTGCGGATCACCAGCGCGATGAGCAACGCGTGAAAAATCACGCGCACGGTCTCGACGAAACCGCTTTCCTTCTTCTTGCCGTTGGCCATCGTGCTCATGAAGTCCTTTGGGTCCGCCGCCCCGCGGTCCGCCCGTATAGACGGGCGGCGCAGCCCAGGCAATGCAACTCAAGCGCCGTTCTTCACCGCCGAAATCAATACGAAGGCCTGCGCCATGGGCCCTTCGTCGGTGAGGGTGAGATCGATCTTCGCCTCGCAGCCCTCGGGCGTAATAGCCTGCAGCCGCTTCAGCGCGCCGCCGGTGAGCTTCATGGTGGGCCGGCCCGAAGGCAAATTCACGACGCCCATGTCGCGCCACCATACGCCGCCGCGCATGCCGGTCCCCAGTGCTTTGGCGCAGGCCTCTTTCGCCGCGAAGCGCTTGGCATAGGTCGCGGGCGCGTTGGCGCGCCGCTCGGCGCGCGACCGCTCCGCATCCGTGAAAAT
The DNA here is from genome assembly GCA_036559465.1 of Xanthobacteraceae bacterium. Classification (GTDB taxonomy): domain Bacteria; phylum Pseudomonadota; class Alphaproteobacteria; order Rhizobiales; family Xanthobacteraceae; genus JAHFPN01. The sequence continues at coordinate 4,280 of DATBTC010000003.1, forward strand.
ACGCGTCAGAAAGCGCTCGCCGTGACGGCCGATCACTTTCTCGATGCGGCGAATGTCGGTGACGTCGGAGCCGATGCCGATGATCATGCGGCGCGCTCCACGCGGCTGCGGCCCTTTTTCATCGCCGCGCGCATCGTCGCGACCGCCTGCTCGAAGCCGACGAACAGCGCCTCGCCCACGAGGAAATGGCCGATATTGAGCTCCATGATCTCCGGCAGCGCCGAGATCGTTTCCGCGCTGGCGTAATCGAGCCCATGGCCGGCGTGAACCTCCAGCCCCGCTTTCTGCGCGAGCCGCGCACCTTCCCGAATGCGCTCCCATTCGGCGGCCGCCTCGGCGGCATGAATCTGGATCAGTGCCTCGCACCAGGCACCGGTATGAATCTCGACCACCGGCGCGCCGGTGCGGGCAGCCGCTTCGATCTGTTTCGGATCGGGAGCGATGAACAGCGAGACGCGGATGCCCGCCGATCCAAGCTGGCCGACCACCGGCGCCAGCAGATCGTGCTGCCGCGCCACGTCGAGGCCGCCTTCGGTGGTCCGCTCGGTGCGCTTTTCCGGCACCAGGCACGCCGCATGCGGCCGGACCAAAAGCGCGATGCGCAACATTTCCTCGGTTGCTGCCATTTCGAAATTGAGCGGCTTGTCGATCTCGGCCTTGAGGCGGGCGATATCTTCGTCGGTGATGTGGCGCCGGTCCTCGCGCAGGTGCGCGGTAATGCCGTCGGCGCCGGCCGCGATCGCGGCCCGCGCCGCGCGAACCGGATCGGGCAAACGCCCACCACGCGCATTGCGCACGGTGGCGACGTGATCCACGTTCACGCCGAGACGGATCGGACGGACCATGATGCTCATGGGATCGTTTCGCTCACCCGTTCACGCGCGCGGCTTCCGACACGATCGGCTTGGCGCGCAATTGCGCGATGATGGCATTGAGATGCTTAACGTCATAGACCTCGACGTCGATCAAGAGCTCAGTGAAATCCGGCGAGCGCCGCGCCATGCGGATATTGTCGATATTGCCGCCGTGCTCGGCGATCACCTGCGCCACCTGGGCGAGCGAGCCGGGGGCGTTGGCCGAATTCACCGCGATCCGCGCCGGGAAGCGTTGCGTGGTGCCTTCGTCGATATCCCATCGCACGTCGAGCCAGCGCTCGGGCTGGTCGTCGAACGCCTTCAGCGCCGGCGACTGGATCGGATAGATCGTGATCCCCTCGCCCGGTGCGACGATCCCGACGATGCGGTCGCCGGGCACCGCGCCTCCGTCCGGCGCGAAGCGCACCGGGAGATCCGAGTTCATGCCGCGGATCGGAATCGAATCCTCGGGCTCCGCCGCATTGGGGCTCGCACGGAATCCGGGGATGCGGAACCGCAGATTCGCCGCGCGTCGCAAACCGAACCAGCCGTCGCCGCGCGGCGCCGGCTTGGCTTTAGGCCGTTCGCCGCGCCAATCCGGATTGAGCGCCTTGACCACGTCGTCGGCACGGATATCGCCGCGGCCGACTGCGGAGAACACGTCCTCGGCCGACGCGCGCGCCAGCCGCGCCACCGCGCCGCTGAGCCGGTCGTCGGAGAACGGCTTCTCAGCACGGGCGAAGGCGCGTTCCACCATCTTGCGGCCGAGCCCGGCATATTGCGCGCGCACGGCCGCGCGCGTCGAACGGCGGATCGCGGCGCGGGCCTTGCCGGTGACCACGACCGACTCCCACGCCGCCGGCGGCGATTGTCCGGCCGCGGTGACGATCTCGACCTCGTCGCCGGTAACGAGCTCCGAAACCAGCGGCGCGGTCTTGCCGTTGATCTTGCAGCCGACCGCCGAATTGCCGACATCGGTATGCACCGCATAGGCGAAATCGATCGGCGTCGATTTTCGCGGCAGTGCGATCAAGCGGCCCTTGGGCGTGAAGCAGAACACCTGGTCGTGAAACAGCTCGAGCTTGGTGTGTTCGAGGAATTCTTCCGGGTTCGAGCCCTCGGCGAGCAGCTCGATCGTGTGCCGCAGCCACGCATAAGCGCTCGAATCGCGCGACAGCATTTCGGTCGGCGTATCCTCGCTGTCCTTGTAGAGCGCATGCGCCGCGATGCCGTATTCGGCGATCTCTTCCATGCCCCGTGTGCGGATCTGCAGCTCGACCCGCTGGCGGCCGGGGCCGACCACGGTGGTGTGGATCGAGCGATAGTCGTTCTGCTTCGGCGTCGAGATATAATCCTTGAAGCGGCCCGGCACGACCGGCCACTTGGTGTGCACCACCCCGATCGCGCGATAGCAATCCTCGACCGAGCCGACTACCACGCGAAAGCCGAAAATATCGGAGAGCTGCTCGAAGCCGATGGCCTTGCGCTCCATCTTGCGCCAGATCGAATAGGGCCGCTTCTCGCGTCCCTTGACCCGCGCCCGGATTTTGCGCGCGGAGAGTGCGTCGGTCAGCTCCTGCTCGATCTCCGCGACCAGACCCTTGTCCTTCTCGCGCATGCTGGCGAGACGCTGTTCGATCGAGCGATGGGCCTCGGGCGTAAGCTGGCGAAAAGCGAGATCCTCCAGCTCCTCGCGCATCTCGTGCATGCCCATGCGGCCGGCGAGCGGCGCATAGATATCGAGTGTTTCCTCAGCGATGCGGTTGCGCTTGTCCTCCGGCATGAACTTAAGCGTACGCATATTGTGCAGCCGGTCGGCGAGCTTCACCAGCAGTACGCGTACGTCGTCGGCGATGGCGAGCAGGAGCTTCCTGAGATTTTCCGCCTGCTCCGCGCGCTTGGAAACCAGATCGAGCTTCTTGAGCTTGGTCAGCCCCTCGACCAGCCCG
>DATBTC010000004.1:0-18091 GCA_036559465.1 Xanthobacteraceae bacterium
GCCCCGCGTCCACCAGCTTGTCGGTGACGAGCCTCTTCAAATTCTCCATCGCCCCGCGCTGCATGCGCGCCGGGATTTCCTCGGAGAACAGTTCGAGCAAAAGATCGGGCATCTCAGGCGCCGCCGCCCTCGGTCTTTAGCCACGCCGCGCCGCAGACCTTGGCCAGTTCCCGCACGCGCAGGATAAAGCTCTGCCGTTCGGTGACGGAGATTACCCCGCGCGCGTCGAGCAAATTAAAAGTGTGGCTCGCCTTTATGCATTGGTCATAGGCCGGCAGCGCCATCTCGTGCCGCTTGCCCTTTTCGCCGGCCGCGAGCAGGCGCTTGCACTCGTCCTCGGCGTCCTTGAAATGGCGAAACAGCATTTCGGTGTCGGCGAATTCGAAATTGTAGCGCGAAAATTCCTGCTCGGCCTGCTTGAACACGTCGCCGTAGGTGACCTTGTCCTTGCCCTCGCGGCCGTTGAAGTTGAGATCGAACACGTTCTCGACACCCTGCACGTACATCGCGAGCCGCTCGAGCCCATAAGTGAGTTCGCCCGAGACCGGCGCACACTCGAAGCCCGCGACCTGCTGAAAATACGTGAACTGCGAAACTTCCATTCCATCGCACCAGCATTCCCACCCGAGCCCCGAGGCGCCGAGCGTTGGGCTTTCCCAGTCGTCCTCGACGAAGCGGATGTCGTGCAGCTTTTGATCGATGCCGATTTTCGCGAGCGAGCGGAGATAAAGTTCCTGGATGTCGTCGGGCGACGGCTTCAGGATCGCTTGGAACTGGTAATAATGCTGCAGCCGGTTCGGGTTCTCGCCGTAGCGGCCGTCCTTCGGCCGCCGCGACGGCTGCACGTAAGCGGCCTTCCACGGTTTCGGCCCGAGCGCGCGCAAAGTAGTCGCCGGGTGAAACGTGCCCGCGCCCATTTCCATGTCGTAGGGCTGCAGGATCACGCAGCCCTGCTCGGCCCAGAAAGTCTGCAGCACGAGGATCAGGCCCTGGAACGAGCGTTTGGGGGAAAGTTCAGGCGAATCGGTCATGGCGCGCCGCGTTATGAAAGCGGCGCGACCCTAGGGGCCGCCCTATGCGAAATCAAGGAACGCGCGTCACGCGCGCGGCGGCCGGTAATCGCCGGTCTCCGGATCGCGCTCGAGCTTGGGCACCGAATTGGGCTTCGCCGCCTCGAGCTCTTTCTCGCGCGCTGCAGCTTCCATCTCGGCCTTCTTGGCGTCGAGCACGAATTTCTTCAGAAGAGCTGCTGCGCCGACGGCGCCGAGCATCCAGATCAGAGCCGGGGGCACGGGCATGGTGCGGCCTCAGAGTCCGTAGCGCGACCAGAGTGCACGAGCTTCGATAGCGGAGACGAGGCCGCCGGCCCAGTCGCCGGGGATCGCACTTTCCATCGTACCGGCCGAGCGCCAAGCGAACAGGCCGCGCGGCGGGGTGATCAGCGGCATCAATACTTTCTTGCCGAACCGCTCACGCAGCACCGTACGCAGTTCGCCGACCTCGTCGGCGAGCCCGAGCTTGATCGCCTGGCCGCCGACCCAGAACTCGCCGGTGAACAGCGTCTTGTCGGCGCCCTTCAGGCGCTTGCCGCGACTCTGTTTCACCAGATCGATGAAGCCCGCGTGGATCTCCTTCTGCAAAACCTTAAGCCGCTTCACGTCCTCGGTCCGCTCGGGCTTGAACGGATCGAGCATCACCTTGCGCTCGCCGGCTGTGTGCACGCGCCGCTCGACGCCATAGCGCTGGATCAGCTTGTCGAAACCGAAGCCCGCCGCCACCACGCCGATCGAGCCGACGATCGAATTCGGATCGACCACGATCTCGTCGGCCGCGCAGGCGATCATGTAGCCGCCGGAAGCCGCCACATCCTCGACGAAGGCAATCACCGGCCGCTTGTGCTCGGCCGAGAGCGAGCGGATGCGCTTGTAGATGAGATGCGATTGCGCCGGCGAGCCGCCCGGCGAATTGATCACGATCGCCACCGCCTTGGCATGGCGCACCTTGAATGCGCGCTCGAGCACCCGCGCCGAGCCTGCGAGCGTCATGCCGGGCCTGAGCGGCGTCGAAAAGCCGATCGTGCCGGAGAGCCGCACGACCGGAACGACCGGCGTACGTTCGCGCCAGCGCTTGGGCAGCAGACGGCGTAACGAGCTGAGAAACGAGCGGGCCATGTCCATCACATAGGGTGCGCCGGGCGCGCGCTCAAGCGGGGTCGAGCGGAGCCCCACCGCGCAGCACGGCTTCAGCCTCCGTAAGCATAAAGCCGGGCCGGATGATTGGCGGCGTACGGCGGCCCTTCTTGGCGCGCACGATCAGGCGGATCGCCGGCTTGTCCGGCCGCGGATGGACCGGAATCAATTCTACGGCACCGAAGCGGCGCTCAAGGGCGGTAAGGATCGCGGCCATCGCCTCGGGCCGGTGGATCAGCACGAAAGTCCCACCCGCCTTCAGCAGCCTGTCGGCGGCACGCACCCAGCTCTCTAGCGTCGAATCTGCCGCCGTGTGCGCGCGCCGGCGCGCGATATCGGGCGAGACGCGCCGTCGCGCCGGATCGTTGAACGGTGGATTAGCGAGCACGAGATCGGCGCTCGAAGCTTTCGGATGATGCGGGCCGCTGCGGCGCGCGAGCAAGTCCACGTCGGCGGCGACGATCGCAGTGCGCCCCACAAATCCGTTCTTCACGCTGTTGGCCCGCGCAAGCCCGGCAAGATGCTTGTCAATCTCCACGAGCGTCACCCGTTCCGCGACATCGCGTGCAAGCAACGCCAGCCCCGCGGTGCCGACCCCAGCGCCGAGATCGACCGCGTGTTTTGCCGAAGGGCACGCCGCTGCGAGCAGGATCGCGTCGTGGCCGGCCCGATGTCCGCGCGCAGGCTGCAGCAGTTTCAGGCGTCCGCCCAACACCGCATCGTCGGTGACGTCGCCCAGGCTCTCGCCCGAATCAGCGCGGCGGGAGCGCATCGCCGAGCCCGGCATCGCTCATGAGCGTCCGCGCGCGTTGATGCTCGTCGTTCGGCACCAGAACGCGCCGCGGCAGAATCCCGATCGAGCCTTCCATCGAGCTCATATTCTGGTCGGCGACGAAGCAATGGATCTTCGCGCCGGCGAGCAGCGCTTCCACCGCCGAGATCAGCACGAGGTCGTTGGTGCGCAGAAGCTCGATCATGGCTGCGCGTCGCTGCGCCGCTCCTGCAGGTGGGGCGCCCGGTGCGACAGATAGGCGAGCCGCTTTATCTCCTGCCGCCCGCGCGTCACGGTGTCGAGAATGAGCCCCGAGACGAACGCGAGCGAGGCGAGCAACATCAATCCGGTGACGAGCACCGCGGTCGGCAACCGCGGCACCAGTCCGGTCGCGAAATAGGTACGCACCACCGGAATTCCGAGTGCGATCGCGACGAGCACGAGCACGGCGCCGATCAGGCCGAAGAACTGCAGCGGACGTTCGATGCGGAACAGCTTGCCGATGGTCCACAAGATGCGCAGCCCGTCGCGCCAGGTGTTGAGCTTGGAAGCCGAGCCTTCGCCGCGCGCGTAATAGGGCGTTGGCATTTCCGCGACCGGCATGCCGAGCTGAAGCGCATGGATGGTGAGTTCGGTCTCGATCTCGAAGCCGGTGGAAAGCGCGGGGAACGACTTCACGAACCGGCGTGAAAACACGCGATAGCCCGAAAGAATATCGGTGAAGCTGCTGCCGAAAATCCGTGCGACGAAACCGGTGAGTATGCGATTGCCGAACCGGTGCCCGCGCCGGTAGGCGGCCTCGTCCCGGTCGACTCGCATGCCGACCACCATGTCGAGGTTCCCGCGCAACAGCCACTCCACGAGCTTCGGCGCGCTCGGCGCGTCATAGGTCGCGTCGCCGTCCACCAGCACATAGATGTCGGCATCGATGTCGGCGAACATGCGCCGCACCACGTGACCCTTGCCCTGACGGTGTTCGCTGCCGACCTCGGCGCCGGCCTTGCGCGCCATCTGCGCGGTGCGGTCGCTCGAGTTGTTGTCGTAGATGTGGATCGTTGCTTGCGGCAGCGCCTTCTTGAACTCGGCCACCACTTTCCCGATCGCCGCTTCCTCGTTGTAGCAAGGCACCAGCACGGCGATGCGCCGCCCGCCCGCATTATGCGCGGCATTTCGGCTCATCGGCGTGGGGCGGCGCGGCATTGCTCCTCCAGTCGGGTTGCGCGGCAATCTATTCCGGATTCGCCACCGCACCAAAGGGCGGCCTTTGCCCGCGCGGTCGGCTGCATTATTGTGGCCCATTACGGGGAGTGCATGCCGTGGCTGTCGTCCTGCCGTTCGAGTCGTCCCGCGAACCGTCGATCGAGCTGCTCTCGGCGCTCGTGCGCGCCGACCTGGAGCGCGTCAACGCCCTGATCCTCACCCGCACTGGCTCCGAAGTGACCATGATCCCGGAGGTGGCGAACCATCTGATTTCGTCGGGTGGCAAGCGGCTGCGGCCCATGCTGACGCTGGCGACCGCGGCGCTCTGTGGCTATCGCGGCGACGGCCAGGTCAAGCTCGCGGCTTCGGTCGAGTTTATGCACACCGCCACGCTGCTGCACGACGACGTGGTGGACCGGAGCGAGATGCGCCGCGGCGCGCTCGCGGCGCGCAGGGTCTGGGGTAACGAGGCGAGCGTGCTGGTCGGCGATTTCCTGCTCGGCCAGGCGTTCAAGATGATGGTCGAGGTCGGCTCGCTCCACGCGCTGGAGATTTTGGCCGCAGCCGCCGCAACCATCGCAGAGGGCGAGGTGATGCAGCTCGCCGCCGCCAAGAATCTCGACACCACCGAGGACGCCTATCTCGCCGTGATCCGCGCCAAGACCGCGGAGTTGTTCGCTGCGGCCTGCGAGGTCGGTCCCGTGCTCGCACGCCGGCCCAAGGCCGAGGAGGCCGCTTGCCGCTCGTTTGGGATGAATCTCGGGATCGCTTTCCAGCTCGTCGACGACGCGCTCGATTACGGCGGCACCGGCGCCAAGCTCGGCAAGAACGTCGGCGACGATTTCCGCGAGGGAAAGATCACGCTGCCGATCATCCTCGCGTTCCGTCGCGGCACTGAAGACGAGCGGCACTTCTGGCGCAAAGCACTGGAGAAGGGCGAAGTCACGGATCGCGACCTGGAGGAAGCGATCGGGCTGCTCGCGCGTCACAATTGCCTCGAGGATACGATCGAGCGCGCGCGTCATTATGGCGCCATTGCCCAGGACGCGCTCGCGCTGTTTCCCGACGGCGACGGCAAGCGCGCGCTGCTCGAAGCAGTTGAGTTCTGCATCGCCCGCGCGCACTGAACGCTAACGCAGCGTCGTCGCCACCGCCCACCAACCGGGCCGCTCCTTGCGGATCGTCTGCACCGCTTCCTTGGCTTCGTCTTTGTCCTCGAAAATACCGAACACGCCTGAGCCCGAGCCCGACATGCGCACGAGCTCGGCGCGGTTCTCGTCGAGCGACTCCTCGGCCGCGGCGATTACCGGCGCCACCGAGCGCGCCGCCCGCGATAGATCGTTGCCCTCCCGGCCGATGAACTCGACCAGCGCCTTGCGCCGCTTCGGAATATCCGCAACGACGTAAGGTGCATCGCGCCGTCCGCCGATGAAGGCCTGGTATTTCTGAAACACCGCTGCGGTCGCCACCGGCAGCCCAGGATAGACCAGCACCACCTCCAGCTTCGGCAGCTTGATCGGCTCGGAAAGCACCTCGCCGATGCCTGACATGATCCGCGCCTTGGACTCCAAGCAGACCGGAACGTCCGCGCCGGTCGACTTGGCCGCTTCCATCAGGCGAGGGTCTGAAAGCTCGAGACCATTCGCCTCGGCGATCAGCCGCAGCGCTGCCGCTGCGTCGGCCGATCCGCCTCCAAAGCCCGCGCCGACCGGAATTTGCTTTTCCAGTTCGAAGCGCCCGAGCTTGAGCTTCTCAATTCGGCTTGCCGCCGCGCGCGCGACGACAAGAACGAGATTGTCCGCGCCTGCGCCCGCGGCCGCCGCGGTCGGGCCATGCACGGAAAGTTCGAGCCCGACACCCGGATCGAGTTCGAGCCGGTCGCCGATCGCGGCGAAGGCCACTAGGCTGGTCAAATCATGCTTATTATCGGCCCGGCGCGCGAGCACGCGGAGCGTGAGATTCACTTTGGCAGGAGCAAGCGTTTGCAATCGAGGCATGGGGATCGATGATCGGGTGAGGGCCGTTACCCGAAAGCATGGCCGTACGCAGGCGGCCGTGCAAGGCGCATGCGCTCGACACGTCCTTGCCGCAGCCGCAAATCAGGGGCATGTTCGCGCCGAATATCGAAGCGGCAGCTTTTCCCTGCCGCAGGAGACTTCCTCTTGAAAACCTCCCGCTCAACCGCGTTCGCCGCAGCTTTATTCGCCGGCGGCGCTATTGCTCTTGTTCCTGCGGCACGCGCCGAGGTTCCGTCACCGTCGGTGATCGCGCGCACATCGCCGGCGGGGAACTATCTCGCCGGCCGCCATGCGACGGTCTCGCGCGACGCGGAAGCGGCGGTGGCCTATTATCGTGCGGCGCTCAGGGCCGATCCGAGGAACGAGGAACTGCTCGAGCGCACCTTCCTGACCATGCTCGCCAGCGGCGTGATCGACGAAGCCGCGCCGCTCGCCGAGCGCCTGATCGTTATCGAGAAATCGCACCGCATGGCCCGTCTCACGCTTGCCGCGCGCGCGATCAAACGCAACCAATACGCCGCCGCACGCAGCCACCTGAGCCAGTCGGTGCGTGGGCCGATCGCGGATCTGACCGCCACGCTGGTCGGCGCCTGGGCGCAATACGGCGCCAACGATTCCAAGGGCGGCATCGAGGCCATCGATAAGCTGCAAGGGCCGGACTGGTACGCAACGTTCAAGGATCTTCATGCCGGCTTGATGCTCGATGCGGCGGGCCAGCGCCGGGAAGCCGGTCTGCGTTTGCAGAAGGCCTATCGCGGCGATGCGAACTCATTGCGCACGATGGAAGCCTATGCGCGCTGGGCGAGCCGTTCCGGCGACCGCGATACGGCGCTCAAGACCTTCGCCGAATTCGGCCGCGTGCTTCCGCGCCATCCGATCGTCGAGGCTGCGGTCGCCGAGATCGAGGCCGGGCGGACGCTCACGCCGCTGCTGCGCACGCCGTCGGCCGGCGCCGCCGAGGTGCTCTACGGCCTCGGCTCCGCGCTCGGCCGCCAGGGCGGCGAGGATCTCGGTCTCGTCTATCTCCAGCTCGCGCTGTTCCTCGATCCGCAGCATCCAATCGGGCTGATCGCGCTCGCCGATCTCTACGAGAACGTGAAAAAGCCGGAACAGGCGATCGAAGTCTACTCGCGAGTGCCCGCCAATTCGCCCCTCAAGCGCAATGCGGAAATCCACCGCAGTCTCAACCTCGACGCGCTCGATCGCACCGATGAGGCGCGGAAGAATCTCGAAGCGCTGGTCGCCGCCAAGCCCGACGAACTGGAGGCGATCACCGCGCTCGGTAACCTGCTGCGCGCCCGCAAGTTCTATAAGGAAGCGGCTGAAATCTATTCCAGGGCGGTCCAGAAGATTGGAACGCCGGACCGGGGGCATTGGGCGCTGTTCTATTTCCGAGGCATCAGCTTCGAGCGCTCCAAGCAATGGCCGCTCGGGGAGAAGGACTTCGAGCTGGCGCTGAAACTGTTCCCCGACCAGCCGCAGGTTTTGAACTATCTCGGTTATTCCTGGGTCGACCAGGGCCTGAACTTGGACAAAGCCGTCGACATGATCCGCAAGGCCGTGGCCCTCAGGCCCAACGACGGCTACATCGTCGATAGCCTGGGCTGGGCCTATTACCGCCTTGGCCGCTACGAGGACGCCGTGCGTGAGCTCGAGCGTGCGATCGAGCTCAAACCCGAGGACCCGGTCATTAATGACCACCTCGGCGATGCCTATTGGAAAGTCGGCCGCCGCGTAGAGTCGTTCTTCCAGTGGAGCCACGCCAAGGACCTCAAGCCGGAGCCCGAGGATCTGGAGAAGATCCAGGCGAAGCTGAAGGACGGGCTCAAGGACGGCGAGCCGCCCCAGAAGGCCGGCGCGGTCGAAACCAAGGGTAACGGCGGCTAACAAGCGGCCGTTCGACTATTCCTCCTCGACCCATGTTTATTCTTGCCGCGCGACCAAGCGACGCGCCGGCGAATTCACGGCCTATCCTGGACTAGCCCGCCTACAACGCCCGGTTCATAATCGTCTCCTACGCTACTCGGATTCGCATTTTGCGCGAGCCCGAAGCGGCGCGAGGGGTCATGCACAAACCGCGCTACGGAATCGTGCCGGTTGAAGTGATGCTGAGCCAGGACGGCTTCAGCTATCTCGATGCCATGCGCCGCGGCGAAATCCTCTCCCCGCCGATCTACGAGACGCTGGGCTTGCGCTTGAAGGAAGTGGAGCGTGGCCGTGTCGTCGTGCAGGGCACTCCGAGCTTGCGGTTCTATGGCCCGGTCAACAACGTGCACGTGGGCTTCACGTCGAGCGTGCTTCAGGCCGCGCTGATCTCCGCGGTCCAGTCCGTGCTCGAGGTCGGCGAGATGGCGCTTCCGGTCGAATACAAAGTGAACCTCGTGCGCCCGCTGGTCGAAACGACCGGGCCGGTCGATGCGATCGCCGTGGTGCTCTATCGCGGCCGCTCGGTCTCGACGGCCGAGTGCAAGCTCGTCGATGGCGCGGGCAAGCTCTATGCCCATGCCAGCGTGACCTGCACGATCCTGACGCCGGAAGTGAAGCCGGAGGAAAAGAAGGAAGACTAAGGCGAGACCGGAGTCGGGCCGGCGACTGAGCCGGTGGCCTGACGCGGCGCGGCGCGTCTCCGCGCGAAGAGCATGCGGCCTTCGTGTGTGAAGTCGCAATACATGAAGCTGAGGCCGAAATTAGCGAACGCGCCGCGGAAGCTGCGTGGGCTCGTGCGGGTCACCGTAAAGCAGGGCTCGAACGGCAGGCCGCGCAGCGCGGCGCAAACCTGGTCGCCGCGCACATAGAGCGTGTTCTGCGGCAGACGTAGATAGCGCAACACGTCAGAGCCCACGAAGCGGATATTGCCGGCAACCGAGCCGTCGGCAAAAATGCGGCCGGCGCCGCGGGTGCCATCGAAGCAGCTATAGGCGAACAGCTTGCCGGCGACGAAGGTGCGGGCTTGCTCACCGGTCAGAACCTGCTCGGCGGCGGCCGGGGCCGCAGTCAGCAGAGCGAGAAGGGGGAGCACGCGGAGAACTTGCATCGGCGAAGCGTCCCGATTCATTTGGGCTAAGGTTGGGCAGATTGGGTCGTGATTTGTCAAGCGCCCCCGATACGTACCACCGTGCGGCCGCGCAATTTCCCGGCCAGGATATCCCGGCCCGCTTCCATCAGGTCCGCGACCGCCACTTCCCGCGTAATCGCCGCGAGCTTGGCCTTGTCGAGATCGCGCGCGAGTCGCTGCCAGGCCTCACGGCGCAAGGGTTGCGGGCATTGGACTGAATCGATTCCCAGAAGCGAAACGCCGCGCAGGATGAACGGCGCAACCGAAGTCGGCAAATCCATCCCGCCGGCGAGTCCGCAGGCGGCAATCGCCCCACCGTATTTCGTCATCGCGAGCAGATTGGCGAGCGTATTCGAACCGACCGAATCGACGCCGCAGGCCCAGCGCTCCTTGGCGAGCGCCTTGGGCGCACCCGTTAGCTCCGCGCGGTCGAGGATCTCGGTGGCGCCGAGCGATTTCAGATAGTCCGCCTCCTGCGGCCGGCCGGTGGCGGCGATTACCTGGAAGCCGAGCTTGGACAACAGCGCGATCGCGACCGAGCCAACGCCACCCGCGGCGCCCGTGACGATCGCCGGTCCGCGCGCCGGCGCGAGTCCGTGGCGCTGGAGCGCTAGCACGGCAAGCATCGCGGTGAAGCCCGCGGTGCCGATCGCCATCGCATCGCGCGCGGAAATTTCCGCAGACAACCGCACGAGCCAGTCGCCCTTGACCCGCGCCTTCTCGGCATAGCCGCCGAGATGCGTTTCGCCGAGGCCGAAGCCGTTGAGCACGACCTTGTCGCCCGACTTCCAGTCGGCGTGTGTTGAACTTTCCACCGTGCCGGCGAAATCGATGCCCGGGATCATCGGCCAGCGCCGCACCACCGGTGCCTTGCCGGTGAGCGCAAGCCCGTCCTTATAATTAATCGTCGACCATTCGACCCGGACGGTCACGTCGCCGTCCATGAGGTCTTCGTCGGTGAGATTGGTAAAACGGGCGGTCTGCCCGTCCTCAATCTTCTCGATCAGCCACGCCTTGAAGCCAGCCATGGGCGGCTACTAGCACAAATTCATGCGGCCGCGGCGACCGGCCGCGCCACCGGCTTTTCCACGATCGGCAGATTGATGAGCGCGGACACGACGCCGAGGATCACCGAGCCCCACCAGATCACGTCGTAGGAGCCGTATGCCTCGAACAGCACGCCGCCCAGCCACACGCCGAGGAAGCCGCCGACCTGATGGCTGAAGAAAGCGAAACCGAAGAGGGTCGCAAGCCACTTCGTGCCGAACATCAGCGCGACCAATCCGTTGGTGGGCGGCACGGTCGAAAGCCACAACAGCCCCATCACCGCGCCGAACGCGACGGCGGAGGTGGGCGTGACCGGCAGCGTGATGAATGCCACGACCGCAAGCGAGCGCGCGAAATAGATGATCGACAGCAGATAGCGCTTGGGCATCCGGTCGCCGAGCCATCCGGCCAGGATCGAGCCGACGATGTTGAACAAGCCGATCACGCCGATAGTCCACGCGCCGGTGTCGGCCGACAGGCCGCGATCGACCAGATAAGCGGGCAGATGTACGGTGATGAACAGTAGCTGGAAGCCGCAGGTGAAGAACCCGAGTACCAGCAACACATAACTACGATGGCCGAACGCTTCGCTGAGCGCGTGTACCAGCGATTGCTTCTCTGCCGGGCTCGGCTCTGCTTCCGCGTGTCCCTTCGGCGCGGTCAGCGCCAGCGAGAGCGGAACGATCAGGAGGATCACGCCAGCGAAGATCAGGAGCGTGTGCTGCCAGCCAAAGCCCTCGATCAGCCCGATGGCGAGCGGCGAGAACAGGAACTGGCCGAACGAGCCGGCCGCGGTGCCGAGACCGAAGGAGAGCGAGCGCCACTCTTGCGGCAGGAGCTTGCCGAAGCCCGCCAACACCAACGTGAACGAGCTACCGGCCACGCCGAGGCCAGCGATGAAGCCGGCGGTCAGATTGAGCATGCCCGGGGTCGTCGAATAGGCCATCAGCGCGATACCGATGGCATAGAGGATCGCGCCGCCACTGAGCACCTTGGCGATGCCGAAACGGTCGGCGAGCGCGCCCGCGAACGGCTGCCCGGTGCCCCACACCAGGATCTGGATTGCGAGCGCGAGCGAGAACACCTCGCGGCCCCAGCCATTGGCCGCCGACATCGGGGGGAGGAACAACCCGAGCGCGGAGCGCGGCCCAAACCCGACGACTCCGATCAAACATCCGGCGACGAGGACGAGAATGAAATACTGCTTGCGGGACTCAGACAGTCTCAGGCTCGACTTCGACATGAAAGAGTCCTCGCAGTAAAGCGAATGGGATTTGAACGCGCAGGAGCAGGGAGTGACTTCAAGAAAGCGCGTGAACCTAGCGGCAGGTACCGGCTGGCCCTAACGAATATACTTGAGGGCAGCTATCACCGGAACGCATGACCGGCCGCCTTGCGCGAAGCACTGGCGCAGGAGGGGATTTTGCGCTATATATTGTGCTCGAAGTGAGAATAAGACAGCCGGCGCGAGCCGGTTTTCTAAGCAGCTAGATATGCTCAACGAGAGTATATTTAGCTTAGGAGACGGAAATGACCAGCCTAGCCCCGCAATTCGAGCTACACGGGCCTCCGGTGGCCCGCCAGGCCATCGTGCAGCGGCCGGGCAGTGGCGCGGCTGCGCGCCGCCTCGGCGTGTTGCCCATGCCCAAGCTCGAATGGAACGCAGAGGTCGAGCGCGAGACAGCGCATCTCTACGAGAAGGTGAAGCTGGTCGTGCCGCCGGTCGAGTGGCCGTTCTTCGCGCCCTACGTCAAGGCGATCAACGAGCTGAAGAAAAAGCGCAACGCGGTCATCCTCGCGCACAACTATCAAACGCCGGAAATTTACAACTGCGTCGCCGATTTTGTCGGCGACTCGCTGCAGCTCGCCCGCGAGGCCACCAAGACCAAGGCCGACATCATCGTGCAGGGTGGCGTGCATTTCATGGCCGAAACCTCCAAACTCCTGAATCCCGACAAGGTCGTGCTGATCCCGGATCTCCTGGCCGGTTGCTCGCTCGCTGCTTCGATTACCGGCGAGGACGTGCGTTTGCTGCGCGAGCGTTTCCCCGGCGTGCCGGTCATCAGCTACGTCAATACTTCCGCCGACGTGAAGGCCGAGAGCGACATCTGCTGCACGTCGTCCAACGCCGTGCAGGTGGTCGAGAGCTTCGGTGTCGATCGCGTGATCTTCCTGCCCGACGAGTATCTCGCCCGCTGGGTCGCCAACAACACCAAGGTCAAGATTATCGCCTGGAAGGGCCACTGCGAAGTGCACGAGCGCTTCACCGGCGACGAATTGCGCAAGCTGCGCGAAGGCGAGCCGGGCTTGCAAATCCTCGCGCATCCTGAATGCCCACCCGACGTGCTCGCGGAGGCTGACTTCACCGGCTCCACCTCGGCCATGAGCAACTGGGTGCGAACCAAGCAGCCCAAGCGCGTTGTGCTGGTCACCGAATGCTCTATGGCCGACAACGTGCAGACCGAGAACCCGAACGTCGAGTTCGTGCGGCCGTGCAATCTCTGTCCTTATATGAAGCGCATCACGCTGCCGAAAATCTTGGACAGCCTCGTGTATTTGCGCGAGGAGGTCGAAATCGACCCCGCCATCGCCGCCCGTGCGCGCCGCGCGGTTGAGCGGATGGTGCAGTTGAGGAACTGAACCCTCTCCTACAAAGGGAGAGGGAGAAGAAACCCGAATGCCCGATTCCGCCCAGCAAGATTTCCTCTCTCCCGAATCCTGGGATGGGCTCGACGACGTGGTCATCGTCGGCGGCGGCTTGGCGGGATTATTCTGCGCGCTGAAGTTGGCGCCGCGACCCGTCACGGTGGTCACCGCGGCGCCGATCGGCGAGGGCGCTTCCTCCGCCCGCGCCCAGGGCGGCATCGCCGCAGCGCTCGGCGCCGACGATTCCATCGACACGCATGTCGAAGACACCATCGCCGCCGGCAATGGCATCGTCGACCGTCACATCGCTGAATTGATCGCGCGCGAGGCCCCGGCGCGCATCGAGGATCTTTTCAAATACGGCGTGCCCTTCGACCGCGACAAGGAGGGTCGTTTCCTGCTCTCGCGCGAGGCCGCGCACTCGCGCCGCCGCATCGTGCGGGTTCAGGGCGACCGGGCCGGTGCCGAGATCATGGCCGCGCTGATCGCGGCCGTCCGCAAGACGCCGACCATCCGCGTGCTCGAAGGGGTCGTCATGCACGATCTTTTGGCCGACGGCCGCTATGTCACCGGCATCGCGGCGCGGCCGGCGGGGAAAAACACCGAGCCGGTCGCCATCCCGGCCCGCGCCGTGGTGCTGGCTTCGGGCGGTCTCGGCGGGCTCTATGCGGTGACCACCAATCCGCGCGAGGCGCAGGGGCGGGGGCTCTCCGCTTCGGCGCGCGCAGGTGCTGTGATCGCCGACGCCGAGTTCGTGCAATTCCATCCGACCGCGCTCGACGTGGGCCGCGATCCGGCGCCGCTCGCGACTGAAGCCTTGCGCGGGGAGGGCGCGATCCTCGTCAACAAGGCGGGTGAGCGTTTCATGCTGAAGCTCGATCCCGACGCGGAGCTTGCGGCCCGCGATGTGGTCGCGCGCGGCGTGTTCGCTGAGATTGCGGCCGGCTGCGGCGCTTTCCTCGACGTGCGTCCGGTGCAGGAATTCGCCAAGCGCTTCCCGACCGTGTTCGCCGCCTGCAAGGAAGCGGGCATCGACCCGCTGAAATCCCCGATCCCGATCGCGCCCGCCGCGCACTATCACATGGGCGGCGTGCTGGTGGACGCCAACGGCCGCTCGTCGCTCGACGGGCTTTGGGCCGTGGGCGAGGTGGCTTCCACCGGCGCCCATGGCGCCAACCGGCTCGCCTCTAACTCGCTGCTGGAAGCCGTCGTATTCGCCGCGCGCATCGCCGAAGATATCGGCGGCTTGCTGCCGTTGCCCAAGACCTTGGCTTGGCCTCGCGCGAAGGCGAAATCGCCACTGGCGGCGGCCGAGGATGCGAGCAACGACGTCGGCGCGCTACGCCGTTTGATGACCGATGACGTAGGCGTCATACGCTCGGGCGCGGGTCTCGCCCGCGCGCTCGCGCGGCTGGTGGAAATCGAACGCAATGCGAAGAGCGCGCAATTGCGCGACATGGCGGTGACGGCGCTGCTCGTGGCCGCGGGCGCTTGGCAGCGCACCGAGAGCCGTGGCGGGCATTATCGCTCCGATTTTCCGAAACCCGATCCGGCGCAGGCGCACCGAAGTTTCACCACGCTCGACGATGCTCGCGCCATTGCCGTGCGCGCCAGCGCCAAGGCGGCTTGATATGTCCGAGCTGCTCGCCCCCGGCGCAGCAATATCCCCGCTCGCCATCGACGAAGCAGTGCGCCGCGCGCTCGATGAGGATTTGGGCCGCGCCGGCGATATCACCTCGGCCGCGACCTTGCCCGTAGGCGCCAGGGCGCGGGCCAAGCTCGTCGCGCGCAAGGCCGGTACCATTGCCGGTCTCGAATGTGCCCGCCGCGCATTCCTGATGCTGGACGAGACGATTTCCTTCCGCGCCCGCCAGCGCGACGGCGACGCGGTCGCGGCGGGCACGCTGCTCGCCGAAATCGAAGGCGCCGCCGCGCCCATTCTTTCGGCCGAGCGCACGGCGCTGAATTTCCTCGGCCGCCTCTCGGGCGTTGCCACGCTCACCGCCGCTTACGTGGCCAAGATCGGCAACGCCAAGGCGCGCGTCTGCTGCACGCGCAAGACCACGCCAGGGCTTCGCGCGCTGGAAAAATACGCGGTGCGCTGCGGCGGCGGACACAATCACCGCTTCGGTCTCGACGACGCGGTGCTGATCAAGGACAACCACATCGCCGTCGCCGGCGGCGTGAAACCCGTGCTGGAAAAAGCGCGCGCCGCGGTCGGACATCTCGTCAAGATCGAGATCGAGGTCGACAGCCTCGCGCAGCTCAAAGAAGTGCTTGCCTCCGGCAAGGCCGACGCGGTGCTCTTGGACAACATGGATACCAAAACGCTGGCCGAAGCTGTGAAGCTCGTCGGCGGCAAGCTCACCACCGAGGCCTCCGGTGGCGTCACGCTCGACACCATCGCGGCCATCGCCGCGACCGGCGTGGATCTGATCTCGTCGGGCGCGCTCACCCACTCGGCGCCTGCACTGGACGTGGCATTGGACGTGGAAGTCTAGCGACCGCCGAACCGTAGCCCCGGCGCTGGGCGCTCGGACAACACATCACGGCGGAAACGAAACAGCGCCGCCGGCCGGCCGCCGGTTTCGGTCGACATCTTGCCGGTGTTCTCAACCAGAGCCGTCGATTCCACGAGCCGGCGGAAATTCTGCTTGTGTAAATGCCGCCCCGCGATCGCCTCGACCGTGCGTTGCAGCTCGGTGAGCGTGAATTCTTCGTCCATCAACTCGAACACCACCGGCCGGTATTTCAGCTTGGCGCGCAGCCGCGCGATGGCTGTGGCGAGAATCCGCCGCTGGTCGAAACGCATCGGCTCTCCGAGCGGCACGACTTTTTTGCGAGCCAGCGCGACCTCGCGGCCATCGCGCCGCGCTTCCTCGACCAGCCCGGCGTCGTACAGCAGCTCGTAGCGCTCCAGCACCCGCTCTTCGTCCCAGGGCGAGTCGTCGGCGCCGAATGCGAGCGTGAGGCGCGCGCGCCGCGTCGGCGCCGGGCTTTGTCCGCGCGGCGGCGGCGATTTCGCCCAGACATTGAGCGCCGGCAGGATGGTGGCGTCCAGCATCGCAGGCCGGCCGTCGCGCCAATCCTCCCACGGGAAGAAGCGGTACCAGGGCTCGAAGCGCGCGCCCGCCGCCTTCAGCGCCTTATCGTCCTCGGGTACGCGCGTGAGCGCGAGATAGCCGACCGAAGCGACATGCGGCCCGGTATCGCCCGGCTGCGCGTGGCGGCCGCGGTCGCCAAACGTATAGAGCTGCTCGACATAGCCGACCGCGAGCGCGGTCTGCGCGGCTACGAAGGTGCGGAGCCCGATCTCGAAGGTGCGGTGCTTAAGCGCGTCGAACGGCCCGCTCGGCAGCCCAAGCGCGTCGCCTTTGGCGCCGCCAAGCACCAGAATGCGCGGCGAGCCGTCCTCGACCGCGACGATCGCGGCGGTAAGGCCGATCTCGATCGGCGTGCGCATGCGGGCTTCCATGGCGCGATTCTATCGCGTCGGGGCGGAACCGTCGCGGCTTTTCCTGCGATCAATCCAGCTTGAGCCTGAACGGCGCCGCTTCCTCGGTGAAGTCGCCGGGGCCGATCTTGGCGATCGCCGCTTTCATGCGCCCGCGCCGGCCGAGGAAATCGTCCGCCAGCGCCACCAGCCGTGGATTTGGTGAAGCGGTGCGCGAGGCGGCCCTGAGCCGCATGGCGATCTCGGCTTCGTCGCTCTTCGGCGAGAGCGAGCAGGCGGAGATGAAGGCTGCCGCGGTCGAGCGGCTGATACCGGCGAAGCAATGGATCACCAGCGGTTGCTTCCGGTCCCAGCGGTCCAGGAAGGTGACCAGTTCCTCGACGTGCTCCTGCGCTGGCGCGATATAGCCGTCGATCGGCTCGGCGATGTCGTCCATCTTGAGCCACAGATGATCGTCGGGCTCGATGCCGCGCGGGCGAAACACGCGCGACTCGTCCCGCACTAGTGTCACGACGTGGCGGGCGCGAATCTCGTCGACGGATTGCTGCAGGCGCGAAAGCGAACAGACGAGAATCATTTTTCGGAAAGCTCCTCGACGCGTTTCAGAAAGCGCCGCTCGGCGGTCTCGGCGCCCCAGGGTACGAGGTAGCGTTTCTCCGTGGCGGCGTCGAGACCGGGTGGCATGCCGAAGAAGCGCCGCGCCTCGGCCTCTTTGAAGCCGGCGAGCCGCGTTGCTTCCAGATACGCCGCGCCGCGGTCGGACTCTTTCACAAGCTTCATGAGCGCGGGCGGCCATTTCACCGGTAACCCGAAACGCAGCGAGATGGCGTGTAAGAGCCGGTGCTCGACCGTCTTGTAGTCGGCGTTGAACACCGCCTTGAACGGGCTGATCAGGTCGCCGATCACGTACTCGGGCGCGTCGTGCAGCAGTACCGCGAGCCGCCAGCGCGGATCGACGTTCGGCGCAATCCGCCGCGAGATCGCTTCCACCAGCAGCGAATGCTGCGCCACCGAGAAAATATGCGGGCCTTCGGTCTGACCGTTCCAGCGCGCCACCCGCGCCAGCCCGTGCGCGATGTCCTCGATCTCCACGTCCAGCGGCGAGGGGTCCAAGAGATCAAGCCGGCGGCCGGAAAGCATCCGTTGCCAGGCGCGGAGAGGGGTGGAGCGTGCGGCCATTATTTTGCGAGCGGCTTGTGCCGATGGCATGCCACGAGATGATCGTTGACCATGCCGACCGCCTGCATGAAGGCATAGACGATCGTGGGCCCGACGAACTTGAAGCCGCGCTCCTTGAGGTCCTTGGAAATCTTCAGTGACAGCGGCGTCTGCGCCGGAATGTCCCTGATGGTGCGGCGTTTGAAGGCCAGCGGCTCGCCACCGGTGAAGCCCCAGAGATAAGCCGAGAAGCCCGGCCCTTTTTCCTGCATGTCGAGCCAGGCCCGTGCGGACGAGACCGCGCCGTCGATCTTCATGCGGTTGCGAATGATCCCGGCGTCCTTCATCAAGGCCGCACGCTTCTTCTTGTCGTAGCGGGCGATCTTCTCGGGCTTGAAATTGTCGAAGGCGCGGCGGAAATTGTCGCGCTTGCGCAGAATGGTGATCCAGGAAAGCCCGGCCTGAAAGCCGTCGAGCACCAGCTTCTCATAGAGTGCGCGGTCGTCGCGCTCGGGCACGCCCCACTCGGTGTCGTGATAGGCCATGTAGAGC
>DATBTC010000005.1:0-12106 GCA_036559465.1 Xanthobacteraceae bacterium
GTGGTCGTTGCCTTCCTTCAGCATTTTCCAGAACGCCAGGTGCGGGCTGTTGCGGTGCTTGGCCATATTCATCGGCGTCATGCGGAACGGATAGGCCTGGACCTGGAAGGATTGCTGGCCGGCCTCGAACGAGTCGCGCGCAAGCGCGAAAATTTCGCCGATCTGCTCGTCGGTCATAGCGTAGCAGCCGCGCGAGGAGCAGTCGCCGTGCACCATCAGCAGCGCGCCGGAGCGGCCGTGCGCGCGGTCATAGGCGTTCGGATAGCCGAGGTTGAAGGCGAGATAATAGTTCGAGCGCGGGTTCATCAGGCCGGGAGTGATGGCGTAGAAGCCCTCCGGCGCCTGCCGGTCGCCCTCCCGGATCTTCGGGCCGAGTTCGCCCGACCAGCGGCAGATCGGGTAAGTCTTCAACAGCTCGTAGTCGCCGGCGGCGGTCTGCTTCCAGACCTCAACCTCGGCCTCTTCCTTGAAGATACGAATCAGAATCGGCGACTGCTTGGTCATCCCCTTCTGTTCGATGAGGGAGACGAGCTCAGGCGTCAGCGGCTTCATGTGCTTGGGCTCGAGGCCCATCAAGCCGGCAGTTTCATAGTTGCAGCCGGCAAGCACGAGAGTGCATGCGGCAGCCAATGCCGCGACACGCGCACGGGAGAGAATGGAACGGGTCAACAGAAACCCCCGGAAATGAGCACCACCCGCATGCTCATAAATCGTTACCCTTGACAGCCTGTTACCGCAAGCATCGCAGCAGGGCCGCTCCAAACAACGTGAACGAACGGCTAATGGCGGGGATAGCCGCCGATTCGGTCACAAATTGCGGCCAATCGCCAAGAATTTACGCTGGCGGCGGGCGCGTACTTCCTCGCGCGAAAGCCCTTTCAGGCTCTCGAGCGCACCGGCGAGCGCGTCACCGGTGGCCTCAATTGCGGCATCGGGGTGGCGATGGGCGCCGCCGGGCGGCTCCGCGATCACCTCGTCTACGATCCCGAGATGCATCAGGTCCTGGGCGGTGATCTTCATATTGGTGGCCGCCTCCTGCGCCTTGGAAGTGTCGCGCCAAAGGATCGACGCCGCGCCCTCGGGCGAAATCACGCTGTAGATCGCATGCTCCAGCATGAGCACGGTATTGGCGGTGGCGATGGCGATGGCGCCGCCCGATCCACCCTCGCCGATGATGATCGAGACATTGGGAACGCCGAGCGCAAGGCAAGTTTCCGTCGAGCGCGCGATGGCTTCCGCCTGGCCGCGCTCCTCGGCCCCGATGCCGGGATAGGCGCCGGCCGTATCCACGAGCGTAACTACTGGGATCGCGAAACGTTCGGCGAGTTCCATGAGCCGCACTGCCTTGCGGTAGCCCTCCGGCCGCGCCATTCCGAAATTGTGTTTGATGCGAGCTTCGGTGGTAGAGCCCTTCTCTTGGCCGAGCAAACACACGCTCTCGCCGCGGAAGCGCGCGAAGCCGCCCAGGATCGCCGCGTCCTCCCCGAACTTGCGATCACCGGCGAGCGGTGTGAATTCGGTGAACAGGCGTCCGGCGTAATCGGAAAAGTGCGGTCGGTTCGGATGGCGCGCGACGAACGTCTTCTGCCAGGGCGTTAGATTCGAATAGAGATCGCGCAGCGCCAGCGCGGATTTCGCCTCAAGCGCGGCGATCTCGTCGGTATTTGCGGCGACATCGCCGGCGGCGGACTCCGCACGCAGCTCATCGAGCTTGGCGTCGAGTTCCGCGACAGGTTTTTCAAAGTCGAGATAGGTGCGCATCGGGCCATATTTTTTGCAGCCGGGCGAAGCTGCCCGCCACCAATAAGCGAGTCAAGCGAAGCCGCGGGCTAGTCGTCGGACAACGGATGCAGGTCGCGTACGAGGCTTTTCAGGCGCTCATCGAGCACGTGGGTATAGATCTGGGTGGTCGAAACATCGGCGTGGCCGAGCAGCTGCTGCACCACGCGCAGATCCGCGCCGTTCTGCAGCATGTGGCTGGCGAAGGCGTGACGCAACACGTGCGGACTCATCATACTCGGATCGGTACCGATCGAAACGGCGAGCGCCTTCAGCTCGCGCCCCACGTGCTGGCGCGTGACGTGCCCGCTCTCGCCGAAAGATGGAAACAGCCAACGCTGCTCGCCGATTGCGCCTTTTTTTCCTTTCGCGGACTTAGCGCGAAGATCGAGATAGACGCGCATGGCGCGCCGCGCCGCGTCACCGAGCGGCACCAGGCGCTCCTTGTTGCCCTTGCCGCGAACATTGATTGTCTCGGCATCGGCGCGCGCGGCTCCCGCAGGCAGCGCGATGAGTTCCGAGACACGGAGCCCGGTGGCGTAGAGCACTTCCAGCAGACAAGCGAGGCGAGCGGCACGCAGGATTTCCACCGAACTTGAATCTTTCGCCGCGACTGCCGCATGCGCTCCGGCGATCAGCTTCGTGACCTCGGCGATCGAGAGAACTTTCGGCAGCGGACGCCCGCGCCGCAGCCCTTCCAGCACCGCGGCGGGATCGGAGTCGCGCTTGCCTTCGGCATAGAGAAAGCGATGCAGCTGGCGAACGGCGGAGAGACGCCGTGCGACAGAGGTATTGGCAAGGCCGCGGCGGCTCAGTTCCGCAAGATACGCGCGGATTTCTTCGGTGGTCGCGGCGCCCGCGTCGCGTCCGCGCCCGGCGAGAAAGCCCGCATAGTCTTCAAGATCGCGCCGGTAAGCGTCGAGCGTGTTGCGGCTGGCGCCGCGCTCGGTCGCGATCATGTCTAGGAAAAGTTCGATCAGGGCGAACGAGCGCCCCTCGCGCCGCGCATCGCGCCGCGCCGTCACTTGCCGAGCCGGTCCTGTGGAATGGTCGAGCTCATCTCACGTGGCTCAGGCTCGACGAGGTTGGCGAGCGACCACATTCCGGCGAAGCCCAGGCCGGCGATGATCCCGACGATAGTCAGAAATCGGATGAGGCTCGGCATTCCGGATGCGCCCGATTCGGCTTCACGCCGCACGTACGCGCGGAATAAGCGCCGTTTACCCTGTGATGGCAAGGTCCGGCGTATGATTGCCCGGCACGGCGGATCGTGTAGGTTCCGCCCCCAATCCGGAGAATATGGAATGACCGGCGCAAGCCAGGGCGAGGACTCGGCGCGTAGCGTGGAAACGTTGCGCGAACGGCTCGGCGCGCGCTCGGTCGTGCTGGTCGGCATGCCGGGCTCGGGCAAGACCTCGGTCGGTCGCCGCCTGGCCCAGCGCCTCGAGCTTTCCTTCGTCGATGCCGATTCCGAGATCGAGAAGGCCGCTGACATGCCGATCGCCGACATTTTCACCCAGCACGGCGAGCCCTATTTCCGCTCAGGCGAAGCCAAGGTGATCGCGCGCATCCTGGAGAGCGGCCCGCGGGTGGTGGCTACCGGCGGCGGCGCGTTCATGAACCCGGACACACGCGCGAAGATCCGCGCGCAAGGGATTTCGGTCTGGCTCAAGGCCGACTTAGCGGTGCTGTTGCGCCGGATCAAGCGCAAAAACGACCGCCCGCTGTTCATGAATGGTGACCCGGAGGCCACGCTGAAGCGGTTGCTCACCGAGCGGGAGCCGGTGTTTGCGGAGGCGGACATCGTCGTCGTCTCGCAGGACAGTCCGCACGAGACCACGATGGAAGCGATCGTGACGGAGCTGGAACGGATGCTAGGGGGCACCCCGCCCTCGCCCGGCGCGCCGAAGGAAGCGCGCCCATGAGCGCCAAAAGCGAAGCTGCCGTGCAGGCGGCGCAGGAAGTGGTGCGCGTCGAGCTTCCCGCGCGCAGCTATGACATCGTGATCGGCACCGGCCTGATCGACGAGGCGGGCGCGCGCATCGCCAAGCTCCGGCCGGGTTCGGCCGCGATCGTCGTCACCGACGAGACGGTGGCGAAACTGCATCTTCAGCGCCTCGAGCGTGGGCTGGCGAGCGCCGGCCTGCGTCATTCCAATTCGATCATCGCTCCGGGTGAAGGCTCCAAGAACTTCGCCACGCTCGAGCGCGCGGTCGATGCGATCCTAGCCGCCAGGATCGAGCGCAACGATCTGGTGATCGCGCTCGGTGGCGGCGTGATCGGCGACGTCGCCGGCTTCGCGGCGGCGGTGGCGCGGCGCGGGATCGACATCGTGCAAATCCCGACGACACTACTGGCGCAGGTCGATTCCTCGATCGGCGGCAAGACCGGGATCAATACGAGGCAAGGCAAAAACCTCGTCGGCGCGTTCCATCAGCCGTGCCTGGTACTCGCCGACACCGGCACGCTCGATACACTGCCGGCGCGGCAGTTCCGCGCCGGCTACGCGGAGGTCGCCAAATACGGCCTGCTCGGCGACGAGAAGTTTTTCGCCTGGCTCGAGCAGAATTGGCGCGCGTTGTTTTCCGCAGGCGGTGCGGCGCGCACGCATGCGATCGCCACCTCGTGCCGCATGAAGGCGGAGATCGTCGGCCGCGACGAGCGCGAAAGCGGCGAGCGGGCGCTATTGAACCTCGGCCATACGTTCGGCCATGCGCTCGAAACCGCGACCGGGTTTTCGGATCGGCTGCTGCACGGCGAGGGCATCGCTATCGGCATGGTGCTGGCGTTCCGCCTCTCGGCGCAGCTCAAATTTTGCGATCCCAAGGATGCAGACCGGGCTGCCGCGCACTTCGCCGCAGCGGGGCTTCCGACGCGGCTGAAGGACGTGCCCGGCCAGCTTCCGGATTCGGAAGGTCTGCTCGCGCTGATGGCACAGGACAAGAAGGTGCGCCGCGGCGCGCTCGTGTTCGTGCTGGCACGCGGCATCGGCAAGGCTTTCGTCGCAGCGGACGTAGAGCCGGAGCGGGTTCGCGCGCTGCTCGACGCCGAACGCAATCGTCCCTAAATAAGATCGACCCATGGAAACGATCGATATCATCGTCATCGCCGCAATATTCGTCTGCCTGGTTGTTTCCTTCTTCTTCTCGGGCAGCGAGACGGCACTGACCGCTGCCTCGACTGCCCGCTTGGCCGCGCTCGAGAGCGCCGGAGACAAGCGCGCGGCTATCGTCAATCGCCTGATGGAAAAGCCGGAGCGTTTGATCGGGGCGATCCTGCTCGGCAACAACCTCGCCAATATCGCCGCATCCTCCTTGGCCGCCGGCATCCTGCTGATCTGGTTCGGTGAGCTCGGCATTGCCTATGCGACGCTTGTGATGACCGCGATCATCGTGATCTTCTCCGAGGTCATGCCGAAGACGATCGCCATCAACCATCCGGAGCGCATGGCGCTGCTTTCGGCGCGCCCGATCGCGGCGATCGTAGCTTTTCTCGGCCCCATCACGCTCGCGATCGAGGCGATCGTACGCTGGTTCCTGCGCATGGTCGGTTTCAGGCTGGAAGCCACCGAGAACGTGCTGACCGGCAACGAAGAGCTGCGCGGGGCCGTCGATGTGCTGCACAAAGAAGGCAGCGTCGTGCGCGAGGAGCGCGACATGTTCGGCGGCCTGCTCAACCTCAAGGACCTCGTCGTGTCGGACGTGATGATCCACCGCACCAACATGGTGGCGATCGACGTCGATAGCCCGCCCGAGCAGATCGTGCGCGAAGTGCTGGCCGCACCCTATACGCGGATTCCGCTGTACCGGGACAACCCGCAGAACATCGTCGGCGTGATCCATGCCAAGGATCTGCTGCGCGAGCTGGAGGCCGCGGGCGGCGATGTATCGCAGATCGACATACCCTCGATCGCGCTGGCGCCGTGGTTCGTGCCCGACACGACCAATCTGTTTGATCAGCTGAAAGCGTTCCTCAAGCGCAAGACCCATTTCGCCCTCGTTGTCGACGAGTATGGCGAGGTGATGGGCCTGGTGACGCTCGAAGATATCCTCGAGGAGATCGTCGGCGACATCGCCGACGAGCACGACGTCACCGTCTCCGGCGTGCGTCCGCATATCGACGGCTCGGTGACGGTCGACGGCGCGGTGCCGATCCGCGATCTCAACCGGGTCATGGACTGGAACCTGCCCGACGATGAGGCGACCACCGTCGCCGGACTCGTCATTCACGAGGCGCAGCTTATTCCCGAGGCCGGGCAGATTTTCACCTTCCACGGCTTTCGCATCCAGGTGCTGCGCAAGAGCCGGAACCGGATTACTTTGCTCCGCATCGCACCGCTGTCGCGGCCCGAGGCGGAAGCCGCGGAATAGGCAGCCTGATCATTCGCCCGGCGCTTTGGCTTCGATCGCGAGCGCATGCAGGCCGGCCTCCATCTCGTCGGCGAGCAGACGATTGACGATACGGTGACGCTCGATGCGACTTTGGCCGCGGAACGACTCCGCCACCACAATCACGCGCACATGGGTGGTCTTTCCCGGAACCGCGCCTATATGACCGGCGTGGCTCGCGCTCTCGTCGGCGACGTCGAGGCGCTCGGGCGAAAGCGCCTGGGCGAGCGTGTCGCGAATCCGCTGCAAGGTGCTCATGGCTGCGCGCTTATGGCGTTCCAGCGCGTGCCGTCAATGCGATCGGCAACTGAAACCCACGGCATTTCCTTGTATCCCGAGGCGCTGGCCCGCATACTCACCGCATGAAGTTCGACTCCCCCATCTATGACCGCATCCGGGTGAAGCCGGACCAGGAGCAACGCAAGAAGCGGATGTTTCCTGCCTGCGAATGGGCCGGTTGCGGCAAGCCCGCGGCGCATCGCGCTCCCAAGGGACGCGGGCACGAGGGGGAATATTGGCGCTACTGCATCGATCACGTGCGCGCCTATAATCAGGCCTATAACTACTTCGCGGGGATGCCGGAGGATGCGGTTCAGGCGTTCCAAAAAGACGCGGTGACCGGTCACCGGCCCACGTGGCGCATGGGCTTCAACGCTTCCCGCCGGGCCGGGGGTGCAGCCACCAAGGGTCCCGACGCGGATTTTCATGGGTTCGACTGGTCCGACCCGTTCGTCCTGTTCGAAGGACCGGGCCGGCCGGAGCCTGAACCTCGCCCGGGCCGCACCGTGCATAAGGGCGAGCGGAAGGCTTTTCATACACTCGGCCTCGAAATCGACGCTCCGGCGAAAGAAATCAAGAGCAGATTCAAGGCGTTAGTCAAAAGACACCATCCCGATGTAAATGGCGGGGACCGCTCCACCGAGGACCAGCTCAAGGACGTGATCCAGGCCTATAACTATCTCAAGGCCACGGGATTCTGCTAAGTTCACGTCGAATCCGGCTTTCGCCTCGAATCAGCTCGCCGCCCGCTACGGTCGGGAAGGAATCATGACCGATTCAGCCGCCCTCGCCCCCGTCCCCGACATGAAGGTGTCGGTACGTCAGGTATTCGGCCTCGACGTCAACATGGAAGTGCCCGCTTATTCGAAGAGCGAGGAGCACGTCCCCGACCTCGATGCGGATTACGTGTTCGACAAGGACACGACGCTGGCGATCCTCGCCGGCTTTGCGCACAACCGCCGCGTCATGATCTCCGGCTACCACGGTACCGGAAAATCGACCCATGTCGAACAGGTAGCCGCGCGCCTCAACTGGCCGCTGGTCCGCGTGAACCTGGACAGCCACATCAGCCGCGTCGATCTCGTCGGTAAGGACGCGATCGTGATCAAGGACGGCATGCAAATCACGGAGTTCCGCGACGGCATCCTGCCCTGGGCGCTGCAGCGCAATATCGCGCTCTGCTTCGACGAGTACGATGCCGGCCGCCCGGACGTGATGTTCGTGATCCAGCGCGTGCTCGAAGTTTCGGGCAAGCTCACGCTGCTCGACCAGAACAAGGTGATCCGGCCGCACCCGGCGTTCCGGCTGTTCTCGACCGCGAACACGATCGGGCTCGGCGACACCTCCGGTCTCTATCACGGCACGCAGCAGATCAATCAGGGTCAGATGGACCGCTGGTCGATCGTGACCACGCTCAATTATCTGCCGCACGACAAGGAAGTGGAGATCGTGCTGGCCAAGGCGCTGAAGTACCGCACCACCGAGGGTCGCGACCTGGTGGGCAAGATGGTGCGCGTCGCCGATCTCACGCGCTCGGCCTTCATCAACGGCGATCTTTCGACCGTGATGAGCCCGCGCACCGTCATCACCTGGGCGGAGAACGCGGATATCTTCGGCGACATCGGTTACGCCTTCCGCGTCACCTTCCTCAACAAGTGCGACGAGCTCGAGCGGCCGCTGGTCGCCGAGTTCTACCAGCGTTCGCTTGGGCGCGATTTGCCGGAATCGACGGTGAACGTCGCGCTGTCTTGAGTCGTCATGGCGATCCCCAATACCGGCAAGGCAAAGAGCGGCGGCGAAGCGCCGACCGAGCCGTTCAAGCGCGCGGTCGCGGGCTGCCTGCGCGCGATCGCGGCCAAGCCCGAGCTCGAGGTGGCCTTCGCCGCCGAGAAGCCGGCGCTGACCGCCGAGCGTGCGCGGCTCCCGGAGCCGCCGCGGCGCATGACCAAGAACGACGCGGCGATCCTGCGCGGGCATGCCGACTCGATGGCATTGCGGCTTGCCTGCCACGACCCGGCAATCCACCGGCGCATGCTCCCGGAAGCCGATACGGCGCGGGCCGTATTCGAAGCGATCGAGCAGGCGCGCGTTGAGGCGATCGGCTCGCGGCGGATGACGGGCGTCGCCTCGAATCTGTCGGCCATGCTGGAGGATCGCTTCCATCGCGGCAATTATCAGG
The DNA here is from genome assembly GCA_036559465.1 of Xanthobacteraceae bacterium. Lineage (GTDB taxonomy): Bacteria > Pseudomonadota > Alphaproteobacteria > Rhizobiales > Xanthobacteraceae > JAHFPN01. The sequence continues at coordinate 8,626 of DATBTC010000005.1, forward strand.
AAATCACCGACCGCGCCGATGCGCCGATGGAAGACGCGATCGCCATGCTGGTGCGCGAACGGCTGACCGGTCAGGAGCCGCCGCCGGCCGCGAAGAAGATCGTGGCGCTGTGGCGCGATTACATCGAGGACCGCGCGCACCGCGACCTCGATCGGCTGACGCGCGAAATAGAAGATCAGCGCGGCTTCGCCGAGGTGGTTCATGACCTTCTGACATCGCTCGACATGGGCGATGAGCGCTTCGCCGACCGCGATCAGGACGAGGACGACAAGGACGAAGAGGGCGAGAGCGAGGCCGGCGACGAAGGCGGTTCGGAGCGGGACGACAGCGAGCAAGGCGCCGCGCCGGAGCAGACCGAGCTTTCCGCCGACGACCGCTCGGACACCGCTTCCGACGCCGAGGAAGCGCCTTCGACCGAGCAACCCGACGACATGGAGCCCGGCGATGCGCGCGATGCCGCCGAGCCCTGGCGCCCGCGTCAATCGCTCAAGAACGAGCCGCGCGGACCCGATTATCGCGCCTTCAGCACCCGGTTCGACGAAGTGGTCGGCGCCGAGGATCTGTGCGACCCGGAAGAGCTGGCGCGGCTGCGCGCCTTCCTCGACAAGCAACTCCAGCATCTGCAGGGAGTAGTGGCCCGCCTCGCCAACCGCCTGCAGCGCCGGCTTTTGGCGCAACAAAACCGGGCTTGGGAATTCGACCTCGAAGAAGGAATGCTGGACCCGGCACGGCTCTCGCGCATCATCGTCGATCCATTCCAGCCGCTCACCTTCAAGCGCGAGCGCGACACCGACTTCCGCGACACGGTGGTGACGCTCCTGCTCGACAATTCCGGCTCCATGCGCGGCCGGCCGATCACGGTCGCGGCCACCTGCGCCGACATCCTGGCGCGCACGCTCGAGCGCTGCGGGGTCAAGGTCGAGATTCTCGGATTCACCACGCGGGCCTGGAAGGGAGGCCAGTCGCGCGAGGCGTGGCTCGCCGCCAACAAGCCGGCCAATCCGGGACGGCTCAATGACTTGCGCCACATCATCTACAAGTCGGCTGACGCTCCGTGGCGGCGCGCGCGCAAGAACCTCGGGCTGATGATGCGAGAAGGGCTCCTCAAGGAGAACATCGACGGCGAGGCGCTCGACTGGGCGCACAAGCGACTGCTGAACCGCACCGAAAACCGGAAGATCCTGATGATGATCTCCGACGGCGCGCCGGTCGACGATTCCACGCTTTCGGTCAATCCCGGCAACTATCTCGAGCGACACCTGCGCTGGATCATCGAGGAGATCGAGACCCGCTCGCCGGTGGAACTGATCGCCATCGGCATCGGCCATGACGTGACGCGCTACTATCGCCGCGCAGTCACCATCGTCGATGCCGAGGAACTCGGCGGCGCCATGACCGATAAGCTCGCCGAGCTGTTTGACGATAAGGCCACGCCCGAACCGAAGCGGGTCCCCACGCGCAGGCGCGTCGCGTGATCGCAGCACAAGGCTCGTCCAAGACGGAGTGCTTCCGGCCGACGCGGCGTCGGGCCACGCTGTGGCTCGCGGCCTCGCTTGTGGCCTCGGCATTTCCCGCACTCGCCACCGAACCGCCGCGCGCGGCCGAGCCGCCGGTCAAGGTCGAAATCCGCGCGAAGCCAATCGCGAGCTTCGACACGCGCGATCCGCAACGCGTTCGTTTCGGCGCGCTTGAATTCCGCGGTGGGATCGAGCTTTCCTCCGACTACCAGAACTTCGGCGGCCTCTCCGGGCTTTATATTGCGCCGGACGGCATGCGGTTTCTGGCGCTGAGCGATCGCGGCCGCTGGCTGCGTGGCCGGATCATCGCCGAGGGCGACAAACCGGTCCGCATCGAGGACGCCGAGATGGCGCCGATCCTTGGGCTCGACGGCAGGCCACTCGGCGCGCGTGGTTGGTACGATACGGAGTCGCTCGCGATGGATGGTGGCACGGCCTATGTCGCTATCGAGCGCGTGAACCAGATCGTCCGTTTCGACTATGGCCGCCAGGGTTTACTGGCGCGCGGCCAGCCAATCCCGATCCCGGCCGGCGTGCGAGAGCTCCCGCGGAGCAAGGGCTTGGAGGCGCTCACGTTCGTCCCGCGCGGCTTGCCCCTCGCCAGTACCTTGATTGCCATCTCCGAGCGCGGTCTCGACGCCGCCGGGAACATTCGCGGCTTCTTGATCGGGGGCCCTAGTCCCGGAGACTTTACCGTCTTGCGTAGCGACGATTTCGAGATCACCGACACCGCGCTCACGCCTGCGGGCGATTTCTTGATCCTGGAGCGGAAGTTCTCGATCTTCCGCGGGGCGGGCATGCGCATCCGCAAGATCGCGCTTGCCGACATCAAACCCGGCGCCGTGCTCGATGGGCCGGTGCTAATCCTTGCCGATCGCGCCAATCAAATCGACAACATGGAGGCGCTCGGCGTGCACCGGAATGCCGCCGGCGAAACGATCCTGACCATTATTTCTGATGACAATTTCAATCCGTTGCAGCGGACGATTCTATTACGCTTCGCGCTGATCCAGTGAACCTCGCGCAGCTCAGGCGCGGTTCTCCACTTCCTCGAAGGTCGGAACCATGCGGCGCAAATAGCCGAACGGCCCGACCAGCGCCGCGGCAAACCCGAGCTTCACGAAGAAGTCGGTGATCCCCAGGGACACCCAAGGCACCGGCGTGCCTGCGAAGGCGAGCGAGAAGAATACGGCCGTATCGACCGCCGAGCCGCCGGCCGCCGACAGGAACGGTGCGCGCCACCAAGTCTGGCGGCGCAGCCAGTCGAACACGAATACGTCGAAAAGCTGGGCGACCAGGAACGCCGTGCCGGACGCCACCGCAATCCGCGGCGTCGCGACCAGCGCCGAAAGCACGATCGCCACGACGAAGCCGGCATACACGACCTGCCGCGCGGCGGCCGGGCCAAAGCGGCGGTTCGTGAGTTCGTTGACGAAGAACGAGAATGGATAGGTGAAGGCGCCCCAGGTCAGATAATCGGCAAGGCCAAAAGCCTTGATCGGAAACTGGACCGCGAAATTGGAAGCCGTGACGATGACCGCCATGGCGACGATCGGCAGAAGCAGCGGCCAGCGCAAGTAATTCATGGTGCCGGATAAATCGCTCAGGCGGCTGCGGTCGCTTTGACGATCGCGCGCTTGAGCAAGAGTGCCTTTGTGGAAAGATCGCCGTCGGCGGCCTTGAGTAGAAAAGCGTCGAGGCCGCCGCGATGATCGACCGACTTCAGCGCATTGGTGCTGATGCGCATGCGCACGGAACGCCCGAGCGCATCGCTCGAGAGCGTCACCCGGCATAGGTTCGGCAGGAAGCGCCGCTTGGTCTTGATATTGGAATGGCTCACCTTGTGGCCGGACAAAGGTCCCTTGCCAGTGAGCTCGCATCGCCGCGACATCGTGTTGATCCTTCGATGAAACTCGAGGCCGCGGGGGCCATTCGAGGCGGCGCAGCTATAGTAAGGCATGGCT
>DATBTC010000006.1:0-10852 GCA_036559465.1 Xanthobacteraceae bacterium
TGAGGAATCGGCGTGACGTCGCGGATCAGCGTGACCCTGAAGCCGGCAGACTGAAGCGCCCTGAGGGCGCTCTCGCGCCCTGCACCGGGGCCTTTGACGAATACGGCGACCGAGCGCATCCCGTGCTCCATGGCGCGGCGAGCAGCCTCTTCGGCCGCGAGCTGTGCGGCAAAAGGCGTGCTCTTGCGCGAGCCCTTGAAGCCGCGCGAGCCCGAGCTCGACCACGACACCACGTTGCCCTGCAGATCGGTGATCGTGACGATGGTGTTGTTGAAGGTCGACTGGATGTGCGCGATGCCGGTCGAGACGTCCTTGCGAACGCGCTTCTTGCCGCCCTTTGCGCCGCCTTTGGCGCCGCCTGCCGGTGGTGTCGATGGTTTAGCCATGGTGCTTTCTCAGCTCTCTATGCGAGTTCTCTATGCGCCGCCGGGGCCCGAGGTGGGACGTCGCGCCATCAGGCCCTTGCGCGGGCCCTTGCGCGTGCGCGCGTTGGTGTGGGTGCGCTGACCGCGCACCGGAAGATTCTTGCGGTGCCTGAGACCGCGATAGCAACCGAGATCCATCAGCCGCTTGATATTGAGCTGCACCTCGCGGCGCAGATCGCCTTCGACTAGAAAATCCTTGTCGATCGTCTCGCGAATCTGCAGCACTTCGTGATCGGTGAGCTGGTTGACGCGGCGGGCTTCCGGAATATTGATCTTCTTCACGATATCCTTGGCGCGGCGCGCGCCGATGCCGTGGATATATTGCAGCGCCACGACGACGCGCTTGTTCGTGGGAATATTGACGCCTGCAATTCGTGCCACGATCTCTTCTCCAACAACGGGCCGGCGGCCCGCGCTACGTTCTCAAGCGCTCGCGCGCCTCACGCTGTCTTGCTCGCCGCAGGGGGCCTCGGAACGTGCAAAGTGACGCCGACGCCCGCCCTTCCATGGAAGGTCCGGCATCGCGCCAAAACACCGACTGGATAAGGGTTATTTAGGCAAACGGTCACCATCCGTCAACCTCTGCGACGCCTGGATTTCCGGGTCTTTGGGCGGGCTTTGGCGCTCTTTCGCTTGGCCTTCGCCCTGCTTTGGGTGCGCCCCGGCCGGGCCGATTTCTTCCGCGTTTTCCGTACCTTGCGGGCAGTCCCGGTTGGCTGCTTGCCGAGCAGCTGGCGCTCGATAGCCGCCGCCACAGCATCGATCGCCTGCATACCGTCCACGGTCCTGAGCCTGCCCTTGCGCCGGTAATAGTCCGAGAGCGGCGCGGTCTGCGCCCGATAGACCGCGACTCGCGACTTCAGCACCTCGGGATCGTCGTCCGCGCGAAGCTTCTCGCCGCGAGCGAGCATTTCGGCGATCCGGCTCTCGATCCGCCGGGCCAGGATGGTCTCGTCCACCGCAAGCTCGATCACCGCGTCGAGCTTGAGGCCGCGCTCGGTGAGCAACCGCTCGAGCGCCTCGGCCTGCGACACGGTGCGCGGAAATCCGTCGAGCACGAATCCCTTGGCCGCGTCCGGCTCGCCGATACGGTCGGCGATGATGCCGACCACGACTTCGTCGGGTACGAAATCTCCGCGCGCCATGATGTCCTTGGCGCGCAGGCCGACCGGCGTTCCCGCCGCGACCGCGGCGCGCAGCATGTCGCCGGTCGAGAGCCGCGCGATGCCGAAACGCGCAGCGAGCCGCTCCCCTGAGTGCCCTTGCCCGCACCCGGCGGCCCCAAGAGCACCAGCCTCATCGGCGGCTGCCCCGCAACCGAGATTTCTTGATCAGGCCTTCGTATTGATGCGCGAGCAGATAGCCCTGCACCTGCGCCACCGTATCCATGGTCACCGTGACCACGATGAGCAGCGATGTGCCGCCGAAGTAGAACGGAACTGCCGCGTAGGATACCAGCAGCTCCGGCAACAGACAGACGAGCGCGAGGTAGCCGGCGCCCACCACGGTGATGCGGGTCAGCACGTAGTCGATATATTCGGCGGTGCGCTCGCCGGGCCGGATTCCGGGGATGAACCCGCCGTGCTTCTTGAGGTTATCGGCGGTCTCGACCGGATTGAACACGATCGCCGTGTAGAAGAACGCGAAGAACACGATCAGCCCCACATACAGGAACATGTAGGCCGGCCGGCCATGGCCGAGATAGGTGGTGATCGCGTTCACCCACTCGGGTCCGCTCCCGGCACTGAATTGCGCGACCGTGGTCGGCACCAGCAGGAGCGACGAGGCGAAGATCGGCGGAATCACGCCCGAAGAATTGAGCTTGAGCGGAAGATGCGAGGTCTGACCCTCGAACATCTGGTTGCCGACCTGCCGCTTGGGATACTGAATCAGCAGTCGCCGCTGTGCCCGCTCCATGAATACGATGAAGGCGATAACGCCTACCGCCATCACCGCCACGGAAATGATCACGCCGGTCGACATCGCGCCCTGACGGCCGAGCTCGAGCATGCCGGCGATCGCGCCCGGTACTTCGGCGACGATACCCGCGAAAATGATCAGCGAAATGCCGTTGCCGATACCGCGCGAGGTGATCTGCTCGCCGAGCCACATCAGGAACATGGTCCCACCGGTGAGCGTGATTACGGTCGAGATGCGGAAGAACCAGCCGGGCTCGGCGACGATATTGCCGGCGCTCTCGAGTCCGATGGCGATGCCATAGGCTTGCGCCGCCGCCAGCACGCATGTGAGGTAGCGCGTGTACTGATTGATGATCTTGCGCCCCGCCTCGCCCTCTTTCTTCAACGCCTCAAGTTGCTTCGAGACGCTGGTGAGCAGCTGCAGGATGATCGAGGCCGAGATATAGGGCATGATGTTGAGCGCGAAGATCGCCATGCGCTCGACCGCACCGCCCGAAAACATGTTGAACAGGCCGAGAATGCCCTGGCTCGCCTGCTTGAACGCTTCGGCGAAGGTGTCCGGGTTGATGCCGGGCATCGGGATGTAGGTCCCGACCCGATAGACCACGAGCGCGGCAAGCGTGAAATAGATCCGCTTCTTCAGCTCTTCGGCCTTGGCCAATGCGCCGAAGTTCAAGTTCGCTGCAAGTTGTTCCGCCGCCGAGACCATCTAGCGCTCCGTTGCAGCCCGCCCGTGCCCGCGCTTCATATAGGGACTACGCGTCCGTTTCGCCCGTGGGCTTCTTTGCCGCAGGCTTCTTGTCTTCCGCCTTCTTCTCGTCGGACGTCTTTTTCTCCGCCGGCTTCTTCACCTGCTTTCCCGGCTTTGCCTGCGGTTCCTGCTGCTTCTTTTGCCACGGCTTTTCTTCCGGCTTCGGCGACTCGGGGCGCACATAGAGCACCTCGACCGTGCCGCCGAGCTTCTCGACCGCGGCAATCGCCGACTTCGACGCCCCGTGGACGACAAACGAAGCCTTGGTCTCGAGCTCCCCGCCGCCAAGCAGCCGCACGCCTTCATTCTTCCGGCGCAGGATGCCAGCCTTGACCAGCAACTCGGCAGTAATGGGCTCCGCCGCCTTGAGCACGCCCGCGTCGAGCGCCTCCTGCACGCGGCCGAGGTTCACCTCGTTCAGGCGCGTCGAGAAGATGTTGTTGAAGCCGCGCTTGGGCAGGCGGCGATGCAGCGGCATCTGGCCGCCCTCGAAGCCGTTGATCGAGACGCCGGTGCGCGACTTTTGGCCTTTAACGCCGCGGCCTGCGGTCTTGCCCTTGCCTGAGCCGATGCCGCGACCGACGCGCATGCGCGGACGACGCGAACCGGGCAGACCGGCGAGTTGATTGAGTTTCATCGCTTCCTCACTTGCCTTCCACGATGCGCACCAGGTGCTGCACCGTGGCAATCATGCCGCGCACCTCCGGCGTATCCGGAAGCGTCCGGCGCCGGCGGCTCTTGTTCAGGCCGAGCCCAATCAGAGTCGCTCTCTGATTGGGTGGACGGCGGAGCGGACTTCCGATCTGCTCCACAATGATGGTCTTCTTGCTTGCGGCCATATTCCGAATTCCTATTCCGACGGCTCGGTATCGACCTCGCGGCGCCGCGACTGCAGCACCGACACCTTCATGCCGCGCCGCGCCGCGACCGAGCGCGGGCTGTCCTGGTGCTTCAACGCATCAAAGGTCGCGCGTACCATGTTGTAAGGATTGGAAGATCCCATCGACTTGGCCACCACGTCCGCCATGCCGAGCGTCTCGAACACCGCGCGCATCGGGCCGCCGGCGATGATACCGGTTCCCGGCGGCGCCTTGCGCAGGATCACCTTGCCCGCGCCGTGATGACCGATGACGTCGTGATGCAATGTGCGGCCGTCGCGCAGCGCCACGCGCACCATGCTGCGTTTGGCGAACTCGGTCGCCTTGCGGATCGCCTCGGGCACCTCGCGCGCCTTGCCGTGACCGAAGCCGACGCGGCCCTTCTGATCGCCCACCACGACGAGCGCCGCGAACGCGAAGCGCCGGCCGCCCTTGACCACCTTGGCCACGCGGTTGATGTGCACCAGCTTGTCGACGATCGAGCCATCGCGGTCGTCGCGATCGCGCGAGCGATCACGCCGGTCCCGCCCGCCGCCTTGCCGCGGGCGATCGCCGCCCGGGCGCTGCGGAGCGCGGTCACCACTCGGACGTTGCGGGGCGCGTGCCATTGGATCTCCGACCTTCCCTATCAGAACTCTAGTCCGCCCTCGCGCGCGGCTTCCGCGAGCGCCTTGACGCGCCCATGGAACAAATAGCCGCCGCGGTCGAACACCACCTTCTTGACGCCCTTGGCCTTGGCGCGCTCGGCCACCAGCTTGCCGACTTCCTTGGCGGCCGCGATGTTGGCGCCGGTCTTGAGACTTCCGCGCAGATCCTTCTCCCGGCTCGAAGCCGAAACCAAGGTCGTGCCCGCGGTATCGTCGATGACCTGGGCATAGATATGCTGCGACGAGCGGAACACGGACAGCCGCGGCCGTCCGCCGCCGACGCGCTTCAACACGCGGCGCACCCGCGCCGTGCGGTGCATGGTTCGATCGGTAATCCTGGCCATGCCTGTTCCCCGTTACTTCTTCTTGCCTTCCTTGCGGAAGATGTATTCGCCGGCAAACTTGATGCCCTTGCCCTTGTAGGGCTCCGGCGAACGGAATTCGCGGATTTCGGAGGCCACCTGACCGACCTTCTGCTTGTCGATGCCGGTCACCACGATCTCGGTCGGCTTCGGCGCCTTGATTTCGATGCCATCCGGGATCGCAAAATTCACTTCGTGGCTGTAGCCGAGCGCGAGCTGCAGGTTCTTGCCCGCCACTGCCGCGCGATAGCCGACGCCGGTGATCTCGAGCCGCCGCTCGTAGCCCTTGGTGACGCCGGCGACGATATTGTTCACGTTCGCCCGCGACGTACCCCAGGCCGCCCGATGGCGCTTGGTCTCGCCGCGCGGCGAGAACGAGATCGCGTTATTCTCGATCTTGGCGGCGACCTCATCGGCGATCACGAGCGAAAGCTCGCCCTTGGGCCCCTTGACCCTTATCTTCTGGCCATCGACCGCGGCGGTGACGCCGGCGGGGATGGCGATGGGCTTTTTTCCGATCTTCGACATCAGAACACCGTGCAGAGGATTTCGCCGCCCACGTTTTGCTCGCGGGCTTCGTGGTCGGCCATGACGCCCTTGGGCGTCGACAAGATGGCGACGCCCAGGCCGTTTTGAATATGCGGCAAGGAGCCCACCGACACATAGACTCGCCGGCCCGGCTTCGACACCCGCGCGATCTCTCGGATCACCGGCGCACCGTCGAAATATTTGAGCTCGATATCGAACTCGGTGCGGCCGTTCTTGTGCTCGGTGGTCGAATAGCCGCGGATATAGCCCTCGTTCTTCAGGACGTCGAGCACGCGGGCGCGAAACCGCGAGCCCGGCGTAGCGACGCGGTCCTTACTCCGCATCTGCGCATTGCGGATGCGGGTGATCATGTCGCCGAGCGGATCGATCATTGTCATCGGCGTTTCCTCACCAGCTCGACTTCACGAGCCCGGGAACCAGGCCCTTGGAGCCCAGCTCACGCAGCGCGATGCGGGAGATCTTCAGCTTGCGGTAATAGCCGCGCGGCCGTCCGGTCAGTTCGCAGCGGTTGCGAATTCGGGTCGGCGAGGAATTGCGCGGCAATTGCGCGAGCTTTAGCCCCGCGGCGAAGCGGTCCTCGATCGGAAGTTTCTTGTCGTAGACGATCGCCTTGAGCTTCGCGCGCTTGGCCGAATACTTCTTGGTCAGCCTACGCCGCCGCTCGTTCTTCTCGATCGAACTCGTCTTTGCCATCTCGAACTCCTCGATATCCGCGTATGAGGCCTAAGCCTCACTGCCGGAAGGGAAAATTGAAAGCAGCGAGCAACGCCCGCGCCTCCTCGTCGTTCTTTGCGGTCGTACAGACCACGATGTCCATGCCCCAAACCTCTTCGGCCTTATCGAAGTCGATCTCGGGAAAAATGATGTGCTCTTTGATTCCGATCGTGAGATTGCCGCGCCCGTCGAAGCTCTTCGGGCTCAGACCCCTGAAGTCGCGCACGCGCGGCAGTGCCACGTTCACGAAACGGTCAATGAAGTCGTACATGCGCGCCTTGCGCAGCGTGACCTTGGCGCCGATCGCCTGGCCCTCGCGGATCTTGAAGTTCGCGATCGCCTTGCGGGCCTTGGTGATCACGGCCTTCTGCCCGGCGATCCGGGTGAGATCGTTGGCCGCGGCCGTAGCCTTCTTCGAATCCGCGACGGCTTCGCCGATGCCCATGTTGAGCACGACCTTGTCGAGCGTGGGCACCGCAAACGGATTGCTGTAGCCCAACTCCTGCATCAGCTTCGGCCGGATCGTTTCCTCGAACAGCGTCTTCATGCGCGGGGTGTAAGCGTTCTTGTCAGCCATCGATCGCCTCCCCCGAGCGCCGCGCGATGCGCACCTTGCGGCCGTCCTTGAGAATCTTGAAGCCGATGCGCGTCGGCTTGCCGTCCTTCGGATCGGCGATCGACAGATTCGAAAGGTGCACCGGCGCTTCCTTCGAGATGATGCCGCCCTGCAGCGCCGCGGTCTGGCGCTGATGCCGGCGCACCATGTTGACGCCGCGCACGAGCGCCCGGCTCTCCGACGGCCTGACCTCGATCACCTCGCCGCTCTTGCCCTTGTCGCGGCCGGTAAGCAGGATGACCTTGTCGCCTTTTTTGATTTTTGCCGCCATCACAGTACCTCTGGCGCCAAAGAAATGATTTTCATGTGGTTCTTGGCCCTGAGCTCGCGCGGCACCGGGCCGAAGATGCGCGTGCCGACCGGCTCCATCTGCGGAGTCATCAGCACCGCGGCGTTGCGGTCGAACCGGATGACCGAGCCGTCCGCGCGGCGGATATCCTTGCGGATGCGCACCACCACGGCCTTCAGGACTTCACCCTTCTTCACGCGGCCGCGCGGAATCGCTTCTTTGACCGAGACGACGATCACGTCGCCGACAGTCGCGTATTTGCGCTTCGAGCCGCCGAGCACCTTGATGCACATGACGCGGCGCGCGCCGGAATTATCCGCGACGTCAAGGTTGGTTTGCATCTGAATCATGACTTAGCCTTCACTCTTTCCGGCGCTTTCGAACCAAATCCCGATCTTCACTTCGCCTGCTTGGCTTCTTCGAGCACGATCCAACGTTTCAGCTTCGAGATCGGCCGATGCTCCTCGATCCGCACCTGGTCGCCGACCTTGCAGGCATTCTTCTCGTCGTGCGCGTGATACTTCTTCGACTGCCGCACGGTCTTCTTGAGCAGCGGATGTGTGAAGCGGCGCTCGACGCGGACCACGACGGTCTTATCCGCCTTGTCGCTGACGACCACGCCTTGCAGCACGCGCTTCGGCATTCCGTTCTCCTACTTCTTTCCCTTAGCGGGCTTCTTCGCCTTGGCCTTCGGTTCTTCCGCCTTCTTCGCCGGCATCGGAGCCCCCGCGCGCTTCTGAGCAGCGATGGTCTCGATGCGGGCGATGTCGCGGCGCACGAGGCGTACGCGCGACGTGTTTTCGAGCTGCCCGGTGGAGCGCTGGAAGCGCAGGTTGAACTGCTCCTTCTTCAACTCGCCGAGCTTGTCGTCGAGCTGATCCGGGGTCATCTGCCGCACGTCGGCCGCCTTCATGATCTTCCCCTCACCCGATGCGCGCGATGAAGCGCGTCTTGACCGAGAGTTTCATCGCCGCCAGCCGCATGGCCTCGCGCGCGGTGACTTCGTCGATGCCGTCGACCTCGAACAGAATCCGGCCGGGTTTCACCCGGCAGGCCCAGAACTCGGGCGTGCCCTTGCCCTTGCCCATGCGCACTTCGGTCGGCTTCTTGGAGACCGGCACGTCCGGGAATACGTTGATCCACACCCGGCCCGCGCGCTTCATATGATGCGTCATGGCGCGGCGGGCAGCCTCGATCTCGCGCGCGGTGATCCGGTTCGGCTCGAGCGCCTTCAGGCCGTATTGGCCGAAAGCGAGCTCGGTGCCGCTCGTGGCGCGGCCGCGGATGCGGCCCTTGAACGCTTTGCGGAACTTGGTGCGTGCCGGCTGAAGCATGATCCCTACTCGTTATGCCGCGTCGCGGCGCGGACGGCCGCCGCCGGTTTCGCTCTCGGCCTGCCGCTTGTCCTGCGCCATCGGGTCGTGTTCGAGGATCTCGCCCTTGAAAATCCAGACCTTGACCCCGCAGGTGCCGTAGGTGGTGAACGCCGTAGCGGTACCGTAATCGACGTCGGCGCGCAGCGTATGCAGCGGCACGCGGCCTTCGCGGTACCACTCCATGCGCGCGATCTCGGAACCGCCGAGCCGTCCCGAGCAATTGATGCGGATGCCTTCGGCGCCGAGCCGCATCGCCGACTGCACAGCGCGCTTCATGGCGCGGCGGAACGCGACGCGGCGCTCGAGCTGCTGGGCGATCGAATCGGCGACCAGATGCGCGTCGAGCTCGGGCTTGCGGATCTCGACGATGTTGATGATGACCTCCGACGGGGTCATGCCGGCGACCTGCTTCCTGAGCTTGTCGATATCGGCGCCCTTCTTGCCGATGACCACGCCCGGCCGCGCCGAATGGATGGTGACGCGGCACTTCTTGTGCGGCCGCTCGATCACGACCTTCGCCACCGCGGCCTGCTTGAGCTGCTTGAACAGCATCGCGCGGATCTTGATGTCCTCGTGCAACAGCTTGCCGTACTCGCCCTTGCCCGCGAACCAGCGCGAGTCCCAGGTGCGATTGATGCCGAGCCGCAAGCCGACCGGATTGACCTTCTGACCCATCAGACTTTCCCCTCGACCTCACGCACGATGATCGTGAGATTCGAAAACGGTTTCTTGATCGGCGCCCCGCGGCCGCGTGCGCGTGCAACGAAACGCTTGATGACCAGAGCCTTGCCCACGAACGCTTCGGCGACCACCAGATCGTCGACGTCCAGATCGTGGTTGTTCTCCGCGTTGGCGATCGCCGATTCCAGGCACTTCTTCACGTCTTTGGAAATCCGCTTCTGCGAGAATTGCAGGTCGGCAAGCGCGGTCGCGACCTTCTTGCCGCGGATCAGGCCCGCGACCAGGCCAAGCTTGCGCGGCGAGACGCGCAGCATGCGCAAGACCGACTTGGCCTCGGTATCCTTCAGAACGCGCGCTCGTGCTTGCTTGCCCATGGTTCTTTCTCATCAACCCTTTGCAGGAGCCGCTGCCGGCGCCTCGGCGCCCGGTGCCGCTCGCGCCGCGCCGGGTGCGCCGGTCGTGAGCTTGGCTTTGCGGTCCGACGAATGGCTCTGAAACGTTCGGGTCGGCGAGAACTCACCGAACTTGTGGCCGACCATGTCCTCGGTGACGTACACCGGGATGTGCTTGCGGCCGTTATAGACGCCGAACGTCAGGCCGACGAACTGCGGCAATATCGTCGAGCGCCGGCTCCAGATCTTGATCATCTCGGAGCGGCCGGACGACTTGGCAGTCTCCGCCTTCTTCAACAGGTGCCCGTCCACGAACGGGCCTTTCCAGACCGAGCGGGCCATTACTCCACCTTCTTTCTGGCGTGACGGCTAGAAACGATGAAGCGCTGGGTGCGCTTGTTCTTGCGCGTCTTCTTTCCCTTGGTCGGGAAGCCCCAAGGCGAAACCGGATGGCGGCCGCCCGAGGTGCGGCCTTCGCCGCCGCCGTGCGGATGATCGACCGGATTCATCGAGACGCCGCGATTACCCGGCATCCGTCCCTTCCAGCGATTGCGGCCTGCCTTGCCGATCGAGATATTCATGTGATCGGGGTTCGAAACCGCGCCGACGGTGGCGAAGCAGCGGCCGTGCACCAAGCGCTGCTCGCCCGATTTGAGCCGCAAGATGCAATAGCCCTGGTCGCGGCCGACGATCTGCACATAGGTGCCGGCCGAGCGCGCGAGCTGGCCGCCCTTGCCGATCTTCATCTCGACATTGTGGACGATGGTGCCGACCGGAATATTCTCGAGCGGCATTGCGTTGCCGGGCTTCACGTCAACGCTTTCGCCCGCGACAACGCTGTCGCCCGGCGCCAAACGCTGCGGCGCAAGGATATAGTTCTGTACGCCGTCGGAATATTTGACCAGCGCCAGGAACGCGGTGCGGTTCGGATCGTATTCGAGGCGCTCGACGGTCGCCGGCATGTCGCGCTTCAGGCGCTTGAAATCGACGAGCCGGAGCGCGCGCTTGTGACCGCCGCCGCGAAAACGAACCGTAACGCGGCCGAGATTGTTGCGCGCGCCGGTGCCGATCTTGCCGACGGTCAGCGCCTTGACGGGCTTGCCCTTCCATATGCCGACGCGGTCCACGAGCACGAGCTGCCGGAGGCCGGGCGTCGCTGGTTTGTAGGTCTTCAGCGCCATCGTCGATCTCCGCTCATAGCCCGGTCGTGACGTCGATCGAGTGGCCTTCCTCGAGCGTCACGATGGCCTTCT
>DATBTC010000007.1:0-20071 GCA_036559465.1 Xanthobacteraceae bacterium
GCGCGCAAAGAGCGGCCGCATCAGGTGCGCGGTCTCGATCAGCCGTTCCGGCCGCGACGCCGCACGATAGGCGAGCAACCATGGCGCCACGCGCGGCAAAAACAGGAGATGATAATTCGCCTCCGGCGCGCGCTTGAGCGCGACCCGCAGCAGCGCACCGAGCCCACGCGGGAACGCCGGCGGGAACACGGTGTTGCCCTCGATCACGCCCGCGTTGCCGAAGCTGGTCTCTTCGCCCGGCCCGCGCCGGTCCACCAGCGCAACGGCAAGCCCGCGCTTCTGCAGATGCAGCGCGATCGAGACGCCAACGATCCCGGCGCCGAGCACCAATGCGTCCTTGCGCGTTACGATCTGCCCTTTCCTCCGGCGATGGCCTCGCCGATAGTGCGCCGCCCTGCGCTACGGAAGCCTTACCGCAGCGTTATGGCGGGTTCATCCGAATCGCGAGGTAAATATGGGCGTGCTCGCGCATATTTTCGAGGCGCTTGCTTGGCTCGGCCGCCAGGGCACCCGCGCCATCGCCTTGAGCATTCTCGTCGGCCTCGCACTTCCGCCGCTCGCGGCCCTGTTCAAGCCGCTGGTCGCGCCATCGATCTTTTACCTCTTGGTGCTCGCCTTTCTGCGAGTCGACCCGGCGGCGCTGAAGAGCGAGTTCGCCCGCCCGCGTGTCGTCCTGCTCGCAACGCTCTGGATCATGATCGCCACCCCGCTCGCGCTGGGCGCGGCCTATATGGCGCTCGGCCGCGGCGAGCTATGGAACGCACTCTCGGTCGCCCTCGTGCTGCAGGTCGCGGCACCCCCAATCATTTCCGCGCCCGCCGTCGTGGCGCTCCTCGGGCTCGACGCCGCACTAGCGCTGGCGACGCTCATCGCCACCACGGCGATCACGCCGCTGACCGCACCCTTCTTCGCCGCGCTATTCGTAGGCAACGCCCTACCGCTCGATCCGGGCGCGTTGGCGTTGCGGCTGTTCCTCTTTCTTGCCGGAGCATTCCTGGTCGCGTTCGTAATCCGGTGGTTCCTCGGGCGTGACCGGGTGCTTGCCGCACGCGAGCGCATCGATGGGCTGAGCGTGATCGGCCTCTTCATCTTCGCCGTCGCGCTGATGGAGAGCGTGGCCATGCGAATGTTCACAGAACCCACTCTCGTCCTCGGCTTGCTGGCCTTGAGCTTCGCCCTCACCTTCGGGCTCATGGCCCTCACCACGCTCGTGTTCCGGCCCATTGGGCTGGAGCGCGCGTTGGCGCTGGGCTGGGAGAGCGGCAACCGCAACATGGGCCTGATGCTGGCGGCCGCCGGCGGAGTATCCGATCTGGTCTGGCTCTATTTCGCGCTGGCCCAATTCCCGATCTATCTCGGCCCGCAACTCCTTTCGCCGCTCGTTCACCGAATTCTACGCCGAAGGTTGCCCCGCGGCTGAGCGCCGTGGTACGGCCACCTCCTGGAGAAGCCATGAGTCGCCCTCTCCTCGTCGCGCCTTCGATCCTCGCCGCCGATTTCGCGCGCCTGGGCGACGAAGTCCGCGCAGCCGACGCAGCCGGCGCCGATTGGATCCACGTCGATGTGATGGACGGGCACTTCGTGCCCAATATCTCCATCGGCCCGGCTATCGTGAAGGCGATCCGGCCCGTGACAAAAAAGCCGCTCGACGTGCACCTGATGATCGCGCCAGCCGATCCTTACCTGGAAGCGTTCGCCAAGGCCGGGGCGGATATCATCACCATTCACCCGGAAGCCGGACCGCATCTGGAGCGCTCGCTCTCGGTAATCCGGGCTCTCGGCAAGCGTGCCGGCGTCGCGCTCAATCCGTCGACGCCCGAGAGCGCCATCGAATACGTGCTCGACAAGATCGACCTCGTACTCGCCATGACCGTGAACCCCGGCTTCGGCGGGCAATCCTTCATTCCCTCGGTAGTCGACAAGATTCGCTCACTCAAGAAGATAATCGGCAATCGCCCGATCGATCTCGAAGTCGACGGCGGCATCACGCCAGAGACCGCACCGCTCGCCGCCGCGGCCGGGGCAAATGTGCTGGTCGCCGGCTCAGCGATCTTTGGCGCCGGCGGCCGCGACGCCTATGCGTCGCGCATCTCGGCTCTGCGCGCGGCCTCAAACCGCGCGGCGGCCTGATGATCCCGCGCTACAGCCGCCCCGAGGCGGTGGAAATCTGGAAGCCGGAAACCCGCTTCCGCATCTGGTTCGAGATCGAGGCGCACGCCACCGACGCCATGGCCGAGCTCGGCCTGGTGCCCAAGGAAGCTGCCAAGAAAATCTGGGACAAGGGTCGCGACGCCAAGTTCGATATCGCGCGCATCGACGCCATCGAGCGCGAGGTCAAGCACGACGTCATCGCGTTCCTGACCCACTTGGCCGAGATCGTCGGCCCTGAGGCGCGCTACGTGCACGCGGGCCTCACCTCCTCCGACGTGCTCGATACTTGCCTGGCGGTCCAGCTCTCGCGCAGCGCCGATCTGCTGATCGCCGGCGTCGAGCGCGTGCAGAAGGCGCTCGAGCGCCGCGCCCGGGAGCACAAGAACACGCTCTCCGTCGGCCGCTCGCACGGCATCCATGCCGAGCCCACCACCTTCGGACTCAAGCTCGCATTCGCCTATGCGGAATTCTCGCGCGCCCGCGAGCGCCTCGTGGCCGCCAAGCGCGAGATCGCGACCTGCAAGATATCCGGCGCGGTCGGCACCTTCGCCAATATTGATCCGCGCGTCGAAGCGCATGTCGCCAAAAAGCTCGGCCTTGCGATCGAGCCGATCTCGACCCAGATCGTGCCGCGCGACCGGCACGCAATGTTCTTCGCCACGCTCGGCGTCGTGGCCGCCTCGGTCGAGCGGCTGGCTACCGAGATCCGCCACCTGCAGCGCACCGAGGTCGGCGAAGTCGAGGAGTTCTTCTCCGAGGGCCAGAAGGGCTCCTCTGCCATGCCGCACAAGCGCAATCCGGTGCTTTCCGAAAACCTCACCGGCCTCGCCCGTATGGTGCGCGCTTATGTGCAGCCGGCGCTCGAGGACGTGGCGCTCTGGCACGAGCGCGACATTTCCCACTCCTCGGTCGAGCGCATGATCGGTCCCGACGCCACCGTGACACTCGATTTCGCGCTCAACCGGCTGGCCGATCTGATCGAGAAACTGGTGGTCTATCCCGAGGCGATGCAGCGCAATCTCGATCGTCAGGGCGGCCTCGTCCATTCGCAACGGGTCATGCTCGCGCTGATCGAGAAAGGCGCCGCCCGCGAGGACGCTTACCGGCTAGTGCAGCGAAACGCGATGAAGGCGATCCAAGGCGGCGGCAACTTCCGTTCGCTTCTTGAGGCCGACGCAGAAGTGACTCGCCTGCTTCAGAAATCCGAGATCGAAGCCTGCTTCGACTTAAAGTATCACTTGAAGCACGTGGATATCGTCTTCAAGCGCGTCTTCGGCCGCTGAGCAGCCATCCCCTTAATGAAAAGGGCGGCGGAAAACCCGCCGCCCCATATTTTTAGTCGACCCACCGGCTTACTTAGTATCGCCCTTCTTCTTCTGCGTTCCACTCGACGGCGCTGCACGCTGTGGCGGCGGCGCCTGTCGTTGCACGGGGGCCTGCTGCTGGATCCGTGGTTGCTGCTGGATCCGTGGCTGCTGCGGTTGCTGTTGACGAATCCGCGGCTGATCCGGAGCCCGCTGAATTCGGGGCTGATCGGGCGTCCGTTGAATCCGCCGCTGTTCATTCATCGGCCCCTTCTGGTCGAACTGCTTCTGTTTCGGCTGGAACTGCTTCTGGTCGAATTGCTTCTTGCCCCGTTGATCCGACGGGCGCTCCCTGCGGTCGAATTGCTTCTTCCCGCGGCGCTCACCCGGACTGATCGGCCTGAGCGGCCGCAGCTGCCGACGGTCTGGCACGACATGGATCCGCCGGCCTTCGCGATTGCGCCAGCGCGAACGCGACTCGTAGCGGAAATGGTCGCGCGAGTAATAGCGGCCGTGCCACAAGGACGGCCGCGAGATCAGCGGCGGGAACAGGTAGGCGGGCGGCGAAACCGTGCCGAGATCGAGCGCGTCGCGCGGGATGAATCCGTCATAGTCCTCGACGCTCGCCTCGCACCACTCCCGATCGCAATTCAGAACCTCGACGACGGTGCCCTCAGGCAGTTCGACGATCGGCTCGAATTCCTCGCTCGGGCCTTGGCGCATCTCCACCGGCTCGACCGTCACGGCTTCGAACGCCGCTACGCCGAGCGTCGATGCCACAAGCAGGCAACCCGCGGCGAGGATCGACTTCATTTGAGCGTACATCTTCCATTCTCCAAGAGGTCACGCCCGGTCTGCGGAACCTTGTTCCGGCAGGATTGCGGCGGATCGGCGACGGGTTAACCGAAGGTAGCAGCCGTCAGCGGCCGGCCTGCAGCTCGTCCACAGCCTTCATCAACAGACTATCCATGGTGCTGCGGAGCTCCTGGTCGGAGACATCCTTCACACCCTTGGCGTCGAAATCCTTGCGCACCTTGGCAAGCACGTCCTCGTCGCCGGGCGCTTCGAAGTCGGAAATCACGACCTCCTTGGCATAGGCCTGCGCCTCCGCGCCCGTGAGCCCGAGCTTTTCCGCCGCCCAAAGGCCCAGGAGCTTGTTGCGCCGGGCCATGGCCTTGAAGCGCAGCTCCTCGTCGTGCGCGAACTTCTTCTCGAAGCCTTCCTCGCGCTTGTCGAACGTGGTCATTGCCGCCTCTCGCTCC
This sequence comes from Xanthobacteraceae bacterium, assembly GCA_036559465.1. Classification (GTDB taxonomy): domain Bacteria; phylum Pseudomonadota; class Alphaproteobacteria; order Rhizobiales; family Xanthobacteraceae; genus JAHFPN01. Next base: position 4,718 of record DATBTC010000007.1, read on the forward strand.
CGAGTTTCCGGTGACGCTCCGCCAGCTGCGAAGCGAGCTTTGAATATAGGGTCGCCGTGTAGCGATCAACAGTGGCGGTAGGCCTTTGCATTGTACTGGCAGGCCCGATCGGATAGTGTCGAAAAATCGGTGTGCAGCGCAATACGAATCGTGCACCGTAGTGTACCTTTGCGGTAGAAAACTATCGCAAGGCGTTCCATCAGGTTCCGGTTCGCCATGGATTTCACCAAGTCACGGTACACCCCAATGAGCCGCCGCCGCCGCATCTACGAAGGTAAGGCCAAGGTCCTCTACGAGGGGCCCGAGCCCGGCACGCTCGTCCAGCACTTCAAGGACGACGCCACCGCCTTCAACGCCAAAAAACACGAAGTAGTGGAAGGCAAGGGCGTGCTCAACAACCGCATTTCCGAATACGTGTTTCAGCGGCTGAACGAGATCGGGGTGCCCACCCACTTCATCCGCCGGCTCAATATGCGCGAGCAGTTGATCCGTGAGGTCGAGATCATTCCGATCGAAGTGGTGGTCAGGAACGTCGCCGCCGGCTCCATGGCCAAGCGCCTAGGCATCGAGGAAGGCACCCAGCTTCCGCGCTCGATCATCGAGTTCTATTACAAAAACGACAAGCTCGACGACCCGATGGTCTCCGAAGAGCACATTACGGCATTCGGCTGGGCCACCACGCAGGAGATCGACGACGTCATCGCTCTCGCTATCCGCGTCAACGACTTTCTTACCGGCCTGTTCCTGGGCGTCGGCATCCGCCTCGTCGACTTCAAGATCGAGTGCGGACGGCTTTGGGAAAACGACATGATGCGCATCGTCGTGGCCGACGAAATCAGCCCCGACACCTGCCGGCTGTGGGACATCAAGACCGCTCAGAAATTCGACAAGGACCTCTTCCGCCGCGATCTCGGCGGGCTGGTCGAGGGCTATACCGAAGTCGCCAAGCGCCTCGGCATCATGTCGGAAGGCGAGCCACCACAGGGCCGTGGGCCGGTGCTGGTGCAGTGAGTGTGGCGACCGTGCGTGAAGTTTTGGCGGGGGCTCATTGCCCCCGTTACTGTTTCGGAGCGAAGCGATGAAGGCCCGCGTAACGGTGACACTCAAGTCCGGCGTGCTCGACCCGCAAGGCAAAGCCATCGAGGGCGCGCTGAAATCGCTCGGCATCGAGGGCGTTTCGAGTGTCCGTCAGGGAAAAGTGTTCGACATCGAGCTTGCATCAAAGGACAAGAAAGCGGCCGAATCCGCGCTTAAGAATGCGTGCGAAAAGCTGCTAGCCAATACCGTGATCGAGAATTACCGCGTCGAGGTGATCGGCTGAGATGAAATCCGCCGTTCTCGTCTTCCCTGGCTCGAACCGCGAAGGCGATGTCGCGCGCGCGCTTACTCGCATCACCGGCTACGCGCCCGCCATGGTCTGGCACGCCGACACGGCGCTGCCCGAGGGCACTGATCTCGTGGTGCTGCCCGGCGGCTTCTCCTACGGCGATTATCTGCGCTGCGGCGCCATTGCCGGTCGCGCGCCGATCATGGACGCGGTGCAGGCGCACGCCAAGAAGGGCGGCCTCGTGCTCGGCATCTGCAATGGATTTCAAATTCTCTGCGAAGCGGGGCTGCTGCCCGGCGTGCTCATGCGCAACGCACAGCTCAAGTTCATGTGCCACGACGTATTCCTGCGCGTCGAGCGCTCCGATACCCCCTTTACGCGCCGCTATAACGCCGGCGATGTGATCCGCGTACCGGTCGCCCACGGCGAGGGTAATTACATCGCCGACGCCGAGACAATCGCCCGCTTGGAGGGCGAGGGTCTCGTGCTATTCCGCTACACCTCGCCTGAGGGCAAGCTCGACGAAGCCTATAATTTCAACGGCGCCACCAACGCGATTGCCGGAATTCTGTCGGACAAGCTCAATGTGCTCGGCCTGATGCCGCATCCGGAGAACCACATCGACGCTGCCATCGGCCCCACCGACGGCCGCGGCCTGTTCGAGAGCGTCAAGGCGGCTCTTGCCGCATGAGCCGATGATCCCGAACGAACCTCGCGTCACGCCGCAACTCGTCGCCGAACACGGGCTCAAGCCCGACGAGTATGAGCACTTCAAGAAGATGATCGGCCGCGAGCCGAGCTACACCGAGCTCGGCATTGTCTCGGCCATGTGGAACGAGCACTGCTCGTACAAATCCTCGAAAGTGCATTTGCGTACCCTGCCGACCCAGGCGCCCTGGGTGATCCAGGGTCCGGGCGAAAATGCGGGCGTCATCGATATCGGTGGCGGGCTCGCCGTCGTGTTCAAGATGGAAAGTCACAACCACCCCTCCTTCATCGAGCCCTATCAAGGAGCTGCAACCGGTGTCGGTGGAATTTTGCGCGACGTCTTCACCATGGGCGCCCGCCCGATCGCGTGCCTGAACTTTCTACGCTTCGGCTCGCCCACGCATCCGAAAACCCGCGCGCTCGTTTCCGGTGTCGTCGCCGGCATCGGCGGCTACGGAAATTCTTTCGGCGTGCCGACTGTCGGCGGCGGAGTTGGATTCCATCCGCGCTATGACGGCAACAATCTCGTCAATGCCATGGCCGTCGGCATCGCCGACAAAGACAAGATTTTCTACGCCAAGGCCACCGGTGCCGGTCTGCCCGTCGTCTATCTCGGCTCAAAAACCGGCCGCGACGGCATCCACGGCGCCACCATGGCCTCCGCCGAATTCGGCGACGGCGCGGAGGAGAAGCGGCCGACCGTGCAAGTCGGCGATCCGTTCTCGGAAAAATTGCTGCTCGAAGCATGCCTCGAGATCATGCGCGAGGGCTGCGTGGTCGCGATCCAGGACATGGGCGCCGCCGGCCTCACATGCTCGGCGGTCGAGATGGGCGCCAAGGGCGATCTCGGCGTGACACTCGATCTCGAGGCGGTGCCCACGCGTGAAGAAGGCATGAGCGCTTACGAGATGATGCTCTCCGAGAGCCAGGAGCGCATGCTGATGGTGATCGAGCCCGGCAAGGAAGCCAAGGCCGAGGCGATCTTCAAGAAATGGGGCCTCGATTTCGCCGTCGTCGGCCGCACCACCGACACCAAGCGCTTCATCGTGCGCTTCAAGGGCGACGTGATGGCCGACCTGCCGATCAAGGAGCTCGGCGACGAAGCGCCGCTCTATGAGCGGCCGTTTGCCGAGTCCAAAAAGCACGAGCGGCTCGATCCCGCCTCGATCCCCTGCCCGGTCACGATCGCCGAGGCGCTGGAGAAACTCATCGCATCGCCGGACCTCTGCTCGAAGCGCTGGGTCTGGGAGCAATACGACCACCTGATCCTCGGCAACACCGTGCAGCGGCCCGGCGGCGACGCCGCCGTGGTCCGCATCGGCGACGGCCCGAAGGCGCTCGCGCTCACCACCGATGTCACGCCGCGCTACTGCGAGGCCGATCCGTTCGAAGGCGGCAAGCAGGCGGTTGCCGAAGCCTGGCGGAATCTGACCGCCGTCGGCGCGCGGCCGCTCGCGCTTACCGACAATCTGAATTTCGGCAATCCCGAGCGGCCCGAGATCATGGGCCAGTTCGTCTACTGCGTGCGCGGCATCGCCGGAGCCTGCAAGGCGCTCGAGTTCCCGGTCGTTTCGGGCAATGTCTCGCTCTACAACGAGACCAACGGCCGCGCGATCCTGCCGACCCCCACGATTGGCGGCGTCGGACTGCTCGACGACTTTACGAAAAGTATGACCCTCGCCTTCAAGTCCGAGGGCGAAGCGATCCTGCTTTTGGGCGAGACCAAGGGCTGGCTCGGCCAGAGCGCGTTCCTGGCGACGATCCTTGGCAAGGAAGAAGGCGCGCCGCCTCCGGTCGATCTCACGGCCGAGAAGACCAACGGTGATCTTGTCCGCACGCTGATCCGCGACGGCATTCTCACCGCGGTCCACGACCTGTCGGACGGTGGGCTTCTGGTCGCGCTCGCCGAGATGGCGATGGCGTCGCGAATCGGCGCCGCGCTCGAGGCACCGCCGCCCGGCCTGCCGCCTCATGCTTTTTGGTTCGGCGAGGATCAGGCGCGCTACGTGGTGACGGTCCCCGCCGCGCGCTTGCCCGAAATCGAGGCAATCGCCGCCAAGAAATCGGTCCCGCTCTGGCGGCTCGGCCGCACCGGCGGCGACCGATTGACGCTCCCGGGCGAGCGCCCGATATTGGTCTCGGCCTTGCAAGCACTTCATGAGTCGTGGCTTCCGGCCTATATGTCAGGAAGCGGCGGCTGACCGGAGACGGCCATGGCGATGGATGCCCGGGATATCGAGAAATTGATCAAGTCCGCGATCCCGGACGCGGAGGTAACCATTCGCGACCTTGCCGGCGATGGCGATCATTATGCCGCCACGGTCGTGGCCGAGAGCTTCCGTGGCAAAACGCGTGTGCAGCAGCATCAGTTGGTCTATGCTGCGCTGAAGGGTTCCATGGGCGGCGCCCTGCACGCGCTGGCCCTGCAGACCGCGACCCCGGAAGGGCGCTGAGGACACCATGAGCATCGAGCAATTCATCGACAAGGAAGTGAAATCGAGTGACGTCGTCCTGTTCATGAAAGGCACGCCGCAATTCCCGCAATGCGGCTTTTCCGGACAGGTCGTGCAGATCCTCGACTTTCTCGGCGTGCCCTATAAGGGCATGAACGTGCTCGATTCTGCCGACCTGCGTAACGGCATCAAGGCCTATTCCAACTGGCCCACTATCCCGCAGCTCTACGTCAAGGGTGAGTTCGTGGGCGGCTGCGACATCATCCGCGAGATGTTTCAGGCCGGCGAGCTGCAGAAATTGCTCAAGGAAAAGGGCTTGGCCGTGCGCGAGACCGCGCAGGCCTGATCGCCGATCTCGGAATTCCCGAATGCCGAAGGCCGCCCAAGGCGGCCTTCAATCTATATCGACTAGGCGCGACCCAGCCTATTTCAAGCGCTTGATGATCAGATAGAGCAGCGCCAGCACAATCGCCAAACCTACGAGCGCCTGCGGCTGCATGCCGTTGGCGAACTTGAGCACGTTGTCGGCGACCGAAGTGACCCACGGTCCCGAGCCTTGCCCCATCAGCAGATGCACGAGGATGATCGAAAGTACGGCAAGGAAGCCGAGCTCGACGAAGGCCCACAAATATCGTCTGGCTTTGTCCAGGAAGTCCATCATGGCCCGCCCCTGAGGTTCGGGTGGGAGCGCCGCCCCCACCCGGTTTGGCCGTTAGTGTTACCGACGCAACGGGCGAAGCCTCGTTGCGGCAGCGTTGCGTGTCTTCAGGCGATCGTGCGCTTCGAGAACAGCCAGAGGATGAAGCCCAACGCGATCAGGCCGATCAGCCCGTTGGCGCCGAGGTCTTTCACCAGCGCGACGATGTTGGTGGTGACACTGCCGAAGAACGGAAGCTGCGGGCCTACGAGGAGCGCCGCGACGATGGCCAATGCGATGAGCATGAGGCCGATTTCCGTCAACCCGCCGATCCAACCCTTCAACGTATTCATCAGGTCCATGTGCGATTCTCCCCATTGGTGATGTGCTTGAACGCCCTACGACTTTCGGAGGGGGAAGCTACAAGATATCGCCCGATTATCAAGCAACCTACTAACTGTGGGGGACAACAGTCGACCGGCACCTTCCGGCATAAGGTCGCGCTGCCAACCGCGGAAATTTTATCGCACCGCACAAAATGCGTGGGCACTGCACGGAGAGCGCCCACTCGCGCAAAGCGATTCGCCCCGGCGCGCGGGCGCGCGCCGGTGTGCAGCATCGAATTCATGAAATCTCAGCGCGAATAGAACTCGACGACCAGGTGCGGTTCCATCTGCACCGGATAGGGCACCTCAGTCGGCGTCGGCACCCGCGTCATCTTGGCGGTCATTTTCTTGTGGTCGACCTCGAGGTAGTCGGGCACATCGCGCTCGGCGGACTGGGTCGCCTCCAGCACGATCGCGAGTTCCTTGGAGCGATCCCGCAGCTCGACCACTTCGCCGACCTTGACCTTGAAGCTCGGGATGGTGACGCGCTTGCCGTTCACTTTGACATGACCATGTGACACGAACTGGCGCGCCGAAAATACCGTGGGCACCAGTTTCGCACGATAGATCATCGCGTCGAGGCGCCGCTCCAGCAGCCCGATCAGGATCGCGCCGGTATCGCCCTTCAGGCGCACGGCTTCCGCGTAAATCTTGCGGAACTGCTTCTCGGAAATATTGGCGTAATAGCCCTTCAGCTTCTGCTTGGCGCGCAGCTGTACGCCGAAGTCCGAGAGCTTGCCCTTGCGGCGTTGGCCGTGCTGACCGGGGCCATATTCGCGCCGATTGACGGGGCTCTTCGGGCGGCCCCAGATATTCTCGCCCATGCGGCGGTCGAGCTTGTGCTTCGCCTGCAAACGTTTCGACATCGCGTGATCCCTCTCCTACTCGGGTCGCGCGCCCTCCTCTGCCGGAAGGTCCGGCCGACAGGCAGCTACCTCAACGAAGCAACTGCCGCGGGTGCGTAAATGCCAAGCGGACCCGAAGGTCCGCAAGGCTCGGTGGGGATAGCCGCTGGCGCCGGGCCTGTCAAACCGCGGCAGGAAGCGCCTCCGCGGCCCCTACGCCGTAGACCGCAAGCACCCCAGCGAGCGCGGTCGAGGGCGCTTGGCCGCTGGTGAAAAGGGCTCGCACGGGCACATTGGCCGCCGGCCCCGGAGCGCCCAGCAGGCTCGAGGCGCGGCGCGCAATGGCCGGCGCCGGGTCGATCCATTCCACCGGCCAAGGCGCGAGCTTTTTCAGACGGTCGAGCAGTAGCGGATAATGAGTGCAAGCCAGCACCACCGTATCGGTGCGGGCTCCATCATCGACGAAACAGGGCGCAATCTCGGCCGCGATCGCCTCGTCGGTAACCGCTTCCCCGCGCAGCGCCGACTCCGCAAGGCTCGCCAGCAGCTCGCTGCCGACCAGCGTGACTTTACAATCGCCGGCGAACTCGCGGATCAAGTCATGGGTATAGTCGCGACGCACCGTACGGGGCGTCGCCAGCACGCTGACCCGCTTGGTCTTCGATCGCTCGCAGGCGGGCTTGATCGCGGGCACCGTGCCCACGAACGGGATCGAAAAACGCGCGCGCAGAACCGGAAGCGCGAGCGTCGAGGCGGTATTGCAGGCAATAACCACGAGATCGGGCTTAACCTCGGCGATCAGCTGCTCCATGACCTTGCATACGCGCTCGACCAGCTCGCCATCGCCGAGCCGGCCATAGGGGAAGGCCGCGTCATCGGAGGCATAAACAAGCTCAAGATCGGGCCGCGCCCGCGCGAGTTCGCGCAACACCGTGAGCCCGCCGAGGCCGGAATCGAATACCAGCGCCTTGAGCGCATGCACGCGGTCTGCTTCGGACTGCACCATGAAACCCGCCGTGCCCCACGAGAGGCTTTCCCCTCGCCTCGCGGCAAGAGTGTGACGACAAATCGTGAATGGGAGGTGAGCGACAGCGGGCCGCCGGTCATCCTTTGGATTCAGGCTCCACGAGCGCGAGCTCCATGGCCAGCCGGTCGAGCACACCGGCTTCGTCGGCTTCAATATCGCGGTCCACCACGTCGATCACCCGATAGCCGCGGGCGGCGAACCAGCTCCGCCTTATCGCCCGGCTTTTCGCGCCGGCTTCGGAATCGTGCGCCGGAACGATTTCGATCAATGTGCGCAACGGGAACGAGACAAAATCCGCGATGTGCGGGCCGACCGGGACTTGCCGCTTGAAGCGGCCGGCGAAGCGGCGGTCTTTGACCAGCGCTTCCCAGAGCGCCCGCTCGGCATCGGTTGGGTTACGACGCAACAGCCGCGCCAGTCCGCGCACCGGCGCATGCTCCGAGGATGCGCGCGCGTCGCCATGCTCGGCCAGCAGCTCGCGCAGCAACTCAGCCTCGGCGCCGTCGAGAATGCCGCCCTTGGCCGGGCCCTTGCGCCCTTGGGCGAGCGCCATGATCACCCCGTGCAGCGTCTGAACGTCCTGCTGCGTCGGCTGCATGCGGTGGATGACATTGCGCAAGTTCACCACCATGGTTTCGCGCTTCTCCGGCGGCCGGAAGAATTCGACCCGCTCCAGTTCGCGCTCGAGCCCCTCGAAAAATGCGAACAGCTGCTCGCGTGGCGCCGAGACCGACCGCTGGCGCATTTCGAACGGAAGCTTCCCGCCGGTTGCAAGCGTGAACCATTCATAGGCGATCACCAGCACGGCCTGCGCGAGATTGAGCGAGGCGAACGCCGGGTTCACCGGCAGCGTCACGATCTTGTCGGCCAGTGCGACCTCTTCGTTCTCGAGGCCATTGCGCTCGCGCCCGAACACCACCGCCACCGTCTCGCCGGCGGCAATCCTGGGCGCCATCTCCTCCGCCGCTTCGCCGGCGCCGATCACGGGCTTGGCCTGGTGGTGATCGCGCGCGGTGGTGGCCAGCACATAGGTGCAGTCCGCGATCGCGGCCTCGAGCGTGTCGAAGAGCGCGGCCTCGTCGATCACGCGATCGGCGCCGGAGGCGGAGCGGCGCGCCTGCGCGCTCGGCCAGCCGTCGCGCGGCTTGACGAGCCGCAGCCGCGTCAGTCCGAAATTGGCCATGGCTCGCGCGGCGGCGCCGATGTTCTCGCCGAGCTGCGGCTCGACGAGCACGATCACCGGACCGCCTTCGATCCACTCCCTGGTCCGGTCGGTTCCCGCGCCTGGCACGCCCGCCTCTTGCTACTTTCGGATGCCGATGAAGGTCGGCTTTCTCCCTTCGGCCAGCAATGCTATAGCGGCGCCGGCCGCGCCGAGATACCGATGCTTCGGGCCTCGCCCGCGGTTTCGCCGCGGATTTCGTACCCTTTCCAAGCCTTTTCCGGGAAACCCATGCCCAAGATCAAGGTCAAGAATCCCGTCGTCGAGATGGACGGCGACGAGATGACGCGCATCATTTGGCAACTCATCAAGCAAAAGCTGATCCACCCCTATCTCGATATCGAGCTGCTCTATTACGACCTCAGCATCGAATATCGCGACAAGACCGACGACCAGATCACGATCGATGCGGCCGAGATGACCAAAAAGGTCGGCGTCGCGGTCAAGTGCGCGACTATCACGCCCGACGAGGCGCGCGTCAAAGAATTCAATCTGAAGAAGATGTACCGCTCGCCCAACGGCACGATCCGCAACATCCTCGGCGGCGTCATCTTCCGCGAACCGATCATCTGCAAAAACGTGCCGCGCCTGGTGCCCGGCTGGACCAAGCCGATCATCATCGGCCGCCACGCCTATGGCGACCAGTACCGCGCCACCGACTTCCGCTTCCCCGGCAAGGGCAAGCTCACCATCAAGTTCGTAGGCGACGACGGCAAGACCATCGAGCACGAAGTGTTCCAGGCACCGGCCTCGGGCATAGCGATGGCGATGTACAATCTCGACGACTCGATCCGCGATTTCGCCCGCGCCTCGATGAACTACGCGCTCGATCGCGGCTATCCACTCTATCTTTCGACCAAGAACACGATTCTCAAGGTCTATGACGGTCGCTTCAAGGATATTTTCCAGGAAATCTTCGACAGGGAGTTCAAGGCGGCGTTCGAAGCCAAGAAGCTCACCTATGAGCACCGGCTGATCGACGACATGGTAGCCGCTGCGCTCAAGTGGTCGGGCGGTTATGTCTGGGCCTGCAAGAACTACGACGGCGACGTGCAGTCGGATATCGTGGCACAGGGTTTCGGCTCGCTCGGGCTGATGACCTCGGTGCTGACCACGCCCGACGGCAAGGTGCTGGAATCCGAAGCCGCGCACGGCACCGTGACGCGGCACTATCGCGAGCACCAGAAGGGCCGCGCGACCTCCACCAACTCGATAGCCTCGATCTTCGCCTGGACCCGCGGGCTGTCGCATCGTGCCAAGCTCGACGATAACGCCGCACTCACCAAGTTCTCGACCACGCTCGAGAAGGTCTGCGTCGACACCGTCGAGGCCGGGTTCATGACCAAGGACTTGGCACTCCTGGTCGGCGACGAGCAGAAGTGGCTCTCGACCGAGGCGTTCCTCGACAAGGTCGACGAGAATCTGAAGAAGGCGATGGCCTGACGGCGCGCGCTCAACCGCGCGCCCGGCCACGTTTGCGTGCACCGCCCGGGCGCAACTTGCCGTCCTCGATCGAGCCTTCGGCCAGCTCCTCTCGGACGATATCGCCTTCGGGCGAAATGCTCTTGCCGCCCAGCCGCTTGGTGGCGACTTCCTTGAGGCGCTCGGCAATGCTGGGCGAACGCTCCAGCAGCGCGTGCAAATCCTGCGCATCAAGCACCAGGAGGCTTGTGCGGCTGATTGCCCTGACCGTCGCGGTGCGCCGCGTCTGCCGCAGCACCGCGATCTCACCGAAGAAGTCGCCGACGCCGAGCCGGATGGGTCCGTCCTTGAGCTCGATCTCGACCTCGCCGGTGGCGACGAAATACATCGAATGCCCGGCGTCGCCACGGCGAACAATGATCGAGCCGGGATCGGCCGACTGCGAGCGCAGGAGCCGCATGATGTCGCCGATCTCCGCTGCGTTGAGCCCCGCGAACAGCGGCACGCGCGCCACCATGCTCCAGGTGACGACGAATTCACGGCGGTGAATTTCTTCGGCGAACGCGGTCGCGATGATGCCGATCGGTAGCGCCAGCACGATGATGCCGCTGAAAATCGTAAACGTCGCCACCACTCGCCCGAGCGGGGTGATCGGCACCACGTCGCCGTAGCCGACTGTGCCCAGCGTAACGACCGCCCACCATAGAGCGTCGGGGATGGTGCCGAGCTTGTCGGGCTGCGCCTCGCGCTCGACGTGATACATGATCGAGGCCGCAACCAGCGCTACGCCGATCAGAACGACGAAACAGCCGAACAGCGCGCGGCGCTCGCGCGCGAGCACGTCGAGCAGCGAGCGCATGGCCGGCGAATAGCGCGCGAGCTTGAGAAAACGAACCGTCCTGAACACCAGCAGGATGCGCAGATCGATCGGAAACAGCAGCGCGACCCAGAACGGCAGCACCGCGAGCAGATCGACGATGCCGGCGGGGCTGAGCGCGTAGCGCATGCGCGCACGTTGGCCCGCAAGTTGGCTGTAGGGCGCGTGCTCGACCGCCGCCCAAAGCCGCAACAGATACTCGATCGTGAAAACGGCGATCGTGATCATCTCGACCGCGCGGAACAGGACGCCATAACGCGCTGCCAGCTCCGGCACCGATTCGAGCGTGATCGAGACAAGGTTGACGATGATGAGCGTCAGGATCAACCGGCTGACGATGAGGCTCGTCCAATCGCCGAACGCTCCGAGTTCGAGGATCTCGTAGGTGCGCCGCCGGAGCTCGGCGATGCGGGTGCTGCGCGCCATCGCCGGCTCAACCACCACCGATCGCCGCCTCAATGGCGGCGAGCGCGGCATCGGCCTTGGCGCCATCGGGGCCGCCGGCCTGGGCCATATCCGGCCGGCCGCCGCCACCCTTGCCGCCCAATATCTCGGCGCCCTTCTTCACCAGCGCGACGGCGTCAAAGCGCGGGGTCAGATCGGCGGTGACGCCAACCACGATGCTGGCTCTGCCCTCCTCGTTGACGCCGACGAACGCGACGATGCCGGAGCCGATCTGCTTCTTGCCCTCGTCGGCGAGGCTTTTGAGGTCCTTGGTCTCGACGCCGGAGACCGCGCGCGCCAGCAACTTCACGTCGCCGACCTTGCGCACACCGTCCTCGGCGCTCTTGGCGCCGCCGCCCATGGCGAGTTTCTTGCGCGCCTCGGAAAGCTCGCGCTCGAGCTTGCGCCGCTCGTCCAGCAAACCCTCGACCCGCGCCGGAACCTCGGCAACCGGCGCTTTCATCAGCGCCGCCACGTCGCGCAGGCCGCGCGCTTCGCCGGCCAGATGATGCCGCGCCGCGGCACCTGTGAGCGCCTCGACCCGGCGCACACCCGAGGCGACCGCGCTCTCGGCGACGACGGCGACCAGGCCGATGTCGCCGGTCCGCCTGACATGCGTGCCGCCGCACAGCTCGACCGACCAGCCCATCTGATTCCCGCCCACGCCCATGGCGACCACGCGCACCTCGTCGCCGTATTTCTCGCCGAACAGCGCCCGCGCACCCGAGGCAATGGCGTCGTCGACCGCCATCAGGCGCGTCGTGATGGCGGAATTCTCGATCACCTTGGTGTTGGCGATATCCTCGACCTTCGACAGCTCGTCGTCGCTGATCGGCTTGGGGTGCGCGAAATCGAAGCGCAGCCGGTCCGGGGCCACCAGCGAGCCCTTCTGCGCCACATGATCGCCGAGCACTTGGCGCAGAGCTTCGTGCAGGAGATGCGTCGCCGAATGGTTGCGGCGAATATCGGAGCGGCGGGCGTAATCGACTTCGAGCGCAAGCGCGAGCCCTGGCTTGAGCGTGCCTTGCTCGACTTTCCCCAAATGAACGATGAGTTCGCCCGCCCTTTTCTGCGTGTCGGTGACGCGGAAGCGCACGCCCTCAGCCGAAAGCGTGCCGGTGTCGCCGACCTGGCCGCCGGATTCGCCATAGAACGGCGTCTGGTTGACTAGCACCGCACCTTCCTCGCCGGATTTCAGTTCTTTTGCCTCGGCGCCGCCCTTGACCAGCGCCGTCACCGCGCCCTCGGCTTTCTCGGTTTCGTAGCCGAGGAATTCGGTGGCCCCCAGCTTCTCGCGCAAGCCAAACCAGACCGTCTCGGTGGCCGCCTCGCCGGAGCCCGCCCAGCTCCCCCGCGCTTTTTCGCGCTGCCGCTCCATGGATTTTGCAAACGCGTCGGTATCGACGGCGATGTTGCGTGGCCGGAGCGCGTCCTGGGTGAGATCCAGCGGAAAACCATAGGTGTCGTAGAGCGTGAACGCGGTTTCGCCCTTGAGCTTGTCGCCGGGCTTGAGGCCCTTGGTGGCCTCGTCGAGGATCACAAGCCCGCGCTCGAGCGTCTTGCGGAAGCGCGTCTCCTCGAGCTTCAGCGTCTCGCTGATCAATGCCTCGGCGCGCACCAGCTCGGGATAAGCCTGGCCCATCTCGCGCACCAGCACCGGCACCAGCCGCCACATCAGGGGATCACGCGCGCCCAGGAGCTGCGCGTGACGCATGGCGCGGCGCATGATCCGCCGCAACACATAGCCGCGGCCTTCGTTCGACGGCAGCACGCCGTCGGCGACCAGGAACGCCGAGGCGCGCAGGTGGTCGGCAATGACCCGGTGACTGGCCTTGGCCGGCCCTTCGGCCGCGACTCCGGTCGCGTCCACGCTGGCCCGGATCAGCGCGCCGAACAGGTCGATCTCGTAATTGTCGTGGGTGCCCTGCAGCACCGCGGCGAAGCGCTCGAGCCCCATGCCGGTGTCGATCGAGGGCTTGGGCAGATCGACGCGCTTGCCGCCGGCGAGCTGCTCGTACTGCATGAACACGAGGTTCCAGATCTCGATGAAGCGGTCGCCCTCCTGATCGGCCGAGCCGGGCGGGCCGCCTGCAATCTGCGCACCGTGGTCGTAGAAAATTTCCGAGCACGGACCGCAAGGACCGAGCTCCCCCATGGCCCAGAAATTGTCCGAACCGGAAATGCGGAGAATGCGGGACTCGGGTAGCCCCGCGATCTTCTTCCAAAGCTTGAAGGCGTCGTCGTCGTCGATATAGACGGTGGCGATCAACTTCTCCTTGGACAGCCCGAAGGTCTTGGTTACGAGGTTCCAGGCCAGCTCGATGGCGTGGTCCTTGAAATAATCGCCGAACGAGAAGTTCCCCAGCATCTCGAAGAAAGTGTGATGGCGGGCGGTATAGCCGACATTGTCGAGGTCGTTATGCTTGCCGCCGGCGCGCACGCACTTCTGCGCGGTGACCGCGCGCACATAGGGCCGCTTCTCGACGCCGGTGAAGACGTTCTTGAACTGCACCATCCCGGCATTGGTGAACATCAGCGTCGGGTCGTTGCGCGGCACGAGCGGCGACGACGGCACCACCGCGTGCCCGTCCTTGGCGAAATAGTCGAGAAAGGTCGACCGGATTTCGTTGACGCCGCTCATGGTCCGGTTCTGTACCGGCCATGCGTGGCGGTGTCGAGGGACGCTCTAGCCGCACCGGGCAAGGCTTTGCGGGCCATTGCGGCGCCCGATCCGTGCGCTGAAAGAGTACGGCCCGCCGCGGGGCAAGTGCGGCGGGCCGGGAGCCGAGGCTTGAGCTGATTACCGGGCGCGCCGCGGGTGGGGTGCGCGGCGAGCGCCGGAGGAGCCGGGCGATCCGGCGGGGACGATGCCCGGTCCGCGCGTCAGGCCTCGGCGGCTTCGGAGTCCGGAGCGTCGTCCTCGCCCTTGCCGGCCTCGGGGTCGAGGATGCGCTCGGCGAGCAGACCCGAATTCTGGCGGATCGCGGTTTCGATCCTGTCGGCGATCTCCGGATTCTGCTTCAGAAACGTTTTCGCGTTCTCGCGGCCCTGACCGAGCCGCTGGCTGTCATAGGAGAACCAGGCGCCCGACTTCTCGACCACGCCGGCCTTGATGCCGAGATCGATCAATTCGCCGGTCTTGGAAATGCCTTCGCCGTACATGATGTCGAACTCGACCTGCTTGAACGGCGGCGCCAGCTTGTTCTTCACGACCTTGACGCGGGTCTGGTTGCCGACGACCTCGTCGCGCTCCTTGATCATGCCGATGCGGCGGATGTCGAGCCGCACCGAGGCGTAGAACTTGAGCGCATTGCCGCCGGACGTGGTCTCCGGCGAGCCGTACATGACGCCGATCTTCATCCGGATCTGGTTGATGAAGACCACCATGGTGTTGGAGCGCGAGATCGAGGCGGTGAGCTTCCTGAGCGCCTGGCTCATGAGCCGCGCCTGGCTTCCAGGCTGCACGTCGCCCATCTCGCCGTCGAGTTCGGCGCGCGGAACGAGTGCCGCGACCGAATCGATCACCAGGATGTCGACCGCACCGGAGCGCACCAGCGTGTCGGCGATTTCCAGCGCCTGCTCGCCGGCATCGGGCTGGGAGATCAGCAACTCGTCGATATTGACCCCGAGCTTGCGCGCATAGATCGGGTCGAGCGCGTGCTCGGCGTCGATGAAGGCGCAGGTGCCACCGCGCTTCTGCGCCTCGGCAATCGCGTGCAGCGCGAGCGTAGTCTTGCCCGAGGATTCCGGCCCGTAGATTTCGACCACGCGCCCGCGCGGCAGCCCCCCGATACCGAGCGCGATATCGAGGCCTAACGAGCCCGAGGGGATGGTTTCGATCTCGACCGCGCCGTTTTTGCCCAAGCGCATGATCGAGCCCTTGCCGAAATGGCGCTCGATCTGGGAAAGCGCCGCGTCGAGCGCCTTGGTCTTGTCCATGGAGGAAGAACCTTCGACGACTCGAAGAGCTGCTGTGGATTGCGACATTGCCGGGCTCCCACGCGTG
>DATBTC010000008.1:0-16043 GCA_036559465.1 Xanthobacteraceae bacterium
CTTCGACGATCTGATCCCGGCCGACGAGCGAGGGGAGGTACGACTGGTACGAGACATCGAAGAAGACGGTGCCGGTCCCGTGCACGAACGCGACCGCGTACAGCTGCCAGATCGAGAGCGCGTCCAGCCAGTACGCGATCGGGATCGAGAGCAGCGCCGCGGCGCGCACGACGTCGCTGAGGATCAGAATCGGCCGGCGCCGCAAGCGGTCGACCCAGACCCCGGCCGGCAGGGTGAAGAGGAGGAAGGGCAGGAACTCGACACTCGTCAGGAGCGCGACTCGGAAGGTGGTCTCCTGGAGGACGAGGATCGCGACCAGCGGCAGCGCCAGGAACGTGACCTGGGTGCCGAACTGGCTGATCGTCTCGGCGCCCCAGAGCGCGCGAAAGTCGCGGTGGAGCCACAGACCCCCGAGCCGCCGCATCAGGCAGAGACCGTGGCGGCCCGGGTGATCTCGATGTCGCCGCTGACGGTCTTGGCCTGCAGCCGTGCCTCGGAACCGCTCGGCGTCTCGGACGGCGTGTCCCGGACGTCGAGGTCGGAGCTGACGTCTCCGCTCGTCGAGTTGGCGTCGATGTGGAGGCGCGTGCCGGGTCGGATGCCGACGCGTACGTCGCCCGACACGGACTGGAGCTTGATCTGACCCTGACGCACCGAACCGATCCGCTGGTCGCCCGAGACGGTCTTGACCGTCAGGTCGGCCTGCGCCTCATCGAGCGCGAAGTCGCCGGAGACGAGCGTCGCCGAGATCGGGCCCGTCACCGTCCCCAGGCGGACGTCGCCGGAGACGGTCTGCAGGCTCGCCTCGCCCTCGACCGTGGCCGCTCGGACGTCACCGCTCGCCGACTGCGCCCGCAGCGCGGCGGCATGATCGACGGCGGCGTCGCCGGAGGCGGTCTTGACCTCGACATCGCCGAGCCGGCCGGTGGCGGCGACGTCGGCCGACGCAGTCATGCACTCGAGATCGGTGCCTTCGGGGCAGCGGATCCGGATGCCGACCTGGGGCGTGCGGCCGAAGGAGATCCAGGCGGGGCCGACGCCGAAGCCCTTGCCCCCGACCCCGATCTCGACCGTGATGTCGTTGCCGTTCATCTCGACCGTCGCGCGGTCGATCGCCTCGCGGGTGGCGTCGTCGTCGCGGAGCGCCTCGAGGGTGACCGTGGTGCGGCCGGTCTCGCTCGGGTCGACCGAGATCAGGCCGGCGGGATTCTTGACGCGGAGCCGCGTCTTGCCGGGAGTGTCAAACGCGTGCACGGCGGTGCCCCTTCCGGCGAGCCGGCTTGACGACGCGCTCGTCGCGCACCGGGTTGCAGAAGTCGGGAACCAGCAGGACGCCGGTGCCGTACGGGATCGGGTGAAGACGGGACATGCGCTTCTCCTCTCCTAGCTGTCCGCGTAGCCGGACAGGCGCCGGCCGCTACGGACGGAACGGGTGCGAGGCTCGAGCCCGCGCTGAAGCGCGCGCACGATCCACGCATTGACCGAGGTGCCTTCGAGATTGGCGGCGACCTCGAGCTGGGCCTTCAGACCTTCGGGCAGGCGCAGCGTGATGCGTGCCGAAAAGGCGTCGTCGGCTCCAGCGGCGTGCGCCGGCTCCGGCTCCTCCTCTTCGATGTAGACGAGCTCGGGGTCACGGCCGGCGAGGCGAACCTCGATCCGGCCGGGCACCGAGCCCGACAGGGCAAGCGCGGCCTCGCTGACGACGTCGAGCAGACGCAGGTGCAGCGAGGAGCCGAGCGCCTGGGTGAGCCGGCGGCCGGCTTCCACGGTGGGCTCGTCGGCGGCGAGCGATGCGGCCGCGGCGAGATCCTCCTGGATCGCGTGGATGTGGTGTGCCATCTGCATGGCTGCACTATGACATCACGATGATGTCATGTCAAGTCACAGGTGACATCCTCTCACTGTCAAGGCGGCATCAGGGCCTGTGCCGCACGGACAAGCCATTCCCGGCTGGTATCGTCTCGCTCTTGTCCCGCGTTGCCCTCCGGGCACGCATGCGGCGACCCTGGCGGCCGTCGCAGGGATGACTCGCACCGCCCACATGAACCACGTCGATCCGCCTGACCTTGCCCTCCGGCCGACCCTGCGCCGGCTCTTCCCCCTCTGGTGGGAACAGCGACGCCTGGCCGGAATCGGGCTCGCCTTCGCCCTGGCTTTCACGGGGCTCTCGATCACGATCCCGCTCCTCGTCCAGCGCCTGATCGACGAGGCGGTCGTCGGCCCGCACGAGTCGCGCCTGCTGCCCTATCTCGGGGCGATCCTCGTGCTGGCGGTGATCCGCTTCTTCGTCAACTTCTCGCGCCGCTTCGCGACTGCGCGGGTCGGGATCGCCGTCGAGGCGCGGCTGCGCGGGATGCTCTACCACGCCTACCTCACCTATCCGCGCGCCTTCTTCGACCGGCACGCGACCGGCGAGGTCATCTCCCGCGCGACGAACGACATCTACCCGGTGCGCTACTTCATCGGCTGGGGCGTCGTGCAGGGCGTGCAGAGCGCGATGATGATCACTGCCGCCTCGATCGTGCTGCTGACGGTGAACGCGCGGCTCGCTCTCTACTCGGCGGTGGCGATGCCGGCGATCGCGTTGCTGACCTGGTTCTTCGCCCACCGCCTCTTCCCGATCTCGCGGCTCGTCCAGGCGAAGAAGGGCCACCTGACCGAAGCGACCGACGAGGCAGTCGTCGGCATCGAGATGGTGCAGGCGTTCGGGCGCGAGAACGACGTGCGCACGCGCTTCCTCGGCCGGGCCGAGGCGCTCCGCCACGAGACGATGAGGCAGGCGACCGTCGAGGCGAACTACCTCCCTGGTCTGCTCTTCCTGCCCACGCTCGGGATCGCGGCGGTGCTCTTCTTCGGCGGCAAGGACGTGATCGCAGGTCAGCTCACGATCGGCGAGTTCATGCTCTTCGTCACCCTCCTGCTCCAGCTCGTCTGGCCGCTCGAGGCGCTCGGCTGGATCATCAACCTCGGCCAGCGCGCGGTCGCGTCGGCGGGCCGCAGCTTCGCTTGGCTGGAGGGAATCGAGCCGCTCGCCGAGTCCGCGGAGCCGCAGCAGCTTCCCGAGGGCCCGCTGCCGGTTCGGTTCGAGGCCGTTCGCTTCGCGTACGGGACCGAGGCCGAGGTGCTGCGGGGCGTCGACCTCGCCGTCGAGCCGGGCGAGATCGTCGCCGTCTGCGGCTCGACCGGCTCCGGCAAGACGACCCTGCTGAACCTGCTTCCACGCTTCTACGACCCCACCGGTGGCCGCGTGCTCGTCGGCGGCGTAGACACGCGCGACACGCCGGTCGCGGAGCTCCGCGGCGCCGTCGCGATCGTGACCCAGAAGCCCGTCCTCTTCTCCGTGCTGCTGCGCGAGAACCTGCTCTCGGCGCGGCCGGACGCCGACTGGGAGGAAGTCCTCGCCGCCTCGGAGGCCGCGGGCGTCTCGACGTTCGTGGACGAGCTGCCGCAGGGCTACGACACCCTGATCGGCGAGCGCGGCGTCACGCTCTCAGGCGGGCAGCGCCAGCGGGTCGCTATTGCCCGGGCGATCTTGCGCAACGCCAAGGTGCTGCTGCTCGACGAAGCGACCTCGTCACTCGACGCCGAGAGCGAAACCCTGGTGCAACAGGCACTCGAGCGCTCGATGGAGAACCGCACCTCGCTCGTCATCGCGCACCGTCTTGCCACCGTGCTGCGCGCCGACCGCATTCTCGTGTTGGAGCACGGCCGCATCGTCGAGGAGGGCACCCACGCGAGCTTGGTCGCCGCCGGTGGGCTTTACGCGCGGCTCGCGGAATTGCAATTCGGGGTCGCGGTCTGAGCCTCAGCCGGGCTTCCACGCATAGCGCCACGTCGGCCGGCCCGAGAGCGGGTTGACGCCCTCACCCGTGCGTTCGAAGCCGGCGCGCTCATAGAAGCGGATCGCTCGCGCGTTTTCCTGATTCACGTTAAGCGAAATGCGCGCCGGCGAAATTCGCTTGGCCTCGTCCATCAGCATTCTTGCGGTGCTCGTGCCCCAATCTTCCGGGGCGACCGCAATCTGATCGAGATAGCCGCTTCCTAGGTCGATCACGACGAAGCCGGCGATCCTTCCTTCAAGCTCGGCTACTCGAATCGTGTTGTTCGGAACCAGTTCTTTGATCCAGCGCTCGCGCCACCATTCGAGCCGCGCGGAAAAGTCGATCTCCGGCAGCGCTGCGTCCCAGGCCCGCAACCAAAGTGCAACCGCAGCCTCGCAATCCTCGTCGCGGTAATCGCGGACGATGGGCGCGCTCACCGCTCGGTCAGCTTCAGCTCGATGCGCCGGTTGCGGCTAAAGGCTTCTTCCGTGGCGCCGGGGTCGATCGGTTGGAATTCGCCGAAGCCCGCCGCGACCAGCCGCTCGGGCTTCACGCCACGCCCGATCAGGTACTGCACGACCGAGATGGCGCGCGCCGAGGAGAGTTCCCAGTTCGAGGGGAACTGGGGCGTCGCGATCCGGCGGATGTCGGTGTGGCCGTCGATGCGCAGCACCCAGGCGATGTCGGTTGGAATTTTTGACTCGAGATCGAGAAGCGCGCTCGCGATCTTGTCGATCTCGGGCCGCGCCTCGGGCCTGAGTGCTGCCGAACCGCGGTCGAAGAAGACTTCCGACTGCAGCACGAAGCGGTCGCCGACCACGCGGATTTCCGGACGGTTGCCGAGAATCTCGCGCAGCCGTCCGAAGAATTCCGAACGATACCGTTGCAGTTCCTGCACCCGCTGCGCCAGCGCGACGTTCAGCCGCCGTCCCAAATCCGCGATCCGCGCCTGGCTGTCGCGGTCGCGTTTCTCGGAAACCTCGAGCGCCGCCTCGATCGCCGCGAGCTGGCGGCGCAAGGCCGCGATCTGCTGGTTCAGCAGCGCAATTTGCGAAACCTGCTGCTGGCCAAGCTTGCGCTCGCTGTCGAGCTCGCTGGCGAGCGCGGGTACATCGGGACCGGTACCGGGTCCGCGCAAACGGTCGCGCTCGGCCTCGGCGCCGCGCAAACTCGCCCGCAATTGTGCAATCTGGTCCTCGAGCGAGGTCGTAGCGGAGCGCTCCAGCGACAAGAGATCGGAGAGCTGGCGGATTTGCGCCGTCAGCCGCGCGAGCACGTTCTCCTTGCCGGTGATCTCTTGCGTGAGGAAAAACTGAGCCAGCATGAACATCGACAGGAGGAAGATGAAGGCGAGCAGCATCGTCGAGAGCGCATCGACGAAACCGGGCCAGTAATTGAACCCGCTCTCGCGGCGGCTGGCGCGTCCGAGCGCCATGTCACGCTCTCCCGCCGTTCGTGGTCACGCGCGCGATGTGCTCGAGCAGGCTGCGGATATCGTCCTGCTTGGCCGCCTGCGCCTCGGCCCAGTCGCGGATCATCTGCTGCTCGGCGCGCATGTGATTGACGAGATTCTGCAGGCTCTCGGCCAGATTCACCATCGCCTGGGTCGCGCGCTGCGAGCCCGCCTCGCGGATCGCCTTGTCGAGCCGCTCGGCGGCGGCGGAGAACTCCTCGACCGGAAAATTGGCGAGCGCCGCAATCGGCCGGGCCGAACGCTCGAGCCGCTCCACGGCGGCGGTCATCTCGGCGATCGGCAAGGCTGCGGCCGCGGAGGGCTGCAGATAGGCCGGCACGCCTCCAGGTGCGGCGCGCACCTCGCGCGCGCGCTCGTCGGCCGCGTCCTCGATCGAATTCCGGAGCCGTTCGATCACATTGATCAACGCGTTGACCGGGAACGCCTGTGTCCCGCCGCCAGCGCGCTCATCGACAACTCCCATCTCGCGCACGGTGGTCGAGAGCCAGTCCTCGAGGTCCGTATAGAAGCGATTCTGCGCTTGGCTTGCCTGCAGATCGAGGAAGCCGAGGACCAGCGAGCCCGCGAGCCCGAACAGCGACGACGAAAAGGCGATACCCATGCCGCCGAGCGGAGCGCCGAGGCCGCTTTTTAGATCCTCGAAGATCGCACTCGAATCGCGGCCGACCTCGAGCGACTGGATTACCTTGCCGATCGAGCCGATGGTATCGAGCAGGCCCCAGAAGGTGCCGAGCAGTCCGAGGAATACCAGAAGCCCGGTGAGGTAGCGCGCGAGATCCCGCGACTCGTCGAGGCGCGTGCCGATCGACTCTAAAATGCCGCGCATCGTCGTCTGCGAAATCGACATGCGGCCGACGCGGTCGCCCAGGATCGACGCCATCGGCGCCAGCAGCACAGGCGCGCGCGCCACCGCGAGCCCCGGATCGGCCAGCCGGAAGCCGTTCACCCAATTGACCTCGGGGATCAGCCGCAGCACCTGCCGGAACGAAAACAGGATGCCGACCAGAAGCGCGCCAAGGATAAGCCCGTTAAGCCACGGGTTGGCCAGGAACGCGCTCCAGATCTGCTTGTAGAGCAGCGCCGACAACAGCGCGCACAGGATCAGGAACACTGCCATCCGGACCAGGAAGATCCTGGGCGAAGAGACCTTCACGTAGAGGTCGGTGTCCCGCGCCATCGCGCCTCTCCAAGTCCGCCGGCGGACTATGGCACAGGCGAACCGAATTGGAATGCCGCCTACTCGCGGCGAAATAGCGGCAGGTCAGGCGCTTTTAAGAACTTCGAGAAGCTGTTTCTGGATCAATTCGTTGCCGGCGCAGACCGAGCCCTTGGCGAACAGCTCGTCGCCGCCATCGAGATCGGTGGCGAAGCCGCCGGCCTCGCGGATCAGCATCATGCCGGCGGCGACGTCCCAGGGCGAAAGCCCGCGCTCCCAGAAGCCGTCGAACCGGCCGCTCGCGATCCAGGCGAGGTCGAGCGCGGCCGCGCCCGTGCGGCGCACGCCAGCGACGCGTTCTTGTACCGCGGCAAGCTCTTTGCGGAAATGCGCCGGGTCGCCCCGGCCCGAATGGGGAATGCCGCAGCAGACCACGCAGTCGGTGAGTTCCCGCCGCCCCGCGACCCGCAGCCGCCGCTCGTTCAGATACGCGCCGCGGCCCTTCTCGGCGACGTAAAGCTCGTCACTCACCGGATTATAGACGACGCCCGCTTCCGGAATTCCGTCCTTCACCAGCGCGATCGAAATCGCGAACAGCGGAATGCCGTGCATGAAATTGGTGGTGCCATCGAGCGGATCGACCACCCACTCGTGCGACGGATCGCTGCCGCGTATCCGGCCGCGCTCTTCCATCAGGAACCCGAACTTGGGCCGCGCCTTCGACAGCTCCTGATGGAGTATTTCTTCCGAGCGCCGATCGGCATTGGTGACGAAATTTCCCGGCCCCTTGACCGAGACCTGGAGATTCTCCAGTTCGCCGAAATCGCGGATTAGCGCGCGCGCCGCTTTGCGCGCGGCGGCGACCATGACGGTGATGAGGGGAGAGCGGAGCATTGTGCCTGGACCCTCTCCCGAATGGCGAGGGAAGGAAAGCGCTATTCCGCGCGGCGGATGTAGGTGATCTCGTTGGTATCCACGACCACCTTCTCGCCGGTCGCGACGAACGGCGGCACCATGATGCGAAGCCCGTTCTCGAGCTTGGCCGGCTTGTAGGACGAAGTTGCAGTCTGCCCCTTCATCACGGCGTCCGCTTCCACGATCTGCAGCACCACCTGGTCCGGCAACTTGATGCCGATCGGCCGCTCTTCGTGCATGTCGAGCGTTACTTTCATGCCGTCCTGCAGAAACGCGGCGCGGTCGCCGACGAATTCCTCGGACAACTCGATCTGCTCGTAGGTGTCGGAATCCATGAACACCAGCATGTCGCCCTGGCGGTAGAGGTACTGGAAGTCTTTTTGCTCGAGACGAAAACGCTCGACCTTCTCGTCGGAGCCGAAGCGATTGTTGAGCTTGCGCCCGTCGACGATGTTCTTCGCCTCGACCTGGTTATAGGCCGGGCCCTTACCCGGCTTCACGGCCATGGTCTTGACCGCGATCCACAGGCCGCCGTCGTACTCGATCATCATGCCGGGACGGATTTCGTTGCCGTTGATCTTCATGGATTGGAATTTCCAAAACAGTTCGCGCGTTGTCGTAGAAGCCGCTCGATGCAGCGTCAAGTGCGCGGGGCGGCCTGACCTTCGCGCCATGCTTGTGCACGCTTCTCGGCCGCGGCTCGCTCCGCCGCGGTAAGCTCGTTCAGCAACTGATCGAGCCACGGGTCGGGAACGCTGTTGCCGCGTGCCAGGATATGCCAGGCGCCGGCCTCGACCGGGTCCTTGGCGATGCCGCGGCCCGCAGCCAGAATTCGTGCAAGCCGGTTCTGCGCCACGGGATTGCCGTGCAGCGCCGCTTGGCGAAACAGCGCCGCCGCGCGCGCCTCGTCCTTCTGGATTCCATCGCCATTGAAGAGGGCGATGGCGAACTCGACCTTGGCCGCCACGTGACCGAGTTGGGCGGCGCGGCCAAGCCAGCGCGCGGCCTCGGCCGGGTTCTTGTCGACGCCGCGGCCGTCCTTGTAGAGCAGCGCAAGCGCATGCTGGCCGTCGGTGAGGTCGCGATCGGCGGCAGCACGGAACAAGCGCGCCGCCGCCGCGTAATCCTGCGGGAACGCCTGGCCTTCGATATAGAGCACCGCAAGATTATAGGAAGCCGAGGCGTGGCCGCGATCGGAAGCGGCAGCAAACAGGCGCGCCGCCTCCTTGCGGTCTTCAGCGACGCCCTTGCCCTGCAGGTGCATGACGCCGAGCGCGAACATCGCTTCGCGATTGTCGCGCGCGATAGCCAGCCGGTACCATTCGGCGGCGCGTACCGGATCGATCTTGACGCCGAGGCCGCTCACGTAGAGCTCGCCCAGCAGCGTCATTGCAACAGGGTCGCTCGCCTCTTCGACGCGCTTGGTCGCTTCGGCAAAGGCGGTCAGATATTCGCCGCGCTGGAAAGCGGCATAGGCGGAATCGATTACCGGAGCTGCCGGAGTCGCCGGCGGTACTGGCTGCTTGGCTTTCGTGCGCGGCGCTTGGGCATGGGCCGCGCTCGCGGCAAGCAGCATGAGCGCGATGGCCGTGAGCAGGATCGGACGAAGCGGGTGCTTCATCGCGCCGGCTCCCGCTGACGCAACCGCTCCGCGGCTTCCACGAGCGCGCCGGTGCCTTCCGAGGAGTTCCAGATCGAGTCCGCTAGCGCCACGAAGTCCGCGCCCGCCCGCGCCAACTCGCCCGCTTCGGCGAGCGAAGCCGCATAGCCGACGCAAGGAATCTGAAAGAGTTCCGCCCACCACGCGACGCGCTCGCGGACCGCGTCGAAGCCGGGGCGCCTTCCGTGCGCGTCCGGTTCGCCGAACAACACGTAGTCGGCGCCGGTTTCGGCCGCTGTCATAGAGTCATGACGCGTGGCGAGCCCGCCGCTTCCGGCGACGTATTCAGGCTTGAGCACCGGCATCGCCGCCTTCAGCGCATCGATGCCGGCGACATGCGCGCCGTCGGCGCCGGTTCTGGTGACCAGATCGACTCGCCCTTCGATGAGCAACGCAGCGCCGGCGTTCTGTACCGTCGGCGCCAGCGCGTGCACGCGCATGATCTGCTCGGCGTCCTTGCCCGGCGCGAGCTTGAGCACCACGGCGGCGACGTCGGCGGCTTTGACGGAGGCGGCCAACACCGGCGCGATCTTGTAGGTGTCGGCGACCGGCGGTGTCACCAGCACGAGGCGCGTTTGATTTGGGCCGGAACGGCGATCCATGGCTCGAACGTCTGCACGTGAAAAGGGCGATTGCGGGGCTGGCGGCCCCGGGACGCGAAGCGACTAACAAGAAAAATTACGCGGCCTTCTTCTCGAGCTCGGCCTTCCACTGGCCGAGGCTCGCGAGCCCGTTCATGCGCGCGCGGTGCGCGAAAGCGTGTTGCGCCTTGCCGGCGTTCTCCGGCTTGCCCGCCCAGGCTTTCTGCGGGGCCGCCTGTAGCGCGCGGCCATAGGAGAAGGTGAGCTTCCAGGGCAAGCCGCCGATTCGATTCATGGCGTCGAGATGTGCGGTCGCCTCTTCGTCCGATTGGCCGCCCGAAAGGAACGCAATGCCGGGCACCGCCGCGGGCACGCAGGCCTTGAGCAGGCTCACGGTCTTCTCGGCGACCTCCTCGGCGGACGCGCGCTTCGCGCACTTCTTGCCGGGCACCACCATATTCGGCTTCAGCACCATGCCTTCGAGCTGCACCTTTTGAAGATCAAGCTGCTCGAACGTGGTCTTCAGAACGCGCTCGGTGACGGTGTAGCAAGTGTCGGCGTCGTGATCGCCGTCCATCAGCACTTCGGGCTCGACGATCGGAACGATCCCTTCTTCCTGGCAGAGTGCGGCGTAACGTGCGAGCGCATGGGCGTTCGTCAGAATGCAGGCATAGCTCGGCATTTTCGGGCCGATGTCGATTACCGCGCGCCATTTGGCGAATTTGGCGCCGAGATTGCGATATTCGGCGAGCCGCTCGCGCAGGCCGTCGAGTCCTTCGGTGATTACCTCACCGGGCAAGAACGGAAGCGGCTTGGTGCCTTTGTCCACTTTGATGCCCGGCAGCGCGCCGGTCGCGGCGATAATCTTGGTGAGCGGCGTGCCGTCTTTGGAGTTCTGGCGGATGGTCTCGTCATAGAGGATCACGCCCGAGATGTGCTTCTTCATCGCCTCGGTCGCGCGGAACAGCATTTCGCGGTAGTCGCGCCGGCTGTCGGCGGTCGATTCCACCCCGATTGCGTCGAAGCGCTTCTTGATGGTGCCGGAGCTCTCGTCGGCGGCGAGGATACCCTTGCCGGGCGCGACCATGGCGGACGCGACCTTGTGGAGCTCAGCGAGATTCATCTTGGCCTCCGGGACTCTATTCGTTCGCGCAAATTACCCGATAACGCGGGAGCGAGGCGAGGGGATGGCATTTACCTTACCCGCAGCGCCTCGACGCCGGGAAGCGGCTTGCCCTCGAGCCATTCGAGAAAGGCGCCTCCGGCTGTGGATACGTAGCTGAACCGGCTGGCCGCGCCCGCCTTATGCAAGGCCGCGACCGTGTCACCGCCGCCGGCGATGGAAACCAGCTTGCCGGCCGCGGTCAGCTCCGCCGCCGCCTCGGCCATCTCCAAGGTGCCGGTATCGAACGGCTCGAGCTCGAAGCCGCCCATGGGCCCGTTCCACACCAGCGTCTTGGCCCGCGCCATCATGGCGATGAACTGCTCGATGGCGCGCGGGCCGATATCGAGGATCAAGTCGTCGTCCTTCACGTCGTCGACCGTGACGACCTGGGAGGGCGCGAACGCCTCGAATTTCTTGGCCACGACCGCGTCCACCGGCAGCACGATCTGGCACTTGCCGGATTTGGCCTTGGCCAGAATCTCCCGCGCGGTGTCGAGCAGGTCCTTCTCGCAGATCGATTTGCCGACGTTTTTGCCTTGCGCGGCGAGGAAGGTGTTGGCCATGCCGCCGCCGATCACGAGGAAGTCGACCTTGGAAACGAGATTCCCGAGCAGTTCGATCTTGGTCGAAATCTTCGCGCCGCCCACGAGCGCCGCGAGCGGACGTTGCGGCGCTTCGAGCGCCTTCGTCAGCGCTTCGATTTCGGCCTGCATCGAGCGGCCGGCATAAGCCGGAAGTTTCTTCGCCAGACCCTCGGTCGAAGCGTGCGCGCGGTGCGCGGCGGAGAAGGCGTCGTTGACATAGAGGTCGCCAAGCTTGGCTAGTGCGGCGACGAGGTCCGGCGCGTTCTTCTCCTCGCCGGCATGGAAGCGGGTGTTTTCGAGCACGACCACGTCGCCCGGCTTCATCGCCGCGACGGCGTTCTCGGCATCGGGCCCAATGCAATCCTTCGCGAAGGCGACCGGCTTGCCGAGAATTTTCGCCACCGCGGAAACGATAGATGCCAGCGACTGGCTCTGGTCGCGGCCCTTGGGCCGCCCGAAATGCGAAAGCAGGATGACCTTGCCGCCTTTATCCGTGATCTCCTTGATCGTCGGGATAGTCGCGCGGATGCGCGTGTCGTCGGACACGCGTCCGCTCTCCATCGGCACGTTGAGATCGACACGCACCAGCACGCGCTTGCCCGCGACGTTGGCTTCGTCGAGGGTGCGGAACGCTTTCATGCGCCGTTGATCAGCCGAGCCGGCCCATGGCGACTGCGGTGTCGGCCATGCGGTTGGAGAAGCCCCACTCGTTGTCGTACCAGGCCATGACGCGGCAGAACGTGCCGTCCATCACCTTGGTCTGATCCATGTGGAACACGGCCGAGTGCGGGTCGTGATTGAAGTCGATCGAGACGTTGGGCGAGAGCGTGTAGCCGAGAATGCCTTTGAGCTGCTGCTCGGCCGCGCGCTTGATCGCCTCGTTGATCTCTTCTTTCGTGGTCTTGCGTTTGGCCACGAACTTGAAGTCGATCATCGACACGTTGGGTGTCGGCACGCGGATCGAGACGCCGTCGAGCTTGCCGTTGAGCTCCGGCAGCACCAGGCCCACTGCCTTGGCAGCACCCGTCGAGGTCGGGATCATGGAGATCGCCGCCGCGCGCGTGCGATAGAGATCCTTGTGCACTTGATCCAGCGAAGGCTGGTCGTTGGTGTAGGCGTGGATCGTCGTCATGAAGCCCTTGTCGATCCCGATGGCGTCGTTCAGCACCTTGGCGACCGGCGCCAAGCAATTCGTGGTGCACGAAGCGTTCGACACGACCGTGTGCGCTTTCACGAGCTTGTCGTGGTTCACGCCATAGACCACGGTGAGATCGGCGCCGTCGGCGGGCGCCGACACCAGCACGCGCTTGGCGCCGGCGGTCAGATGCGCCGAGGCTTTATCCTTGGCGGTGAAAATGCCAGTGCATTCGAGCGCGACGTCGACATTGAGCGCCTTGTGCGGCAGCTGCGCCGGGTCCTTGATCGCGGTGACCTTGATCGGTCCCATGCCGCAATCGAGGGTGTCACCGGAGACTTTTACTTCGCCGGGGAAGCGACCGTGCACCGAGTCGAAGCGCAACAAATGCGCATTGGTCTCCACCGGTGCGAGGTCGTTGATCGCCACGACCTCGATATCCTTGCGCTTGGCCTCCACGATCGCGCGCAACACGTTGCGCCCGATGCGGCCGAACCCGTTGATGGCAACCCGGACAGTCATTCCGCTACCTTTCGTGCTTTCACCTTATTAGACGTCTCGCGCGGCGCTGTCTGCGTGTCCTGATTCATGAACGCGCTGCAGCCTTAACGCCGCCGCGCTCGTTTCCGATCGCACCGAGCGCTGCCTCCACCACCGCCTCGGTGGTGATGCTGAAGTGCTTGTAGACGTCCTTATAGGGCGCGCTTGCGCCGAAGCTCGCCATGCCGACGAAGGCGCCGTCGGTCCCGATGATCGGGTCCCAGCCCTGGCGAATGGCGGCCTCGACTGCGACACGGGGCGCGTCGCCGATCACCGCATGCCGATAACTTCCAGGTTGAACGAAGAACAGCTCGAAGCAAGGCACCGAGACGACGCGGGCAGGGATACCCTTCTTCTCCAGCTCCGCCTGTGCCGCGAACGCGAGCGAAATCTCCGAGCCCGAAGCGAAGATCGAGACCTTGGCCTTGCCGCTCGCGGGCGAAAGCTCATACGCGCCGCGCGCGCTGAGATTCTCTTCGACGAAGCGTTTGCGGGCCGCGGGAAGATTCTGCCGCGTCAGCGCCAATATGCTTGGACCCTTGGCGTGCTCGATCGCCAGCTGCCAGCATTCCGCCGTCTCGGTTAGATCCGCCGGCCGAAATACATGCAGGTTCGGAATCGCGCGCAACGCGGCGAGATGCTCGACCGGCTGATGCGTCGGCCCGTCCTCGCCAAGCCCGATGGAGTCGTGGGTCATCACGTGGATCACGCGCTGGCCCATGAGCGCCGCGAGCCGGATCGACGGCCGACAATAGTCCGCGAAGACCAGGAAGGTTCCGGAAAACGGAATCACGCCGCCGTGCAGCGCCATGCCGTTCATGCCCGCGGCCATGCCATGCTCGCGCACGCCCCAATGGATGAAGCGCCCGGAGAAATCGCCCGGCGCGATGATCTTCATGCTTTTGGTCTTGGTATTGTTGGAGCCGGTGAGGTCGGCCGAACCGCCGATCATCTCGGGCAGCGCCTCGACCAGTGCCTCGAGCGAAGCCTCGGACGCCTTGCGCGTGGCGATCTCCACCGGATTCTCTACGGCGCTTTCCTTTAGCTTGCGCACCGCGGCGGCGAGGGCAGGGGTCAGCTTGCCCGCGATGCGGCGCTCGAACTCCGCGCGCGTGGTCGCATCGAGCGCGGCTAGACGGGATTGCCAGGCCTTGCGCGCGTCCTTGGAGCGCGCGCCGGCTTTTTTCCATTCATCGCGAACGTCCGTTGGAATCTCGAACGGAGCATGACTCCAACCGAGCTTCGCGCGCGCGCCCTTGATCTCCTCGGCGCCGAGCGGCGAACCGTGCGCGTGCTCGGTGCCGGCCTTGGTCGGCGCGCCGAAGCCGATAGTGGTCTTGCAGGCGATCAGTGTCGGCCGGTCCGATTTCCGCGCCGCCTCTATCGCTGCGGCGATCGCTTCCGGATCGTGGCCGTCGACGCGCGTTCCGTTCCAGCCCGAGGCCTTTACGCGAGCGACCTGATCGGTGGAATCCGAAAGCGATAATTTGCCGTCGATGGAAATGCCGTTGTCGTCGAACAGCACGATGAGCTTCGAAAGCTTCAGATGCCCAGCGAACGCGATCGCCTCCTGGCTGATGCCCTCCATCAGGTCGCCGTCGGAGGCCAGTACGTACGTATAATGATCGACGATGCCGTCGCCGAACTTGGCGGCCATGATGCGCTCGGCGAGCGCCATGCCGACCGCGTTGGCGATGCCCTGGCCGAGCGGGCCGGTGGTGGTTTCAATGCCGGCCGCGTGGCCGTATTCCGGGTGACCCGCGGTCTTGGAGCCGATCTGGCGGAAGCGCTTGAGCTCCTCGATGGTCATGTCGGCGTAGCCGAGCAGGTGCAGCACGGCATAGAGCAGCATCGAGCCGTGCCCGGCCGAGAGCACGAAGCGGTCGCGGTCGGGCCAGGCGGGGTCCGCCGGGTCGAACTTCAAGAATCTTGTGAACAAGACCGTGGCGATGTCGGCCGCCCCCATGGGCAGGCCGGGATGGCCGGATTTGGCCGCCTCGACCGCGTCCATGGCCAGCGCGCGGATGGCGTTGGCCATGCGGTCGTGCGTTTGACGGCCCATGTTTTGGTCTCTGTCGGCCCGGGATCGACGGTTGTTCGGGGTTGCGCGGGGCCGCGCCGCCGTTGGGCGCGCGGACAATTAACACCTGTGGCTTTCGAGTCAACGTCACATGACGGCGCCAACAGGCGTACAATCGAATGCACAATGATTCGCACCGCCCTTGCGAGCCACCCGGACCCGGCCGAGGAGCCGGCGCCTCGGCGTGCCCAAGACGCGCCGGCGCTGGAGCAGGCGAGCAGCCGGTTGCACGCGGCGCTCGACGCGCTGGAGGCCGCGGTCAATCGGCGGCTCGACAACGACCAGCACCGCGACGGCCTCGAGGAACAACTCCAGGCCTATGGCAGCGACCGCTCCAAGCTCGCTTCGGAGCTCGACCGTCTGCGTGCCCGCTCGGCTGATCTCGAAGCCGCCAATCGCGAAGTTTCCCGCCGGCTCGATCATGCGATGGGCACCATCCGCGCCGCGCTCGAGCTGCGCGAGCACTGAGTGAGCGGAGTATCGCCGATGGCGCAGGTCAGCATCACCATCAACGGACGCGTGTACCGGATGGCCTGCGACGACGGCCAGGAGGAACATCTGGTCCGTCTGGCGCGCGATGTCGATGCACGCATCGGCCAATTGCGCAGCGCCTTCGGCGAGATCGGTGACACGCGGCTCGCCGTCATGGCCGCGATCATGGTGGCCGATGAGCTTTCCGAGATGCGCCGCCGCGTGCGCGCGGTCGAGCACGATATCGAAGGCCTGCGCGACAGCCGCGTCTCCGACGTCTCGCGCGTCGAAGCCAGCGAGCGCGCCTTCGCCGACGCAATCGACGGCGCCGCCTCGCGCATCGAGCGCATCGCCCACCGCCTCAACGACGGCATCGGCAACGGCGCCGGCTTGGGCTGATAGGGTTGGCTGCAGGGCGCCAGTCGGCCTAGAGTGCCATTGCGGGGCGATGGTCATCGTGG
>DATBTC010000009.1:0-1902 GCA_036559465.1 Xanthobacteraceae bacterium
CACCGCCGCGCGCAAGCGGTCCTTGTAGCGCTTCGAATAGTCGACCGCCTGGCGAAAGATGTCGGTCTTGGAGTGATCGATGTCCCAGCGCGGCACGCCTTCGACCAGTTGAAAGATCGGGCTGTCGTCGTGATGGCTGCCGCGCGCCGCGATCAGCTGAGTGGCGATGGCATCGATCGTGGTCTCGGGATCGACCGGCTCGCCCGCGCCGTCGGTCTTATAAGCGAGCCCGCGCACCAGCGCGATATCGAACGGCAGCACGGTGCCCTCGCCGAACACGATCACCGTCGAGCGCGGCCGCATCGCATGGCGGATGCCAAGCTCGTAGAACACGTTGGGATTGGCGCCGGTGATGTCGGCCACGGCGTAGTGGCACAGCATCAGCCGCTCGAACATCGGCTTGTGGATGGCGCCGCCGATCTTCTCCTCGTCGGCGCGGATAGGCTCGAGCCCGGCGCGCTCGACCGCCGGGGCGATGATCCTGGCGTAGACGGAGTCGAAATTGGTGACGCGGCCGGCGGCGTCCATCTTCTTGCCGAACGGCATCAGCACGAAGCAGAGCGGCGCGAGCTCAACCGTCTCGTCCAATGCGACATCCTTTCAGCTTTGCGCGGGCGTAGCATAGAGTCCGGCGGCGCATTGCGCCACGGCGCCGGCGCCGGGCAAGCCTAGTCGAAGCTGTTCAGAATCGCGTCTTGAATCGACTGATCGGGCGACCCGAACCATGTTCGCTCCTTGCCGGTCAGCAGCAAGCCCCAGGCCTTGGCGCCGC
The DNA here is from genome assembly GCA_036559465.1 of Xanthobacteraceae bacterium. Lineage (GTDB taxonomy): Bacteria > Pseudomonadota > Alphaproteobacteria > Rhizobiales > Xanthobacteraceae > JAHFPN01. Next base: position 773 of record DATBTC010000009.1, read on the forward strand.
TTGGCGAGAACAGCACATAAAGCTGGTCGTCGCCGCATGCACCCGGTTTGCAGGTAAAGCCGAGCGCATAAACGTCGTCGCCGATCGGAACCGCGATCGACGGCGAGGGAGGGCCGTCAAAGGTCTTGCTGTAGTCCTCGACCCAAGCCGGCGGCGTCGCGCCGGCGAGCATGCCGATCCAGGCCGCGCGATATTGCGGCAGCTTCAGCAGGTCGCCGAGCAGCGGACCGTTGGGTTGCTCCGCGGCGAACGCCGATATGCTGCCGAGCAGCAGCAGGAATGAAACGACCAGCGCCCTGAACACCATCTATTCCTCCGTCATCCCTTGCGCGCGGGGAGGCTGCCGCCGCGGGATGACGTTATTATGGAAGTCAGGCCGTATTTGGAAGGCGTCAGTGGCGGATGAGCGGCCAGCCTTGCGGGCCCGGGCGCAGCGGAGATACCGCGACCGGCGGCTCGGGCTGCTCATAGGCGCCGGACGGGCGGGCATTCTCGGGTCCGGTCAGCCGTCCCTTCGGCACCAGCGAGGATGCCCCCCACAGCGCCTCGAAGGCGAGCCGGCCGAGTCTCACCGACTCCGGAGCTTCGTCGTCGAACAAGGTCAAGGCGTTGCGCTTGTCGGCATCGCGGCGCATGGCGTCGCCCGACCAGCACATGGTCGCGCCATAGGTCACCTGCTCATGGGCCTCGAGCAGGCGCGGATTGCGCGCCCAGCGGATCAACTCATGGGCCGGTTCGTGCGGCGCCAGCGTGGACAGCGTGTCGAACAGCTTCTTGAGATCGTCGTCGGGCTCGATTTTGGCGAGCAGCACCCTGGCGCGCACGCCCTTGCGCTCGAGCGCACCCGCCATGCCGATCAGCGCCTTGGCCGGATCGGCCTCGGGCGAGCGTAGGATCATGGTGAGGGAGCCGCCGGAAGCGGCGCTGTCGACAAAACGCGACATCATCTGAAGATGCCGGCGAAGCTCGCTCTGTCTTAAATCCCTCGAACTTTCCGAATCGACCACAACGCGCATGTTCCCCCTCGCAACTGTGGAAGTATTTGACGGACAGACGCTATGGCGCTTGGCCATGGCATTCCATGAATAGCAAGAACAGGGTTAAGGAAGGCTTGAGGCCCGTGCCGTTAA
>DATBTC010000010.1:0-5165 GCA_036559465.1 Xanthobacteraceae bacterium
AAGGTGGCCGATCGCGCCAAGCTGCAGAACGAGAACTCCCCGTTCCATCCGCGCAGCCCCTACGGCGTGTCGAAGCTGTTCGCCCATTGGCTGACCGTCAATTATCGCGAGAGCTATGGCTTCTTCGCTGTGTCCGGAATCCTGTTCAACCATGAATCGCCGTTGCGCGGTCGCGAATTCGTCACCCGCAAGATCACCGCCGGACTGGCCGAGGTGAAGCACGGCCGCCGCGAGCTGCTCTCACTCGGCAATCTCGAGGCCCAACGCGACTGGGGCTTCGCCGGCGATTACATGGAAGGCGTGTGGCGCATGCTGCAACGCCCGACCGCCGAAGATTATGTACTGGCAACCGGCACGACAATGTCGGTCCGCGGTTTCTGCGAGCTGGCCGCCGAACGGCTCGGATTCGCCATCGAGTGGAAGGGCAAGGGCGACGGGGAAACCGGCATCGACCGCAAGAGCGGAAAAACGATCATCCGCATCGACCCGCGCTATTATCGCCCGGCGGAAGTCGATTACCTGATCGGCGATGCGTCCAAAGCCCGGCGCGAGCTGGGCTGGAGCCCCACCACGACCCTGGCCGATCTCGTAACCATGATGGTTGAAGCGGACGAGCTGCGCGTGCGCGAGAACCGGCTTCTATACTAGAAGTCCAGCGGGTTCGGGAAAGCGATTCGTCATGGCCGTACTGGTGACCGGGGGCGCCGGCTATATCGGCAGCCATATGGTGCTCGCTCTGCTCGATGCGGGCGAGAAGGTCGTGGTGATCGACGATCTCTCTACCGGCAACCGCAAAGCCGTTCCGGAACCGGCGAAACTCGTGGTCGGCAATGTCGGCGACGAGGCGCTGGTCGAGAAGACGTTGCGCGAGCACGATGTCGAAGCGGTTACACATTTCGCCGCCAAGGTCGTCGTACCCGACTCGGTCGCCGACCCGCTCGGCTATTATCTTACCAACACCGCGAATACACGCGCGCTCCTGTCGGCAATCGTGCGCGCAGGCGTCAAGCGCTACGTATTCTCCTCGACTGCAGCCGTCTATGGCAATCCCGACACCAACCCGGTCGACGAGAGCGCTAGGCCCAAGCCGGAATCGCCTTACGGCACGTCGAAACTGATGAGCGAATGGATCCTGCGCGACACGGCGCTAGCGCACGGACTTTCAGCCGTTGTCCTTCGCTACTTCAACGTCGCCGGCGCCGACCCGGCCGGCCGCACCGGCCAATCGACTCCGAGGGCGACACACTTGATCAAGGCAGCCTGCGAGGCCGCGGTCGGCAAGCGCAAGGGCATGCAGATATTCGGAACCGACTATGCGACTCCCGACGGCACCTGCATTCGCGACTATATTCACGTCACCGATCTGATCGACGCGCATATCGCAGCCCTTCGCCACCTGCGCCAGGGCGGCGAGAACCTCACGCTCAATTGCGGCTACGGCCGCGGCTACTCCGTGCGCGAAGTCGTGGACACGGTGAAACGCGTATCCGGCGTCGACTTTCCGGTGACGCTCTCGCCGCGCCGTCCGGGCGATTCGGAAGCCGTCGTGGCGAACGCCGACCGCATCCGCGCCAAGCTCGGTTGGCGGCCGAAGCTCGACGATCTGGCGACCATCGTCACTCACGCGCTCGCCTGGGAGCGCAAGCTCGAGCGCTGATTGCCGGATCGCGATGCAGAAAATCCGCAAAGCCGTCTTCCCGGTCGCCGGCCTCGGCACCCGCTTCCTGCCCGCCACCAAGGCGATGCCGAAGGAGATGCTGACGGTCGTCGACCGGCCGCTGATCCAGTATGCCTTCGACGAAGCGCGCGAAGCCGGCATCGAGCATTTCATCTTCGTAACCGGCCGCAACAAGGCCGTGATCGAAGATCATTTCGACCGCCAGTTCGAGCTCGAACTGACGCTCTCCGAACGCGGCAAACGCGCCGAGCTCGAAGCGCTCGAGCGCGACCTTCCCGCCGCGGGCTCGATCAGCTACACGCGCCAGCAATCGCCGCTTGGTCTCGGCCACGCCGTCCTGTGCGCGGCCGAGCTTGTCGGCCGCGAACCCTTCGCCTTGCTGCTTCCAGACGTGCTCGTGCAAGCCAAGCGCGGCTGCCTGGCGCAAATGATCGACGCTTATGGTTCGCTCGGCGAGAAGACGAACATGATCGCGGTCGAGGAAGTGCCGGCCGAGGACACCCACAAATATGGCGTGGTCGGCATCGGTCCGAAACAGGGCAACAGCTTCGAGATCAGCACGATGGTGGAGAAGCCGGAACGCGGCAAGGCGCCGTCGAACATGATCATCACCGGCCGCTACATCCTGCAGCCGGAAATCTTCGATCATCTCGCTTCGCAGGTGCGCGGCGCCGGCGGCGAAATCCAGCTCACCGATGCGATGCTGCGGCTCGCCGAGCGCCAACGCTTCCGGGGATTCGCTTTCGAAGGGCGCACTTTCGATTGCGGATCCAAGGTCGGCTTCCTGGCCGCCAATGTCGCCTATGCGCTGTCGCGTCCTGATATCGCACCTGCATTCCGTAGCGAACTCCAGCGTCTGACCGCCAAGCCTTGAGCGGACCGCTTGTCGCCACGCCGATCTTTCGATTGACTCGCCGCATAAAACCGGTTTGATGCCGCACCGCACCACGGCCGTCGATCGCGGTCCGCCGCCCACGACCTTGGTACCCAATCAACGCGCCCTGCACCGGCGACCGACATGTGGATTGATCGTATCAAGAGCCGTCTCTCCGGCCTGTTTGGCGAAGACGCGCGTACGATCATTCCGCGTCTGCTGCGTACCGAAGGGCGCAAGCACGCCAAGGGCTATGCCCTGGGGTTCTTCTTCCTGTTTCTCGTCGCGGCCTCCACCTCCATCACCGCTTATATGATCAAGGAGATCGTGAACGGGATTTTCGTGAACCAGGCCTATTATCTGGTTTGGCTGCTTAGCGCAGCGATCGTCACCGTCTACACGGTCAAAGGTTTGGCCGCCTACGGTGCAACGGTGATCATGGCCTATGTCGGGAACCGGGTGATCTCCGATTTCCGCAAGCGCATGTACGACAGCATGCTTACCCAGGGCGTCGCCTATTTCGCCGCCCGCCATTCCACAGATTTCATGAACCGCTTGAACTTCGGCGCCAACGGAGCGCGCCAAGTCCTCGATCTGGTGATCACCAGCCTGGGGCGCGATGTTTTAACGCTCATCGGCTTGATCGCTGTGATGGTGTCGCAGGACCCGATCGTCAGCATTTTTGGCCTGCTCACCCTGCCGATCGCGGTACTTTTTGTCCGCAAGATGATCAGCCGAGCACGCAAGATCGTGCAGCGCGAGTTCGGCGGTCTCGGCGAAATGATGCAAACCATGCAGGAAACCGCTCAGGGCATCCGAATCGTCAAGTCCTACGGCCTGGAGGACCGGCTGCGGATTCGCTTTCAGGCAAGCGTCCAAAGCACCGAGTTGGCGACAAACAAGATGGCGCGCGTCAGCGCGCGCGCCAGCCCGCTGATGGAGACGCTCGGCGGCTTCGCCATCGCAGCCGCGGTCGCCTATACCGGCCACACCGTGCTCGTCACCGGCAAGACTCCCGGCGAGTTCGCGGCGGTGCTCACCGCGCTGATCCTGTGTTACGAGCCCGCCAAACGGCTTGCACGGCTCAATATCGATCTCTCCAACGCCTTGGTCGGCGTTCGTATGCTGTACGACGTCCTCGACAGCGTTCCCGCCGAGCGCGAGGAGGCTGGCCTTCCGAATCTTGCCGTAACGCGCGCCCGGGTCGAGTTCCGCGACGTCGTCTTCGCTTACCGGCCGGTAGAAACCGTACTGCAAGGAATTTCGTTCACCGCCGAACCCGGCCAGACCACTGCACTCGTTGGACCCTCCGGCGGTGGCAAGACCACGATCATGAACTTGCTCGAGCGCTTCTATGAGCCGCTGTCGGGCGAAATCCTGATCGACGGCCAGCCGATCGCCGGTTGCACGCGCCGTTCGCTGCGCGAGGCGATCGCCTATGTCAGCCAGGACGTCTATCTGTTCTCCGGCACCGTGAGCGAAAACATCGCTTTCGGAAAACCCAGCGCGTCCGAGGACGAGATCGTCGCCGCGGCCAAGGCCGCTTACGCGCACGACTTCATCCTGGGCTTCGAACACGGTTACGACACGGAAGTCGGCGAACACGGATTGCAGCTCTCCGGCGGCCAGCGGGCACGCATCGCCATCGCCCGCGCTTTCCTGAAGAACGCGCCCATTCTGCTGCTCGACGAGCCGACCGCGGCGCTCGACAGCGAAGCCGAGCACGAGATCCAGCGCGCACTCGACAAGCTGCGCACCTCGCGCACCACGCTGGTGATCGCGCACCGGCTGCAGACCGTGATCGCCGCCGACAAGATCTGCGTGATCGAGAAGGGCCGCGTCGTCGAAAACGGCCGGCACGACGAGCTGATCGCCCGGCGCGGCCGCTATCACAAGGTCTACGAGGTCCAGTTCCACGTCCCGCAGGCCGCAAGCGCCTGAGCGGGGCACGCGCCACGCGTTCGCGCTATCATCGATCGTGGCCGCGGAAACCCAACCCATGCCAGACCCGATCCGTCCGGTGATTCTCTGCGGTGGCGCCGGCACGCGCCTGTGGCCGGCCTCGCGCGACAGCCTGCCGAAGCAATTCCTCAAGCTCCTGGGCCCGCAGTCGACGCTGCAGGAAACGGTCGCCCGCGTTTCCGATCCAGCCATATTCGGCCGCCCGGTAGTGGTCACCAACCGAGACTATCGCTTCCTGGTGCGCGAGCAACTCGAGGAAATCGGCATTACAGCCGAAATCCTGCTCGAGCCGGCGCGCCGCAATTCCGGACCTGCGGTAGCAGCCGCCACTGCGCACATCGCCGCGCAGACGCCGAAGGCGCTCGTGCTCGTGCTGGCCGCGGACCATGTCGTGCGCGACCCCGCAGCGTTCATCGCCGCCTGCCGCGACGCGCGGCCGGCTGCCGAGGCCGGCCATATCGTTACCTTCGGCCTCAAGCCCGACCATCCGGCGACCGCCTATGGTTATATCCGCCCAGGCCCGCCGATCCCGAACGCCGCACCCGCGCGCGCCGTCGAGGCCTTCGTCGAGAAGCCCGATGCGCCGACCGCGGAACGCTACCTGAAGGACGGCTATCTCTGGAACTCGGGGAATTTCCTGTTCCGCGCCGA
>DATBTC010000011.1:0-3067 GCA_036559465.1 Xanthobacteraceae bacterium
CTGCTTCGTCGCCTACCCCGAGCAGCCGATAGCGGCCAACGTCTCGCGGTGCTGGAACTGGTTCAAGGGTGGCGATCAGCAGCGCGGCATGGGCGAGCCAGCCCTCATTGCCGGTATCACGCGCCAGATCATGGCGGACTACGCGATCGACCCGCGGCGCATCTACGTCGCCGGCTTGTCGGCGGGCGGCGCGGCGGCGGCAATCATGGGCGAGGCCTATCCCGATCTCTATGCCGGCGTTGGCGTGCACTCGGGCCTTGCCTGCGGCGCGGCCCGCGACCTGCCGTCGGCCCTTGCGGCGATGCGGGGCGATACTCCGGCGCGCAGCAGCAAACCTGCCGGCCTAGACGGTGGCCACGCCGTGCCGACCATCGTCTTCCACGGCGACCGCGACACCACCGTGCATCCCCGCAACGGCGCCCAAATTGTCGCGCGGGCCGGCGGCGATGTGCAGGTTCTATCGGAGCCGCAGGCGCCTTCGCGGGGCAGATTTACGCGCTCGGTGCGCCGCGATGCCAGCGGACGCAGCGTGCTCGAATGGTGGGAGATCCACGGCGCTGGGCATGCATGGTCGGGCGGCAGCTCGGCTGGGTCGTTCACCGATCCGTCCGGTCCCGACGCGACGCGCGAGATGCTGCGCTTCTTCCTTGAGCATGCGCGCCCAGCCGACTGACCCGGCGGACTGAGCCGCTCAGCTCGCGAGCGGCGGCAAGCCGGCCCGCTCACGCGCCACGGTGCACGCGTCATCGCCAGGCTGGCACTCGCGGCACACTTCGGGCCGAAGCTCGTAGACGGTGCACGACGTGGCGATGCCGACCTCGCCGACAAGCGCACAGCAGCGTGCACCCTCGCAACGCATGCCGATCGCGCCGTCATTAACGAACTCGCTCGGCAAGCGCGCGATGGCAGCGTCGCTCTCGAGCGTGAAGCGCGGCCATTCCGCCGAGTAGGAGCAGCAGGCGCCGCAGGTAATGCACGGTGAGGCGTTGGTGGATGCGACGGCTTTCATCAATCGCGCAGCATTGCCAGGGCGGAGCGGCGATCGGCAGGTTTCAGCTTCAGGAACAGCGCGCGCGCCGCCTTGATGTCCTTTTCCGAGCCGCTGTCGGATGCGGCCTGCAGGGCGACGGTGGTCGGATGCTGCGGGCCGCAGATGAAGGCGAGCGCCTTGGCGAGCCGGCCCATGGCGGCGCGATCGATGACGGTTTCTTCCATCGGGACATTCTAGTTGATGTGCGGTGCCGAGGATAGGCTGGCAGCCCCCAAGGGTCGTGCTTGGCTCTAAGGGTGACCGCGTCGCTGCGGACCTATCAAGCGTGGGTGCAGGGCCAGCCCATCCTCCAGTGAAGGCGTGTATCGCAAACCCCGCCTTCGCGGCGCGTAATCCGAAGGTGGTAGGACGCACTCCCCAATGGGCGACTATTCGCCATGGTAGCGGGTGTTAGCCTTGCCGCGTATCAGCAGGGAACCCCAATCGCGGTCAGGATCACTTGCCGACAACAAACCTCCAGAAGCTGTCTGGATGTGAGGTCGCTGGCGTCCTTTCCATCAAAACAAATTTGAGGTTAGTCCTATGTCGGCAGTGTATTTCGATGCCTCGTTGACCGACGACCAAAGACGTCAACAGCTCTACGCTGGGAGCCTTTTCGTTAATCCGGCGACACCCGCCTCTCAGGCGATGGTTGAACTCGGCAAGCGCCTGCTGGAGGAAGCGTTCGCTCCGTACGATCCGAGAACGGTTCATAAGCATCTCACGCCCGAGCAGGTCGCCGCTATTCTGGGGACACTAAAACCGCAATTCGTGCACCACCCGGAATGCAAGGCGCTCATCCGGCAGCTCCTGGTCGAGAACGGCGTCGATATCGAGCGAACCTACTTCGACGTGCCCCGCATGCGCTCGGCCTATCCGTCCGATTTCTTATCGTCCGGCATCGCCTACGCGTTCCATGCGCACCGCGACACCTGGTATTCGGCGCCGCTCAATCAGATCAACTGGTGGTTCCCGATCTATCCGATCGAGGCCGGCAATTCGATGGCCTTCTATCCCTACTATTTCGACCGGCCGGTGAAGAACAACTCGGAGATCTACAATTACTACGAGTGGAACACCAAGCATCGCGCGACAGCTGCCCAGCACGTGAAAACCGACACGCGCGAGCAGCCCAAGCCCCAGCAGGAAATCGAGCCGCCAGCAATTTGTTTGTTGCCGAAACCAGGCAGCGTGATCCTGTTCTCCGGCGCCCAGCTGCATGAGACCGTCCCCAACACAACCGGGCTCGCGCGCTACAGCATCGACTTCCGGACCGTAAACCTCGATGACGCGATCGCGCACCGCGGAGCGCCCAACCAGGATTCACGCTGCACGGGCACGACCATGCGGGATTATTTGCGCGCTTCCGATCTGCAGCACATTCCCGAAGATGTCATTCGAACTTATGACGACGGGACGGAGACAGAGCAAAAGATCCTGTACTTTGGGGATCGGCTAGTCGCGGAAGGCGCCCGTACGGCCTGACGCTGTCCCGCATCATCCTGTACGCTAGGCCGCGAAACGAACTTCGCGGCCTAGCTCATGCCAAATGCCAACCTGCCGGATGGATTGATCGACGGTTTTGAACGCCGCCGCTTGCCCGGCGACGGCGTCAATATCGAAGCGCTCGTCGGCGGCGTGGGGCCGCCACTCTTGCTGCTACATGGCTATCCGCAAACGCGTGTGATGTGGAAGGCCGTTGCGCCGGCGTTGGCAGAACGCTTCACCGTCGTCGCGCCAGACCTGCGCGGCTACGGCCGCTCCGACAAACCCGAGGGCGATGCTGGGCATACGCGCTATTCCAAACGCGTCATGGGGGCCGATCAGATCGCCAGCATGCGCGCCCTGGGCTTTGACCGCTTCGCCATCGCCGGGCACGACCGTGGCGCGCGCGTCGGCTATCGCCTGGCGCTCGATCATCCGGAGACGGTAAGCGCGCTCGCCGTGCTCGACATCCTGCCGACCGCCGACGTGTGGGCCGGAGCCAGCGCGGAAAGCGCGATGCGGATGTACCACTGGTATTTTCTGGCGCAGCCG
>DATBTC010000012.1:0-40255 GCA_036559465.1 Xanthobacteraceae bacterium
CATTTTGTCTGCCGTCGCCGCATGCTAAGACGCCGATGCTGCGCTGCAATAACTCGCTGCGGCCGGCGGAGAAAGAGGATGATCGCGCGCGACCCGCCCTGGATCTTCCGCACCTATGCGGGCCACTCGACGGCCGCGGAATCGAACCGGCTTTATCGCGCCAATCTTGCGAAGGGCCAGACCGGCCTTTCGGTCGCTTTCGATCTGCCGACCCAAACCGGTTACGACGCCGATCATCCGCTCGCTAAGGGCGAGGTCGGCAAGGTCGGCGTGCCGATCTCGCATCTGGGCGACATGCGCGCGCTGTTCGAGGGCATTCCCCTCGAGACCATGAACACCTCGATGACGATCAACGCGACGGCAGCCTGGTTGCTCGCGCTCTATGCCGCGCTTGCCGACGAGCAGGGCGTGTCGCGCGACAAGCTCCAGGGCACGATCCAGAACGACATCATCAAGGAATATCTCTCGCGCGGCACCCACGTGTTTCCGCCGGCGCCCTCGATGCGGCTCACCAAGGACGTCGTGCTGTTCGCCGCCGGCGAAATGCCGAAATGGAATCCGGTGAACGTCTGCTCCTATCACCTGCAGGAAGCGGGCGCGACGCCGGTGCAGGAGCTCGCCTTCGCGCTCGCCACCGCGGTCGCGATCCTCGATACCGTGCGGGCGTCCGGCCAGGTCAAAGGCGAGGCGTTCGAGGACGCGGTCGGCCGCGTCTCCTTCTTCGTCAATGCTGGCATCCGTATCGTCACCGAGCTTTGCAAGATGCGCGCCTTCACCGAGCTCTGGGAGGAGATCACCCGCGAACGCTACGGGGTGAAAAACGAGAAGCACCGCCGCTTTCGCTACGGCGTGCAGGTGAACAGCTTGGGACTCACCGAGCAGCAGCCCGAGAACAACGTGCATCGCATCCTGCTCGAGATGCTTTCGGTGGTGCTTTCGAAGAACGCGCGCGCGCGCGCCGTGCAGCTGCCGGCCTGGAACGAGGCGCTCGGCCTGCCCAGGCCCTGGGACCAGCAATGGTCGATCCGCATGCAACAGATCGTGGCCCACGAGACGGACTTGCTCGAATACGGCGATCTGTTCGACGGCTCGCCGGTGATTGCGGCCAAGGTCGAGGAGCTGAAGCGCGAGGCCCTGGAGGAATTGTCGCTGATCGAGCGCATGGGCGGCGCGATCGCCGCGGTCGAGAGCGGCTATATGAAATCGCAGCTTGTGGAATCCAACACCAAGCGGCTCGAAGCGATCGAGCGCGGCGAGCAGATCGTCGTCGGCGTCAACCGCTTCATGGATACCGAGCGTTCGCCGCTTTCCGGCGGCAACGAGCTGATCCAGACGATCTCCGAAAGCGCCGAGCGCGGGCAGATCGAGCGCTTGCAGGCTTGGCGCAAGGAGCGCGATCCGCGCGCAGTCGAGAAGGCGCTAGGCGAGCTCAAGCGCGCGGCGCGCGGCGGCGGCAACATCATGCCGCCCTCTATCGCCTGCGCCAAGGCCGGCGTCACCACCGGCGAATGGGGCGCGGCGTTGCGCGATGAGTTCGGCGAGTACCGCGCGCCTACCGGTGTCGGCCGCGCGGTGCGGAACGACGCCCAGGGCCTCGGCGACGTGCGCGAGGCGGTCGACGCGGTTTCCCGCAAGCTCGGCCGTCGGCTCAAGTTCCTGGTCGGCAAACCCGGCCTCGACGGCCACTCCAACGGCGCCGAGCAGATCGCGGCCCGCGCCCGCGACGCCGGCATGGACGTGGTTTATGAGGGCATCCGCCTGACACCGGAAGAGATCGTCAGCGCCGCGCGCCAAGAGCGCGCCCACGTGGTCGGGCTTTCGATCCTGTCAGGAAGTCATGTCCCCCTGGTGCGCGAGGTTATGGAGCGCATGCGCGGCGAGGGGCTCGCTGTGCCGGTGGTGGTCGGCGGCATCATCCCGCCCGAGGACGAAAGCCTCTTGATGCAGGCCGGGGTCGCCGCCGTCTACACGCCGAAGCACTTCGAACTGAACCGCATCCTTGCCGACGTGGTGAAGATCGTGGCACAGGCGAACAGCAACAACGCCTGAACTGACTCGCCCTTGAACCAAATCCTCCGCATCGCCGAGATTGTCGTGCCGGTCTTCGCCGTGATCGGGCTCGGTTATTTCTGCGCCTGGACCCGCGTTTTTTCCGAGAGGGGCTCCGACGGGCTCTCCGACTACGTCTACCTGGTCGCGATCCCCTTGATGATCATCCGGATTTTCATCGAGGCGAAATTGCCGGAGGGTTTGCCCTGGGGTTACTGGATCGCGTATTTCCTTGGCGTCGCCGTCGTGTGGGCGGTAGGGCAGACCATCTCGGCCAAGCTTTTCCATCGCCGCCTGCGCGAGGCGGTGATCCACGGCTTCGCCTCGAGCCAGTCGAACGTCGTGCTCTTGGGCATCCCACTAGTGCTTTCCGCCTATGGCGAGGCAGGCGCGGTGCCGCTGTTCCTGCTAATCGCCGTGCATCTGCCGCTTATGATGGTAGCTGCGACCGTGATGATAGAAGGCGGTGAGGCGGGGCTTTCGGCGCCGGCGCTCAAGCGCTTCGCCTGGAACATGATCACCAACCCGATCCTGATCGCGTTTTTCCTCGGCCTTGCCGCGCGCATGGCGGGCGTGAGCCTCGGCGGCGTGCCGAGACGGTCATCGACATGATTGCGGCCTCCGCCGTGCCCTGTGCGCTGTTCGCGTTAGGGCTGGCCTTGCACCGCTACGGTATTGCCGGCGACCTCGCGCTCTCGGTCGTGATCGCGACACTCAAGCTGATGCTGCTTCCGCTCATCGTGTGGTTGCTGGTCCGCTATGTCTTCCAGCTCTCGCCGGTCTATGCCGGAGTCGCCGTCGTGTTCGCGGCCATGCCGAGTGGGGTGAACTCCTATCTCCTGGCCGCGCGCTACAAGTCCGGCGTCGTCGCCGCGGCGAGCGCGGTGTCGATTTCCTCCGCGGCCTCGTTATTCACCGCCGCGTTCTGGCTCTGGGTGCTCGGGATCGGGCTGAACTAGAGCCCGACAGCGCGGCGCACGTCGGCGGGCGTCAAGCCGGCGGCGCGCAGCTCGCGCAACGTCGTGGACTTGTCGCGCTTGGAGAGCTTCTTGCCGTCGGTGTCGAGCACGAGCCGGTGGTGGTGATAGACCGGCGCCGGCAGGCCGAGGATTTCCTGCAATAGCCGGTGCACCGAAGTCGCCTCGTATAAATCGAACCCGCGCACGACGTGGGTTATGCCCTGCAGCGCATCGTCGAGTACGACGGAGAGATGGTAGCTCGCCGGCGTCTCCTTGCGCCCAAGGATCACATCGCCCCAGCGCTCCGGCGTCGCCGTGACCTCGTGCGTATCGCCATCGCCGGTCTCCGTCCACGAAATCGACTTGCTTACGCGGGCTAGCGCCTTCGCAAGGTCGAGCCGCAGCGCGAAAGGCTCGTTGATCCGCCGCCGCGCTCGTTCGCCGGAAGATAATTCATGCGACGCGCCCGGATAGAACGGGGCGCCATCCGGATCGTGCGGCCAGGGGGCGCGTTCCGCGACGAGACGCGCGATCTCCGCGCGGCTCTCGTAAGCGGGATAGACCAGCCCGTCGCGCTCGAGCCGCGCCAATACCACCGCGTATTCGACGAAATGCTCCGACTGGCGCCGCACCGGCTCTTCCCAGTCGATGCCGAGCCAGTGCAAATCCTCGTAGATCGCAGCCTCGAATTCGGGCCGGCAGCGGGTCGGGTCGATGTCTTCAATGCGCAAAAGGTGCCGCCCGCCCGCCGCGCGCGCTTGTTCGTAGTTGGTGAGCGCCGACAGCGCGTGGCCGAGGTGCAGATATCCGTTCGGACTCGGCGCGAAGCGGAATACGGGGCGGGTCGAAGCGGGTTGCATAAGCCCTTTCTAGATGGTTCTTCCCGCTCATGTCCTCCCGCATCGAAACCGAAGCCGATATCGAGGCCGGTCTCTTGGCGCTTTTGCAGCGCGACCCGCGCTTCGAGGAGATTGTCGCGCTCGCCGGCCCGCTGCCTTTGCGGCGGCGCGAGCCGGGCTTCGCCGGTCTGGCCACCATCGTCTGCTCGCAGCAGCTATCGGTCGCGAGCGCGGCCGCGATCTGGAGTCGGCTCGCCGCTACATTCGATCCGTTCGAGCCGAAGGCGGTTCTTTCTGCGCATGCCAACAAGCTGAAGCGTTGCGGACTCTCGCGGCCGAAAGTCGCGCATTTCAGAAGTATCGCACGCGCGGTGACGGACGGCAGTCTCAATCTTTCCGTTCTGGCCGATCTTCCCGCCGACGAGGCGCACCGCGCACTCGTCGCCGTCAAAGGCATCGGCCCCTGGACCGCCGACATTTATCTGATGTTCTGCATCGGCCACGCCGACGCTTTTGCTTCAGGCGATCTCGCGCTCCAGGAGGCCGCGCGCATCGCATTCAAGAAGCGCAAGCGCCCGACCGCGAAACAGCTCGAAAGAATGGCGGAGCCTTGGCGGCCCTGGCGCGCCGTGGCGGCGCGGCTGTTGTGGTCTTACTATCGCGCGGTGAAGAAGCGCGATCCCGTTCCCATTCAACCGGCAAGATGAGTGAACCAATGGCGCCAACGCTCGACGGTCCGCGCATCGAGCCGCGCTCGGGGAACGCCCGCAAGCTCGTGGTCTTTCTCCACGGCTACGGCGCCGACGGCAACGATCTGATCGCGCTCGGCCAGGAATGGCAGTCGCTGCTGCCCGATGCGGCCTTCGTCTCGCCGAACGCGCCGAAGCTTTGCGCCGACGCGCCCACGGGCCGGCAATGGTTCGATCTCACCTCGCGCGATCTGGGTGAGCGCTGGCGCGGTGTGAACAAGGCCGCACCTCTGCTCGACGCGTTTCTTGACGTCGAGCTCGCGCGCCGCTCGCTGCCCGGCAGCGCGCTGGCGCTCGTCGGCTTCAGCCAGGGCAGCATGATGGCGCTGCATGTGGGGCTTCGGCGCGCGCTCTCACCGGCCGCGATCGTCGGATATTCCGGCCTCTACGTAACGCCCGAGGGCAAGGACGGTCCCGCGCGCGCCCAAACCGAAATCCGATCAAAGCCACCGGTGCTCCTGGTGCATGGCGACCGCGACGACCTGATCCCGCCGCAGGCCTTGTTCATCTCGGCGAATGCGCTTGCGGCCGCGGAAGTCCTGGTCGAATGGCATCTTTCGCAGGGCCTGGGCCACGGCATCGACGGCGAGGGCCTGCGCCACGGCGGGCATTTCCTAGCCCGCGCCTTTCGTGTGCCGCGCTGAGACAAGTCGGCGCGCTTCACAAGACTGACGCCGAGTCGCTATATTGGGGGTAACGAGACACCCGGGCCCAACCCGGGTTCAGGCACAGGGAGTTGTCGTTGACGGTTGCGGTTTCGCCGGGCGCCTGGCCAGCGCTCGTGCTGAATGCGGACTACAGGCCGCTCAGCTACTACCCGCTCTCGGTGTGGGCGTGGCAGGACTCGATCAAGGCGGTGTTCCTCGATCGCGTGGTTCCGGTCGCCCATTACGATCGCGCGGTGCGCAGCCCCAGCATCGAGATCCAGCTGCCGAGCGTCGTGTCGCTCAAGACCTACATCCGCCCGGCGCGCAATCCGGCCTTCACGCGGTTCAACGTGTTCCTGCGCGATCGCTTCGCTTGCCAGTATTGCGGCTCGCGCGACGACCTGACCTTCGATCATTTGGTGCCGCGTTCGCGCGGCGGCCACACCACGTGGGAGAACGTAGTCACCGCCTGTTCGGGCTGTAATTTGCTGAAGGGCGGCCTCTCCACGCGCGAGTCGGGTATGTGGCCCTCGCACATGCCCTACCAGCCGTCGGTCAACGACCTGCACCGCAACGGCCGGCTGTTTCCGCCGAACTACTTGCACCAGAGCTGGCTCGACTACCTCTACTGGGATACCGAGCTCGAGCCGTAAGCCGTGCGCGCAGCGATCCAGGCCAGCACGCCTGCGATCAGCGCGTTGTAGCCCGCCAGCGAAATCCCGAGCATGCGCCACGCCGCTTCGTCGCAGGAAACGAAGCGCGGCGGATTCTTGAGCGCGTCGAGAATATTGCCCGGCGCTGCTGGAGCGACTCCGGCGCAGGTGCCCGGGCTCGGCCACAATGCCCATTCGATGCCGGCGTGATAAACGCCGAGTCCGGCGCTGATAGCGAGCACGACTGCAAGCGCAAGAAATCCTGCGCGCGTTGCCTGCACGCGCCGTGCCTTGCCCGCGATCAATCCGACTGCAAGGGCGAGCGGTACGGCGATGTAATAGGGCCAGCGCTGATCGAGGCAGAGCGGGCAGGGCGCCAAGCCCAGCGCGAGTTCGAAGAACCACGCACCAGCGAGCGTCGCCGCTGCTATCGCAGAGATCGCAAATGCCACGCCCGTTCGCGCAAGTCGTATTGTCGGCTTGGCCATAGCGGCGCGGCATAGCCGCTCTGCCCACAACTGTCCAATCTCGCCGCTCCCCGCTATGATTGGGCCGAGCCCCCGTGGCGGAATTGGTAGACGCGCCTGACTCAAAATCAGGTTGTCGCAAGGCAGTGCCCGTTCGACTCGGGCCGGGGGCACCAATCCGATTTCCGTTCTATTGCCATGGCAAATGTGACCCCCTATCGTAATCGGCGGGCAGGGCTCGATTAGCGAGCGCAATCAATCGAGTAGTCGGAGTCGCGGACAACGCGGCCGGACTTCCAGGGAGGACGAACATGTCTAACGCCGCAGCGCGCGACGATCAGGTGGCATTCGCCAAGAGGCCGGAGACGATCGGCAAAGTCAGCGCTTCCAAGCCGATGAACGGTAAGGAGTTTCTCGAGTCGCTGCGCGACGGCCGCGAGATTTACATCTACGGCGAGCGCGTCAAGGACGTCACTACGCATCCGGCCTTCCGCAACACCGCGCGCATGGTCGCGCGTCTGTACGATGCGCTACACGACCCCAAGCACAAGTCGAAGCTGTGCGTGCCGACCGATACCGGCAATGGCGGCTATACGCATGCCTATTTCAAAGCACCGAAGAACGTCGCGGAGTCGGTCGCCGGCCGCGACGCTATCGCCGAATGGGCGCGCATCGGCTACGGCTGGATGGGCCGCGCACCCGATTACAAGGCGGCTTTCCTCGGCACGCTGGGCGCCAATTCCGACTTCTACGATCCGTGGCAGGAAAACGCGAAGCGTTGGTACCGCTACAGCCAGGAGCGTGTCCCGTTCGTCAACCACGCCATCATCCATCCGCCGGTCGACCGCAATCTGCCGCCGGAGCAAGTCGGCGACGTCTATTGCCACGTCGAGAAGGAAACCGACGCCGGCATCATCGTCTCCGGCGCCAAGGTGGTGGCTACCGGATCGGTGCTCACCAACTACACCTTCGTCGCGCACCACGGCTTGATCCCGGTCGGCGACAAGAATTTCGCCGCGATCTTCATGATTCCAACCAATGCTCCGGGCGTGAAGCTGATCTGCCGCACCTCCTACGAGATGACTTCGACGGCGATGGGCAGCCCGTTCGACTATCCGCTTTCGTCTAGACTCGATGAGAACGACGCCGTGTTCATTATGGACAAGGTGCTGGTACCCTGGGAGAACGTGTTCTGCTACGGCGACGTCGCCAAGGCCAACAACTTCTTCCCGATGACCGGCTTTCTGCCGCGCGCGCTGCTGCACGGCTGCACTCGACTTGCCGTCAAGCTCGACTTCATCGCCGGCCTGCTGCTGAAAGCCGTCGAGGCGTCGGGCAGCAAGGATTTCCGCGGCGTGCAGGCCAATGTCGGCGAGGTTCTGGTGTGGCGCAATCTGTTCTGGGGCCTGTCGGAGGCGATGGTGCGCAATCCGAAGCCCTGGATCGGCGAGTACCTGTTGCCGGATATCGAGCCGGCGGGCGCCTATCAGATCACGTCCACGATGGCCTACTCGAAGGTGAAGAACATCATCGAGCAGACCGTGGCCTCGGGCCTGATCTATCTCAACTCATCGGCTCGCGACTTCAAGAACCCGGATATTCGCAAGTATCTCGACAAATACTATCGCGGCTCGAACGGCTATGACGCCGTGAGCCGCGTGAAACTCCTGAAGCTGCTCTGGGACTCGATCGGCACCGAATTCGGCGGCCGGCACGAACTCTATGAGATCAATTACGGCGGATCGACCGAGGAGATCCGCCGCTACGTGTTGTTCGGGGCGCAGGCGATGGGCGTCGCCGACAAGCTCAAGGGTTTCGCCGAGCAGTGCCTGGCCGAATACGATCTCGACGGCTGGAAGGTGCCGGACCTACAGGACCCGGACGAGCTCAGCTACCACGTGATGCGAGGCGCCAAGCAATAGGCGCGCTTACCGCTTGGTTTCGATTGAGCGTGCTGCCGGGTTGAAGAAACCGCCGCCGGCGGTATTAGCATCCGCCTTGCTGGCATCCGCCTTGGGTGCCGACGGAGCGGTGTGCTCCGGGCTGGGCGCCGCAGGGGTTGCGGCCTGGACCGGCCGCGGCGCGATCGTGCGCGCATAGGGGTTGAAGAACCCGCCACCAGAGTAAACGCTTTGCAAACCACCAACCATGGAACGCTCCTCGTCCGGGCCGACAGGGCCCTGATCCCTGAAAACCGTACGCGCGAATGGGTTAACAAATCCACCTTCGTGCAGGTCTCCCCCGGCGCGGGGCCTGGCGGCAGGAGCTGATGCGGGCTTCACGGCCGGCTTATGTTCGCGGCCGAGATAGGCCTGCTGGATCACTTCGTCTTCCTGGATTTCCGCCGGCGTGCCGGAGCTGTGGATGCGGCCGTTCTCCAGCACGTAGACGTAATCCGCGAGCCGCAGGCTCTGATGCGCGTTCTGCTCGACCAGCAGCACTGCTTGTCCGGTCGCGGTGATCTTGCGCAGCGCCGCGAACAAATCCTTCACCAGCCGCGGGCTCAGGCCGAGCGACGGTTCGTCGAGCAAAAGAATCTTCGGCTCCGACATCAGCGCGCGTGCGACGGCTACCATCTGTTGCTCGCCGCCGCTCATGGTCTTGGCGAGCTGGCCGCGCCGCTCGGCGAGCCTGGGAAACAGTTCGATCAGCCGCTCCAGCCGCTCGGCCTCATGCTCGCGAGCATGTTCGGTATAAGCGCCGAGCTTGAGGTTATCCTCGACCGTCATATCGCCGAACAGGCGGCGGCCCTCGGGCACCAGCGCGATGCCGGCCGCCACGATCTCATGCGGAGCGCGGCCCTCGATCGGGCGGCCCTCGAACATGATGCGGCCGCCGGGCAGGGGCTGGACCAGGCCCGCGACGGTCTTGAGCAGCGTGGTCTTGCCGGCGCCGTTGGCGCCCAGAATGACCGTCGTGCGGCCGGCGAGGGCCTCGAGCGTCACCTGCTGCAACGCCTCGTGCTTGCCGTAGGCGACGCTGATCTGCTCAAGCCGCAGCATCGTCCACTCCGAGATAGGCTTCCATCACCTTGGCATTGGACAGCACGGCTTCCGAGGTTCCCTCGGCGATCTTCTCGCCCGCATTCATCACTACGACATGGTCGCAGAGTGCGCGGATCGCCTCCATGACGTGCTCGACCATCACGATGGTGATTCCCTCAGCCTGAATCTGCCGGATCAAGCCGATGCCGATCTTGAGCTCGGTCGGGTTCAGGCCCGCGAGCCATTCGTCGAGCAGGAGAAGCTGCGGCCGCGTGGCGAGCGCGCGCGCAAGCTCGACGCGCTTCTGATCGATATAGGTCAGCTGCGAGCCGAACATTCCGGCGTAGCGCGAAAGCCCGACCCGCTCGATCAGCGCGTCGGCCTCATGCGCCGCGTGGCCCGGCGAGGTCGGGTCGCTGCCGAACAGGCGGCCTAGCATGACGTTCTCGCGCGTCGTCATATGCGGCAGCACGCGCACGAGCTGGAAGGTGCGCGCGATCCTGGCGCGGCACACCTCGAACGACTGCAGGCCGATCATTTCCTTGCCTTGGAACAGGATCGAGCCGGCGTCGGGCGCGAGTTCCGCAGTGATCAGGTTGAGTACCGTGGTCTTGCCCGAGCCGTTCGGACCGATCAGGCCGAAGATCCTGCCTTGCGGGATATCGAAGGAAATGTCGCGCACGGCCACCAGACCGCCGAATGCCTTGCGCAGCCCGCGAATGCTGAGGAGGATTTCGCCGGGGCCCGCCATCAGTGCGCTCTCACCTTGGTCTGCTCCGCCCACCAGGCGTGGTAAAGCCGCTCGAGCAGCCGCGTGATGCCGCCCGGCAGGAAATAGACGATCACCACGAAACACAGCCCGAGCGCGATGCTGAAATGGTGTGGGAAGCTGCCGGCAAGCAAGTCGGAGAGCAGCACGAGCGGAACCGCGCCGACCGCCGGCCCCCAGGCGCGGCCCGCGCCGCCGAGCAACGCGGCGATCAATACCTGGAAGGACCACGAGTTGTTGAAGGCGATGCTCGCGTCGATATAGGGGTAGCGCAGCGCCAGCACCGCGCCGACCAATGCCATCACCGATGCGGAGAGCGCAAAGCAGAGCACTTTGACGCGGGTGGTGTTGACGCCGGTGTGTCGCGCCACCGTTTCGTCCTCGCCTATGGCGCGGAGCGCGAAGCCGAGACGAATCTTGCTCACGTACCAGCTTCCGACGATGGTGATCAGGGCGATCGCCAGCAGCGTTTCGTAGATATTCACATTGGGCACGTCGGTGAAAATATACCGTGACGTCGTCTTGTTGATGTTGATCTCCCACCAGTTGATGACCTGATGGATGAGCTCCGTGAGGCCGAACGTAAAAACCACGAAGTACACTCCGCGCAGGCGTAGCGTGGAGAGGCCCACAACAGCGGCAACGAGGAATCCTACGATTGCCGCGGCCGCCAGGGCAAAGGGGATCGGGACATAGACGTGCGTGATCGCCAGTACGTAAATGCCGATGCCGAAGAATGAAGCGGTGGCGAGCGAGATATAGCGCGTCGCGCCCGAGAAAAAAGCCCATGCGGTCGCGAGCGCGATGTTCGCGTACAGAACGATAAAGACCGAGATCACGTAGCTCGAAGCGTATAGCGGCACCAACGCGAGCACGAGCGTGCCCAGCGCCATCAGCGCGGCGATCCGCCAGTTTTTCTGGAGCAGCTCAAGCACGGGTGAACAATCCGGTTGGCCGCACCAGAAGGATGACGATGAACAACGCGAAGTTGATGGCAATCGTCAGCGAGGGGTCGATCAGATAGCCCCCGAGCGATTCCACGACGCCGAGCAGAAGGCCGGCGGCGAGTGTTCCGGTGACGCGGCCGACGCCGGCCATGATCACCACGATCAGCGCCTTCAGGGTGTACTCGACTCCGATGGTGGCGCTGAAGGAGATGAACGTGCTCACCAGCATGCCGGCGGCGGCCGCCAGCGCGCCGCCGCCCGCGAATGCGAGCGCCGAGAATTTCCGCACGTCGACCCCGACCAGGCCCGCCGCGACTGGGTCGATCGTGATCGCCCGCAAGGCCGAACCGAAGCGGGTGTAGCGCAACACCAGGAACAACGCGAAAGCGATCGCGCAGGCGCCGAAGAAGGCGAGCACCCGGTTCAGCGCGACCGTCGCCCCGAAAAAGGGCACGCCCACCGAAAGGAAGCTGTAGCCGCGCAGATCGCCGCTCCAATTCACCAGCGCCAGGCCCTGGAACACAAAGAACAGCCCGAAGGTGACGAGCACGACATCGGCGTCGAGCACGTCCTGGTCCGCCGCGCGGCGGACCAGCGGGATCATCATGTACTGGTAGATCAACCAATTGATCGCGAACGCGATCGGCATGCTGATGAAGAGGCTCAGCAGCGGATTAAACTTCCACAGCATGATCGTGAAGAAGGCGGTGAACGCGCCGCCCATGAAGAACTCGCCGTAGGAGAGATTCAGAATCCGCGCCACGCCGTATTGCAGGTTCAGGCCGAGCGCGATCAGCCCATAGGTCCCGCCCAGGAGCAGGCCGTTGAGGAACACTTCGAACAGGATCAAGCCAGCCCCCTGGTCAACAAACGAACGGGTCAGGCCGAGTTCTTCGGCCTGACCCGGTATTCAACCGACCATCACTGGTCCGTCACGACCACGCTGGCTTCGGGAACTGAAGCGGTTTGGCGCCGGGCTTGTTGGCCGGAGCGACAGCAACCAGTTCGCCGTTCTGCCATTGGGACACAGACCAAGGATTTGCGTTGAGCTGCTTCACAAACCTCATGTCTCCCCAAATGGTCTTGAACGTGCTGCTTCCCATCACGTCGCGGATCTTCTTGCGATCGATCTCGCCGACCTGCTCGATCGCCTGCTGCGTGAATTGAAGAGCGGCATACACTTGCACCCCGCCCGCCTCGTAGTCGCGGTTGAGCAGAGCCTTGTGGGCCTTGGCGTATTCGTCCATGCCGGGCGCCGTCGGATCGGCGCCACCGTAGGCGAGGATGCCGTTCACCTTGTTGCCGAACTTGCCCTTGTAGGTCGGGAACACGCCGCCGATCGCCACGTACATGAGCTGCGGGTTGAAGCCCACGATCTGTGCCTGCTCGGTCAGCATAAAGGTATCGGGCGGATAGCTGAACGCGATGAAGGCGTCCGGGTTGGTCGCCATCACTTCGCGAACGATCGGCTGCAGGTCCGAAGCGCCGAACGGATAGGTCTTGGTGATCACGACCTCGAGCCCGGCCGCCTTGGCCGCGTCCTGGAACGCCGTGTTCATTTCCACGCCGTATTCGATCGCGGGATGCACGACGGCCACGCGACCCTTGATCTTGCCCTGCTTCTTCAGGTCGGCAAGCGCCTTGGCCACCGGCTCGGTCGACTCCTTCGGCTGCGAGATGTTCCAGAACGCATACGGCCACCGCGGACCCAGGTCATAGGTCTTGTTGGTGGTGGCCGTCGTCATGATCACCGGATACTCGTATTTGTTGACGATCGGCGCCTCCGCCAGATTCATGTGCGTGGCGTAGGGGCTCAGGACCATGTCCACCTTGTCCTGCTGGATTAAGCGATCGACGAGCTTGAGCAGCTCGTCCGGCTTGCCTTGATCGTCGTAGGCCACCATTTCGACCGGCACTTTCTTGTTAAACTTCTTCAGCGTGATGCCGCCGGCATCGTTCACGCGCTTATGCCAGAGCTTGTAATTCGACACGGTGGTCGAGTCCGCGCCCGGCGCCAGCGGGCCGGACAGGGTGATCGCGTAGCCGAACCGAAGCTTGGTTGGAGCTGCCTGGGCCTGAGCATAGACCGTCGGCAGAGTCGCAGCGCCGACGACCGCGGCACTGCCTTTCACGAACGTCCTTCTATCCATCGTAGTTTCCTCCCAGGTAAATTTGCCTGTTGAACGGCGAAGCTCGTCAGCCTCACCGGCCTTGCTTCTTTAGCTCATGAACTTGGATACGGCCTCTACCGCTTCCGGTTTCTCCATGTGCACGAGATGTCCGGCACCCTTGAAAATCTTGATATCGGCGCCGGGGATGAATTTCCGCCAGGTCTCCGCCTGCTGCACGGGGATGATCTTATCCTCGTCGCCCCAGACGATCAGCGTCGGATTCTTGACCCGATGCAGGTAGCGCATGAACTTCGGATCGCCTGGATGCTCCCAAAACAACCGCGTAAACGTGGCCGCTTCGCGATAGCGCTCGCCGATAAAGTCGAGATCGGGCTTCTCCGGCAGATATTTCTTTATGGAGTCGAAATTCGACACCAGCAGGCCGATCACCTGCTCGCCCGGCACCGCCATGATGTCCATCATCGGGTGCTTGGCATCGAGCATTCCGGCGGGCGCGATCAGCGCGAGCTTCTTGATGCGATGCCCGTGCTCGGAGGCGAATTTCGCGGCCAGATAGCCGCCGAGCGAGAGGCCGCAGAGATTGAACCGATCGAGCTTCAGGATGTCGAATAGCTCGAGATAATGCATGACGTAGTCGTGCAGGTCGGTGAAGGTCGGGTCGTCGCCCGACTCGCCGAAGCCGGGGTGATAGGGAATGATCACTCGGAATTTCTCGGCCCACGGCTCGAGGAAGTCGAACTTGCCGGCCGCTTCGGCTGCGGTGCCGGCGCCGTGGAAGAACACCAACGGTTCGCCGCTTCCTGCGGAATAGACGGCCGTCTTCACCCCGTCGACGGTGTAGCTTTCACGCGTGAACTTCGGCATCGGTCTTTGTCCTTCCGCCTTACTCGGCCGCAATGCGCATCGGCGCGCTCGACTTGGAACGTAACTTCGGCATCACCTCTTCCGCGAACATGGTCAGGTTCTTCACGGTCTTCCAGTGAGGCATGTCGGCGACATGCATCACGGAGTTGATGTGGGTGGTCTTCATCCGGTGCGACCATTCGCCGATCTGGTTCGCGACATTCTCGGGCGAGCCGACGGCGACGAAGGATGACTGCTTGACCGCCTTGAAGTCGAAGCCGCCGTGCAGCTTGTCGGCCATGGCGGCGCGTATCTTCAGCTGCTCGACCGAAAGATAGCCGGGCGGCGCGAGGAATTGCGGCGTAGTGCGCGTGAAGTCCTCGAAGAAGCGCTGCAGGTGCCCGATATATTCCTGCTCCGCGCGCTCTTGCGTCTCCGCCACGTAAACGAACGACATGAGCGGAAGCTGGTCGGGTCGCATCGTATGGCCGTAATGCGCGGCACGGGCGCGCAACGTATCGTTCAATTCGGCGGCACGCTGCTGCGTCACGAATACCGACGCGTAGCCGAAGCCGAGCTCGGCCGCGATCTCGATCGTCTCTGGGCTGCCGGTGCCCACGATGTAGCAGGGCGGATGTGGACGCTGATAAGGCCGCGGCCAAGGATTGAGGAAGCGGTAAGTATAGAATTGTCCGTAATGCGTGGTGGGCCCGTCCTCGGTCCAGGCCTGCAGGATGATCTTGAGCGACTCCTTGAATTTTTCACGCGCGGTCGCCGGGTTCACCGGGTTCGACCAATATTCCATACCGGTGCCGAGCGGGAAGGCGACCTCGATGCGTCCCTTCGAAAGAACGTCTAGCACCGCATATTCCTCGGCCAGCCGATTCGGCAGCATGAAGTTGGGCGGCGTGCCCCAGATGCAAATCTTGCAGTTCTTGGTTTGTGGAATAAGGGTCGCCGCGATCAGATTCGGCGTCGGCATCATGCTGTAAGCGGAATTGTGATGCTCGTTGACGACGATCGCGTCATATCCGAGCTTGTCGGCGAGCACGAGCTCCGACAGATAGCGCTGATAGAGATCGTGCCCCTTCTCCGGGTCGTAATATTTGTTCGGGAAATTGACCCAGACCGATTTGAATTCCTTGTGGTTCTCCGGAAGGTGCACATACGGCATGAAGTGCATCGCGTTGAACCGGTAGTTTCCGTCCATCATCCGCTCCCTTGAACCGTGTGTTGGCGCGCCGCTGGGCGGAACGCGCGCTGCGTTACCAAGCATGCGCCGACAGCGCCCGCCGCCGGCTAGATCCGATCGGTCCCTTTTTCAATGAAGAGCCGCAGAACTCGCGCGCTGCGGGTCTCCTCCCATTTTTTTCTAATCGTTGGAAGTCATTGTAGAAATTAGGAAAGGAGCAAGTCAACGGAGCCCGGCGGTACCGGGTCGGGTTTTGCTGGTTGAATATTAGCAGGGTCGGTTAAGGGCCGCCGCTATGGGGCCCACGCGGCCTGCCCACCCGCTAGCCGCAGCGCGGCGCGGCTCAGATCAGCCAATAGACGGCCGCAAAGCCGGCCACGAGCAACGCGAGGAAGGCGAGCGCAAACCATTCGAGCCGCTTTTCGATGAATTCGCGCGCCGGCGGGCCCCAGACATAGACCAGCCCCGCCACGATATAGAAGCGCGCGCCCCGGGTAATGATCGACAGCACCACGAACCAGAACAGGTCGTAGCTGGCGAAGCCTGAGGTGATGGTCACCACCTTGTAGGGAATAGGGGTGAGGCCCTTGATCAGGATGATCCAGTGGCCCCATTCCGCATAGGCGCTGCGGAATTGTTCCGCCGTTTGGTCATAGCCATAGAGCTGGATGATGGAACGGCCGACCGTGTCGTAGAGGATCGCTCCTATGGCATAGCCCAGGAGCCCCCCGAAAACCGACGCGACGGTGCAGATTCCCGCATAGAACCAAGCGCGCTCCCGGCGCGCCAGGCACATCGGGATCAGCATCACGTCCGGCGGGATCGGGAAAAACGAACTCTCGGCAAACGAGACCGCAGCCAGCGCATACGTCGCAGAAGGCCTCTCGGCCAGCGCCATCACCCAATTATAGAGGCGGCGCAGCATCCTGGTTTCCGGTCGCAGGCGCTATGTCGTTGCGGGAAATCGGGCGCTCAGCGAGCTCGCCGGCGCCGTGCACGTTCGATCGGCACCGGGTTCTTGTCGCGAGCGACATCGGGCATTCCGCCTTTCGGTATCTTCTCGGCGATGCCCAGAATCTTCTCGCGCCGGTCCATCTCGGCCCAGACGTCCTTGGGTTGCACGTTGGTCGCGGCCCAGAGCACAACCAGGTGATAGAGGAGGTCGGCGCTCTCCCGGATCACTTCCTGACGGTTGCCGGCAACCGCGTCTAGCGCCACTTCAGCGGCTTCCTCGGCCACCTTCTTGGCGATCTTGCGCTTGCCGGCGCGCAGAAGCCGGCCGGTGCGCGAAGTCAGCGGGTCCTTGTTGCGGCTCGCGGCCACGGCATCGAAGAGTCGATGAAGCGAATCAGTCATTTAGGCACCATAGGGGCATCGAGTCCCGCCGTGAATCCCTTCCCTTAGCCAGGGTTAATCCGCCGCCGCCCAGCTGCAGAGCCGGTCGATTGAGCAAGTGCCTTCCCCTTGTGCATTGGCGTCTTGCCGCGCCCCATACCGCTTGCCCTCTGGAGCGGCATGGTCTTTGCTGATGCAAGAGGGAAGTGGAGGCGCGGTCGCGTTCGAGCCTGGGGCCAGCGGAAGCTCGGTGTGCGCCTGAAATCACAGGGAGAGTTGTCATGGTAGTCCTGAAGTCTCTCGCGGCCGGCGTTGCGCGCGCCACCGCGGGTGCGATCATTGCGTCGGCTGCGCTGTTTGCGGCCGGCGCCGTCCAGGCGCAGACCCCGGTCAAGTTCACGCTCGACTGGAAGTTCGAGGGACCGGCCGCGCCCTTCGTGGTGGCGATCGACCGCGGCTATTACAAGGCCGAGGGACTCGACGTGACCATGGACACCGCCGGTGGCTCGCTGGAGCCGTTGAATCGCCTTGCGGCCGGCACCTACGACATCGGCTTCGGCGACATCAACTCGCTG
The DNA here is from genome assembly GCA_036559465.1 of Xanthobacteraceae bacterium. GTDB lineage: Bacteria > Pseudomonadota > Alphaproteobacteria > Rhizobiales > Xanthobacteraceae > JAHFPN01. The sequence continues at coordinate 17,141 of DATBTC010000012.1, forward strand.
ATCAAGTTCCGCGACGCCAATCCGAGCGTGCCGATCAAGGCCATCTTCATGGTCTACAATAAGCCGCCATTCTCCATCGTCGCGCGCAAGAGCCGCGGCGTGACCAAGCCGAAAGACCTGGAGGGCAAAAAGCTCGGCGCGCCAGCGCCCGACGGCGCTTACGCGCAGTGGCCGATCTTCGTGAAGGCCAACAACATCGACGCCGCCAAAGTCACGATCGAGAACGTCGGTTTCCCGGTGCGCGAGCCGATGCTCGCGGCGGGCCAAGTCGACGCCATCACCGGCTTCTCGTTCTCGTCCTACATCAACTTGAAGGACCGCGGCGTCCCGGCCGACGACATCGTCGTGCTGCTGATGGCGGACTACGGCGTCAATCTCTACGGCAACGCGATCATCGTGAACCCGAAGTTCGCCGCCGAAAAACCGGAGGCCGTCAAAGGCTTCCTGCGCGCCTTCCTCAAGGGCCTCAAGGATACCGTGAAGGATCCGACCAGCGCGGTCGACTCGGTGATCCGTAGGAACGACGTCGCCAAGAAGGACGTCGAGCTTGAGCGGCTGCAGATGGCGCTCAAGGACAACATCCTGACGCCGGAAGTCAAAGCGAGCGGCTTCGGCAATGTCGTTCCCGCGCGGCTCGACGCGGCGATCGACCAGATCGGGCTGACATTCAACTTCAAGGCCAAGCCCAAAGCCGGCGACATCTTCGATCCCTCGTTCCTGCCGCCGAACGCCGACCGCTTGATGAACTGAGCCGCGGGTCCGGAAGCCGCCCGTGGCCTTCGTCGCACTCGACGGAGTCAGCCACGTCTATGGCGGGCAGGGCGGAACGCTCGCCGTCGAAGGACTCACCATCTCCGTCGGCCGCGGTGAATTCGCCGCGGTCGTCGGTCCTTCGGGCTGCGGAAAATCCACGCTGATGAAACTCGCGACCGGGCTGCAGTTCCCGTTCAAGGGAACCGTGCGGGTTGCCGGCGAGATCGTGAAGCAGCCGGTCAAGATCGCCGGCATGGCGTTCCAGGCGCCGACACTCTTGCCCTGGCGCACCACGCTCGAAAATCTCCTCCTGCCGCTCGAAATCGTCGAGCCGCACCGCAGCCAGCTCTCGCGCAAGAAAAGCGAATATGTCGCGCGCGCCGAAAAACTTTTGGCGTCGGTCGGTCTCGGCGGCGTCAGCTCGAAATATCCCTGGGAGTTGTCGGGCGGCATGCAGATGCGCGCCTCGCTCTGCCGCGCGCTGATCCACGAGCCCGATCTCTTGATGCTCGACGAGCCGTTCGCCGCGCTCGACGCTTTCACGCGCGAGGAGCTCTGGTGTGTGATCCGAGACCTGCAGGCCGTGCGCAAGATTACCGTCTGTCTCGTGACCCACGATCTGCGCGAGGCCGTGTTCCTGGCCGACCGCGTCTTCGTCATGTCGGCGCGGCCGGGCAGGATCGTCGCAGAGCGCAGGGTAGAGCTCGAGCGTCCGCGCGATTTGGAGGTCACCTTCACACCCGAGTTTACCGGGATCGTGCACGAGCTGCGCGAGCATATCGTGAAGGCGCGCCAGTGAACCGCTCGCTCGCCATGCGGCTGGCGCCGTGGACCTTCACGCTCGCGCTCCTGCTGCTTTGGGAAGGAGCGGTCTATGTTTTCAAAATTCCGCAATTCTTCCTGCCGCCGCCGACCGCGGTCGGTCGCGCGATCTACGACTATTGGCCGGCGATCTATCGCAACTCGCTGATCACGCTCTGGAGCACGCTTGTCGGCTTCGGCCTTGCGGTCGGCTTCGGCCTGCTGCTTGGGCTGCTCGTCGGCTGGTCGCGCACCATCTATGCCGGGCTCTACCCGCTCATGGTCGGGTTCAATGCGATCCCGAAAGTGGCGGTCGTGCCGATCCTGGTCTTGTGGTTCGGCATCGGTTTCATACCGGCGATGCTGACCGCCTTCCTGATTTCGTTCTTCCCCATCGTGGTGAATGTCGCGACCGGGCTCGCCACCATCGAGCCGGAGCTGGAGGACGTATTGAAGGCACTCGGCGCCTCCAAGCTCGACATCATGCGCAAAGTTGGCATCCCGCGCTCGCTGCCCTATTTCTTCGGCTCGCTGAAGGTGGCGATCACGCTCGCCTTCGTGGGTTCGGTGGTCTCCGAGAGCGTTGCCTCCAATAACGGCATCGGCAATCTCATGCTCCAGGCCCAGGCCCAGTTCCTGGTGCCGCTGATCTTTGCGGGCCTGGTGGCGCTCGCGGTCGAGGGAATCGTCATGTACTGGCTGATGGCGGTCCTGGAGCGGCGCATGACCGGCTGGGCCCAGCGCTCGGGCTTCGCACAGGGCTGACGGTGGGGGTTAACCGGCTGCCGCCGGACCGATTGCCCGCCGCCGCGATCCCGCTACATTCCGCCGCCACACAGGCCGCCGGTTCGCTCCATGTCCTTCTTCCAACTCTATTCCCGCGTGTTTGCGCTTCTCGGCGGCGAGAAACGCCTGGGCGTCATTCTCGCAATCGCGAACATCGCGCTCGCCGGCGCGCAGTTCGCCGAGCCGGTGCTGTTCGGCCGCATCATCGATGCTCTCGTGGGCGCGCAGGCGGCCGGGCGCGTGCCGGCCATGAGCGACCTGACCTGGCTGCTCGCCGCCTGGGTGGCGTTCGGCCTGTTCACGATTTTCGCCGGCGTCCTACTTGCGCTCTATGCCGACCGGCTCGCGCATCGCCGCCGGCTCGCGGTGATCACCGGTTATTTCGAGCACGTCATCCAGATGCCGATCCCCTATCACGGCACCGTCCATTCGGGCCGCTTGATGAAGGTGATGCTGCAAGGCTCCGATGCGCTCTGGGGCATGTGGTTGTCGTTCTTCCGCGACCACTTCGCTTCGTTCGTCGCGCTCGTCCTGTTGCTGCCGGTGGCGGTCTGGATGAACTGGCGGCTTGGGCTCTTGCTGGTCGGTCTGCTCTGCGTCTTCGCGGTTCTCACGTCCTATGTCATCCGCCGTACCGAGACGCTGCAGATTGGCGTCGAACGCTATCACTCCGATCTCGCCGAGCGCGCATCCGATGCGCTCGGCAATGTCGCACTGATCCAGAGCTTCACCCGCATCGATGCCGAGGTGCACGGCATCAAGGACGTAGCGAACCGGCTGCTGGCGGCGCAAATTCCGGTGCTCTCGTGGTGGGCGCTCGCCGCGGTCGCGACGCGCGCGGCGACCACCATCACCATCCTGACGATCTTTGTCGTCGGCACCTGGCTCCATCTGCAGGGGCTGACTTCGATCGGCGAGATTGTCACCTTCGTCGGCATTGCGACGATGTTTGTCGGCAAGCTCGATCAAGCGGTGGCATTCTCAAACCGCGTCGTGCTCGACGCGCCACGGCTGGTGGAATTCTTCGGGGTGCTCGACGCCGCGCCGAGCGTGCACGACCGTCCGGGGGCGCTCGATCTCGGCCACGCCAAGGGTGAGGTCGAGTTCGATCGCGTCTCGTTCTCCTATGACGGCAAGCGTCCGGCGGTCGCCGATCTTTCGTTCCGCGCCACGCCCGGCGAGACCCTGGCGCTGGTGGGCGCGACCGGGGCCGGAAAATCGACCGCGCTCTCGCTCCTGCATCGTGTCTTCGATCCGCAATCCGGCGCCGTGCGGATCGACGGCCATGATCTTCGCGATCTCACGCTTATTTCCGTGCGGCGAAATATCGGCGTCGTGTTCCAGGAAGCGCTGGTGTTCAACCGCTCGATCGAGGAGAACTTGCGCGTCGGCAAAGCCGACGCGACGCAGGCCGAGCTGATCGAGGCCTGCACGCGCGCGCAGGCCTGGGATTTCATTTCCCGATCGCCCGAGGGCTTCGCCACCAATGTCGGCGAGCGCGGGCGCGCGCTATCCGGCGGCGAACGCCAGCGCATCGCCATCGCCCGCGCCCTCCTGAAGGACCCGCCGATTCTGATCCTCGACGAGGCTACCAGCTCGCTCGACGCTGCGACCGAGACCGCCGTGCAGGCCGCGCTCGACGAGGTGATGCGCGGCCGCACCACCTTCGTAATCGCGCACCGGCTGGCCACGGTACGCAATGCCGACCACATTCTCGTGTTCCACGAGGGCCGTATCGTCGAAAGCGGGAGTTTCGAAGAATTGGTGAGCTTGCGGAAGCGTTTCGCGGCGCTGGCGGCCGCTCAATTCATGATCCCGATGTCCGATGTCTCGCCCGCTACGGCGCCCGCGCCGGAAGTTGACTAGCGGAGCCGTTCCAGAATCGACACGTAGTTCGCCACCGCCGCCCCACCCATATTGAAGATGCCGCCGAGCTGGGCGTCCTTGATCTGCATGCCGCCGGCCTTGCCCAGCAACTGCATCGTGGTCATGGCGTGCATCGAGACGCCCGTGGCGCCGATCGGATGGCCCTTGGATTTGAGCCCGCCCGACGGATTGACCGGCAGCTTGCCGGTCTTTTCGGTGATGCCTTCCTCGATGACGCGCGCGCCTTGGCCGGGCTTGGCGAGGCCCATGGCCTCGTATTCGATCAGCTCCGCCACGGTGAAGCAGTCGTGCGTCTCGACGAAAGAGAGATCGTAAATCCCGAGACCGGCCTGCGCGAGCGCCCGCTGCCAGGCCTCGCTGCAGCCTTCGAACTTGAGAATGTCGCGCTTCGACATGGGCAGGAAATCCTGCGCGTGCGCCGTGGCGCGGATTGCGACCGCGGGCTTGCCGAGCCGCAGCGCGGTCGAAACGTCCGCCAGCACCACCGCCGCCGCGCCGTCGGTCACCAGCGAGCAGTCGGTGCGCTTCAAGGGCCCCGCCACGCGCGGGTTCTTCTCGCTCTCGGTGCGGCAGAACTCGAAGCCCAGATCCTTGCGCAACTGCGCATAGGGATTGGCGACGCCGTTCTTGTGGTTTTTTGCGGCGATCCGCGCCAATGCGTCGGACTGGTCGCCATAGCGCTGGAAATAGAGGTCTGCGATCTTGCCGAAAACTCCGGCGAAGCCGCCCTCGGTGCCGCCGTCCTCTGGCAGATACGAAGCGCTCAAGAGAATCTTGCCGACCTCCGGTCCCGGCGTCTTCGTCATCTGCTCGACGCCGACCACCAGCACGATACGCGCGCTGCCCGAGGCGACAGCCTTGATGCCTTGCTGCACGGCGGCCGAGCCGGTGGCACAAGCATTCTCGACCCGGGTCGCTGGCTTGAAGCGAAAAGCCGGATCGGCCTGCAAAACCAGCGCCGCAGTGAAATTCTGCGCCGTGAAGCCGCCGTTGAAATGGCCGAGCACGATCTCGTCCACGTCCCGAGCCTCGATGCCGGCGTCGGTGAGCGCCTCGTTGGCAACGCGCACCACGAGGCTCTCGACGGTCTCCGTATCGAGTTTGCCGAAAGGTGTATGGGCGAGGCCGACGATGCAGGCAGTCATGGTGTCCTCCACAGACGTTAATATAGGTCGCGGCAGGGCGCGCGGCGAGCCTCTTGGCCTGAAGCGTGGATACGGGCTAGGAAAGGTCTTAACAGCAGGCCGAACGCCACGGCTGCTTCGCCGAAATGTCGCCGCATTGAAAGACGGAATCCGCCGGGTGCCGACCTCGTTCCGCTGCCATTGGCTTTTGTTTCTCGCGTTGGCGCTGGCGCTCGCCTCGGCGACGCCGGCTGCGGCCGCCAAGGGGCCCTTCATCCTGGTCGATGCCGAAAGCGGCAAAGTGATCGCCCAACATGAGGCCGGCCGCCAATGGTATCCGGCCTCGATCACCAAGCTCATGACCGTCTTTGTTACGCTCCGCGCTGTTCGCGCAAGCAAGGTCACAATCGACACGACCTTGACGGTCTCAGCGAACGCCCTGGCCCAGCCGCCTTCCAAGATGGGGTTTCCCGTTGGAACCCAGATCACCATCGACAACGCCTTGAAGATTCTGATGGTGAAATCCGCCAACGATATCGCCGTCGTGATCGCCGAGGGCGTTGCCGGCAGCGTGCCCGCCTTCGTCGCCGAGATGAACAAGATGACGGAAGAACTCGGCATGAACGGCACGCAATACCGAAACCCGCACGGTCTGCCCGATGACGAGCAGGTCACCACCGCGCGCGACATGGCGCTCCTGGCGCGCGCGCTGATGCGTGAATTTCCCGAGCACGAGCTGCTGTTTCGCATCCCCGCGCTCCGCGTCGGCAGGCGCATCCTGCGCAATCACAACCGGCTCATCGATCGCTATCCCGGGGCCGACGGCATGAAGACCGGCTTCATCTGCTCGGGCGGCTACAACGTGGTCGCTACGGCGAAGCGTAACGGCAAGCACCTGATCGTCGTCGTCCTCGGCTCGTACTCGTCGTCCGAGCGCACGGAGGACGCCGCGCGTCTGTTCGAGGCGGGTTTCGGAAGCTCGGTGTCGCTGGCCAGTCTCTTCGCGGCGAGCAAGCCAACGCTCGACAAGGTTGAGAACGTAGCGGTGGGGCCGGTGGATCTGCGCGACCAGATATGCAGTGGCAAAAAACGCCGGCGCAAAGCCGTCGAGGCCGCCGAGGCCGACGACGAGGAGGATCCGGAGACAACCGATCCGGAGTCCGGGCTGGCGGTGATCCGCGCGGGGTCGAAGCAAAGCTTCCTCATCGATATGCCGCCCTCCATGCCGCCGATCAGGGTATTCGTCGGGCCGGCGTCGAAGCCGAACTTCGAGCCGGTCCTGCCGGCCGGCTCGCGCAAGGCCAAACGCACCAAGGCGAAGACGAAAACGAAGGCCAAGGATAAAGCCGCGGCCAAGACGAAGGACGCGCCCAAAGCCAAGGCCGCGCCTAAAGCCAAGGCCGCGCCCAAGCAGAAATCGAAGAAATGAGCGCCGAACCCAAACGGCCGCTGGGTCCTGACGAGCCGGTCGCGCTCACGCTGCTCACCGGCTTTCTCGGCGCCGGCAAGACTACGCTCCTACAGAGTCTCGTCCGCGAGCCCGATCTTGCCGACACCGTCGTGCTCATCAACGAAGTCGGCGAGGTGGCGCTCGACCATCTGTTCGTTGATGTGCTCGACGAGAATCTGCTGCTGCTTTCGAGCGGATGCATGTGCTGCGCCGTGCGCGGCGATCTGGTCGACTCGCTCGAGAATATTCTGCGCTGGCGCGACGCCGGCAGTGCTCCACCGTTCCGCCGCGTGGTGATCGAGACCACCGGCCTCGCCGACCCCGCGCCGGTCCTGCATCTGGTGATGACGCACCCCTATCTCGTGCAGCGCTATCGCCTCGACGGAATCGTCACCGTGGTCGATGGGGTGAACGGCGCGGCTACGCTCGACACCTACGAGGAGGCGGTGAAGCAGGTCGCCATGGCCGACCGGCTGGTGCTGACCAAGACCGATCTTCCGGGTGCCGATGCTGAAGCGCTGCGCACGCGCCTGAAGCGCCTGAACCCGGCCGCGCAGGTGCTCGACGCCGCCAAAGGAGAAGCTGTCGCCGTCGCGCTCATGAATGCCGGACTCTATGATCCCTCAGGCAAGATTCCGGACGTCTCGCGCTGGCTTGCCGAGGAGGCGGTCGCCGCCGCCAATGCCGACCGCGACCCGGCAGTCACGCTGGCCCCGCACAAGCACGACGAGCGCATCAAGGTGTTCACGGTGGCGACCGAGGCCGCGATCCCGATGGCGACGCTCGAGCTGTTCCTCGAGCTGCTGCGCGCCACTCACGGCGAGAAGCTCCTGCGGCTCAAGGGCATCGTGCGGCTGGCCGAGGAGCCCGACCAGCCGGTGGCGCTGCACGCTGTCCAGCATGTGCTGCATCCACCGGTCCGCCTCCAGCAATGGCCCGACGACGACCGCCGCTCACGGCTGGTCTGCGTCTCCCGCGACCTGGACCCTTTGGTGGTGCAGAGGCTGCTTGACGCCTTCCTGGGCATCCCTGCCACCGACACACCGGACAAGGCCGCGCTGGTCGACAACCCGCTCTCAGTACGGCCCGGCGCACTTCTCGCCTGAAGGCCCTTGCCACGGGCGCTCAGCTTTCGGAAAGTTACGACAAAGACATAAGCGGCCACTGGCTGCAGGGGAGGGATTAAATGTTTGAGGCTCTCAAGCGCGAGTACAACTATCTGCGCGGGGCGTTGCGCACGCTCAAGATGACGACGCCGATCGCGAAAACTCCGACGCGCGTCTTCCCCTTCGTCATGGAGGAGCTTGCCGCGAAATACGGCGACAAGGAAGCGCTGCTCTCCGACAAGGAGAGCTACACCTATAAGCAGCTCGACGCCCGCGCCAATCAGTATGCGCGCTGGGCGCTGGCGCAGGGGGTCAAGAAGGGCGACGCGGTCTGCCTATTCATGCTGAACCGGCCGGAATATTTCATCTTCTGGCTTGGGCTCACCCGCATGGGCGCGGTCGTGGCGCTCATCAACACCAACTTGAGCGGCACACCGCTCGCCCACTGCGTCACCATCGTGAAACCGAAGCACGTGGTCGTCGCCGCCGAGCTGCTCGGCGCCTACCGCACGGCGCAGTCGCAGGTCACCGGCGATCCGAAGGTTTGGACCTACGGCGCCAACGACGCGGGTCTGGCGCGCATCGACGAAGCGGTGGCCAAGTTCGACGGCGGCCGTCTTTCGGAGACCGAGCGGGCCAAGCTCACCATCGAAGACCGCGCGCTCTTCATCTACACCAGCGGCACCACCGGCCTGCCGAAAGCCGCCAACATCAACCATTACCGCCTGATGCTGGCGACCCACGGTTTCTGCGGCGCGATGGGCGTGAAGCCGACCGACCGCATGTACGATTGCCTGCCGCTCTATCACACCAATGGCGGCGTGCTGGGGACCGGCGCGGTGCTGGTCGGCGGCGGCACCACCGTGATCCGCGAGAAGTTCTCCTCGCGCGAATTCTGGAACGACGTGGTGAAGTGGGACTGCACCATGTTCTTCTATATCGGCGAGCTGTGCCGTTATCTCGTGACCGCGCCGCCCTCGGAGGCCGAGAAGCGCCACAAGATCCGCCTCTGTTGCGGCAACGGCATGCGGCCGGACGTCTGGGGCCCGTTCCAGGCGCGCTATCACATCCCGCGCATTCTCGAGTTCTATGCGGCAACCGAAGGCAACGTCGCTTTCTTCAATTTCGGCAGCCATCCTGGCGCCGTCGGTCGGCTGCCGTGGTACCTCGCGCACCGCTTCCCTATCGCGGTGGTCGAGTTCGACATCGAAAAGGAACAGCCGGTGCGAGGGCCCGACGGCTTCTGCGTCAAATGCGAAAATGGTGAGATCGGCGAAGTGATCGGCCAGATCATCAACGACCCCGACAAGCCCGCCAACCGCTTCGAGGGCTATGCTGACAAGGAAGCCACCGAAAAGAAGATCCTGCGCGACGTGTTCGCGAAGGGCGACGTCTATTTCCGCACCGGCGACCTGATGCGCCAGGACGAGCACGGCTTCTTCTATTTCATCGACCGTATCGGCGACACCTTCCGCTGGAAGGGCGAGAACGTCGCGACCTCGGAAGTCTCCGAGGCGATCACCGTCTTCCCCGACGTCCTGGAGGCGAACGTCTACGGCGTGCACGTGCCCGGCTACGACGGCAAGGTCGGCATGGCCGCGGTGGTCACCGACGGCAAGCTCGACCTGAAGAAGCTGCGCGACTATCTCTCGGCCAATCTGCCCGAGTACGCCCAGCCCCTGTTCCTGCGCATCAAGAAGGAACTCGACGTCACCGGCACCTTCAAGCAGCGCAAGCTCGACCTGGTGAAGGACGGCTTCGATCCAAGCAAGATCACCGACGATCTCTACTTCAACGACTTGAAGCAGAAGTCGATCCTTCCGCTCGACCCGGACCTGCACAAGAAGATCGTCGGCGGCACGATCCGGCTCTAACCGATGCTGGCCGCGCCGGAGGCCGTGCTTTCCTTCTGGCGCGCTGCTGGCCCGAAGCGCTGGTTCGTGCAGGAACCGGCGTTCGACACGGAGATACGCGAGCGGTTTCTGGCGACCCACAAGGCGGCGGCAGCCGGCCGGCTATCGGGCTGGGAAGACACGGCCGAGGGTGCGCTCGCGCTCCTGCTCGTGCTGGATCAGTTTCCGCGCAACATGTTCCGCGGCTCCGCGCGCGCATTCTCGACCGACCCGCTCGCGCTCGCGACCACTCTCCGCGCTATCGAGCGCGGTTTCGATCGAGCTATTCCCATGCCCGAGCGGAATTTCTTCTATCTGCCGTTCGAGCACAGCGAAAATCTCGCAGACCAGGAACGCGGCGTCGCGCTCACCGAAGCGACCGGTGATGCCGAGGCGGTGAAATGGGCCAAGGTTCACCTCGATGTGATCCGCCTCTTCGGCCGTTTCCCGCACCGGAATGCGGCGCTTGGCCGCGTTTCCACGCCCGAGGAAATCGCCTTCCTCGAAGGCGGCGGCTTTCGCGCCTGACCCAGGCCGACGCTTAAGATTAACGGGAGCTTTCAGTTGTCGCGTCACCACGCGCCGGCGCATGCAATGCATGGGTCCGGAGGCTTGGTAAACGCGCGCTCGCGGCGCTTTGCCCAAGAGTTTCTTAATGCGGCTTTGATAAATGCAATCAAGCGCAAATCAAAGAATAGGCGCGGAGGCAGTCACCGTGGCGGTCGTTCTTCCGGGCGAAGCGGATCCCCGCGACGTGCGCGCGAGCGCGTGCCGGGCCTATTCGCGCGCCGTTGCGCTCTTTACCGACGGCAGCGACTATTCTATCGCGCGCCGCGTCGCCGGCACCGCGTTCCTGATCCGGGTGGCTTCCGCCGCCGTCGTGTTTCTGACCCAGGTCGTGCTCGCGCGCTGGATGGGCCGCTTCGAATTCGGCGTATATGTCTATGTCTGGACCTGGGTGCTTCTGCTCGGCGCGCTGGTCTCGCTCGGCCTTCCCTCCGCGGCGCAGCGCTTCATTCCCGAATATATCTGCCTCGGCGAACTCGATCGCCTGCGCGGCTTCCTGTTCGGCAGCCGCTGGCTCTCCTTCGGACTCGGCACGGCCGCGGCGGCCATCGGCATCGCGCTCGTACTGCTGTTCCGGCAGAATCTGGAATCCTATTACTTCGTTCCGTTCGTGCTCGCCTGCCTGTGTCTGCCGATCTATGCAGTGACCGACACCCAGGACGGCATCGCGCGCTCGTTCAACTGGATCGATCTCGCGCTTGTGCCGGCCTATCTCGCGCGGCCGGTCTTGATTCTGCTCGTTATGGTGATCGCGCACCTGTTCGGCGCGCCGGCCACGGCGGTAGCCGCAATGATCGCAGCCACCGTCGCGGTCTGGGTGACGTCGCTTGCGCAACTCCTTCTGCTCAATCGCCGGCTCAAGCGGGAGACTGCACCCGGTCCGCGCGCCTACGAGCAGCGCGTGTGGCTGAAGACTTCGCTGCCGATTTTCATGGTCGGCGGCTTCTATTTCCTGCTGACCTATACCGACATCCTGGTGCTCGAGGCGTTTGTGGGGCCGAGCGAAGTCGCGGTTTACTACGCGGCGACCAAGACGCTTTCGCTAGTCGCCTTCGTCTATTTCTCTGTCTCGGCCGCGACCGCGCACCGCTTCAGTGAGTATCATGTGGCCGGCGCACGCGAGAAGCTCGAGACTTTCCTCGCCAATGCGATCCAGTGGACGTTCTGGCCCTCGCTCCTCGGCACACTGGCGCTGCTCGCGATCGGCAAGCCGGTGCTTTCGCTGTTCGGCGAAGGTTTCGATCAGGGCTACCCCCTGATGTTCGTGCTCGCCGTCGGCCTGCTCGCGCGCGCCTCGGTCGGCCCGGTCGAGCGGCTCCTCAATATGGTGGGCGAGCAGCGCATCTGCGCCATGGTCTATGCCGCGGCTTTCGGTTTCAATCTCGTGCTTTGCCTGCTTCTGGTGAAGCCCTTCGGGCCGCTCGGCGCAGCCATCGCCACCGCGAGCGCGCTCGTTCTCGAATCGATCCTGCTCTTCGTCGTCACCAAACGAAGGCTCGGCCTCCATGTCTTTGTCTGGCACCGGTAAGGCTTGGCCTTCGGCCGCCCGCTCGATCGCGGCGTATTTTCCGCCGATCGCGACCCCTTTTTTTCGGCGGCAGACGAGCGCGGCGCCCAAGCGCAAAGTCGCGATCCTCGCGCCCCACAGTGACGGTCTCTCCATCGAGTGGAAGTCGCTGACGCGCCTCGACGCCGGCGATACCGAACGTCTTCGCGATCTCTCTGCGCGCGCGCTGCAGCCCAACGTCTTCTATGAGCCGGAATATCTCCTCGCCGCGCGGAGCCTTGCGTTGGCCGAGGGCGCCGGCGTCCTGCTCGTCGGCTCCGCTGGCCGGCTGATCGGTGCGCTTGCCGGTCGCATCGAAGGCCTTGCTTATGGTCGGCCGGTGACGACCTTCGTCGCTTGGGAGCTGCCCTACGCGCCGCTTTCGGTTCCACTCGTCGACCGCGAAGCGGCCGACGTAGCGGTAGACGCGTTCTTGAACGAGATGCCGCGCCTTCCGGGCAATCCGCGCGTGGCGCTTTTCCGGCTGATGGATCGGGAGGGGCCGTTCGCGCGCGTGCTGGCCGACCGGCTCTATAGCCGCATGAAGCAGCCGCACGCGCTCGATCCGCACCGACGCGCGGCGCTCATTCCGGGCGAAGCCGATCCGCTCAAGGGCGTATCGCAGAAGCGCCTGAAGGAATTGCGCCGTCAGCGTGCGCGTCTGTCCGAGAATGGCGCGCTTACGCACGACACGGTGACGGGCGAGGGGATCGAGGCTGCTGTCGAGGCTTATCTCAAGCTCGAAGCCTCCGGCTGGAAGGGCCGGATCGGCGCTGCGGCTAGTGTATCCGGCGCCGGGCATTTCCTCGCCGAGGCCGTTATCGGCCTGGCGCGCGAGGGCAAGGCGCGGATCGATTTTCTGAAGCTCGACGGCAACGCCATCGCCGCCACGATCCTGCTCTTTTCCGGCAATCGCGCCTGGTTCTGGAAGACCGCCTATGACGAGAATTACGCGCGCTTCTCGCCGGGCGTACTGCTGGCGCTCGAATTGACCGAGACGCTCGGCCGCGATCGCAGGGTCGCGTTCGTCGATTCCTGCGCCGTTGCCGGCCACCCGATGATTGACCACCTGTGGCGCGGCCGTATCGAAGTCGCCGACTGGATCGTGCCGCTCGCCGACGCGTCTTCGGCTACGCTGGCGTTTGCCGCGGAGAAATTCCGCCGCGCCGCGCTCAAGCCCATCAAATCGCTGCGCGACAAATTGCGCGGCTAATCAGGCCTGCTCGCGCAGCGCCCGTCGGATCACTTTCCCCGTCGTCGTCATCGGCATTTGATCGACGAAGGCGACCTCGCGTGGATATTCGTGTGCCGAAAGCCGCGTGCGCACAAATGCTTGAATCTCGGCGGCCAACGCATCGGACGGCGCAAAGCCCGGCTTCAACGTCACGAACGCTTTTACGATCTCGGTGCGCACCGGGTCGGGCTTGCCCACCGCCGCCGCCAGCGCGACGGCCGGGTGCTTGATCAGGCAATCCTCGATCTCGCCCGGGCCGATGCGGTAGCCCGCCGAAGTAATCACGTCGTCGTCGCGGCCGACGAAGCGCACATAGCCTTCGTCGTCAGCCTCGCCCTGGTCGCCGGTCGTCATCCAGTCGCCGATGAACTTGTCGCGTGTTGCGTCCGGCCGTTTCCAGTATTCGAGAAACATGACGGGGTCTGGCCGCTTCACAGCGATCTGGCCGAGCTCGCCCGGATTGCAGATGGAGCCGTCGGGGCGGATCACTGCGACCTCATGGCCGGGCACCGGCTTGCCGATATAGCCGGGCTTGGTGATGCCGATAGCGCCGCAGGCCGAAAGCACGATGTTGCACTCAGTTTGGCCGTAGAACTCGTTGATGGTGAGACCGAGCGTCTCGCGGCCCCATTCGTAAGTCTGGATGCCGAGCGCCTCGCCACCGGAGCCCAGTGTGCGCAGCGTGAGCTTCTGCTTCGGCTTGCCCGCGGCACGCAGCATGCGCAGCGCCGTCGGCGGAATGAAGGTGTTGCGCACTTCAGCCTCCGCCATCAACGCGAAGGCCTCCTCGGGATCGAATTTCTCGGATTTCTTCGCCACCACCGGCACGCCGAAGGCGAGGCCTGGGAGCAGAATGTTCAAAAGTCCGCCGGCCCAGGCCCAGTCCGCCGGCGTCCACATCCGGTCGCCGGGTTTGGGGAAAAATTCGTGGTGTGTCTGCACGCCCGGAAAATGCCCGAGCAACACGCGGTGCCCATGCAGCGCGCCCTTGGGCGGCCCGGTGGTGCCCGACGTATAGACCATGAGCGCCGGCTCGTCGGCGGAAGTATCGACCGGCGTGAAACTGTCGGACGCCTTCGCGAGCGTCTCGGTGAAATCGAGCGCGCTATCGGCGGCGCCGTCGATCGAGAGAACGTGCTTCAGCTCAGGGATGTCATCCCGGATTTGTGAGAGCTTCGCGATCCCCGCCGCGTTGGTGATCGCCGCCCGCGCGCCCGCATTGCCGAGCCGGTAAGAGAGTGCCTCAACGCCGAACAACGACGCGAGCGGCAGCGCTATGCCGCCCAACTTATAGATCGCCAGATGTGCGATCGCGGTTTCCGTGGTCTGCGGCAGGATGATCGCGACTCGGTCGCCGCGTGCGATCCCGAGCGCGCGCAGCGCGTTGGCGAGCCGGTTCGATTGCTCACGCAGGCGGCCATAGGTGACGGTATCGAAGCCGCCTTCCGTTCGCCGCACGATGAGCGCGGTTTTGTCCGGCTCGCGCGCGGCCCATTTGTCGCAGGCATCGACGCCGATGTTGTAGCGGGCCGGAATCTGCCAGCGGAACGCAGCGCGCAGACGCTCGTAATCGTAGATTTCAGGGAGCATCGGCGCCTCGTGCGGGGCGAAACGCTAGCGCGGCCGGTCCGGCTCCGCCAGTATCAGCGCCCAGAACACCTTGTACTTTGAATTGGGCGCATAAGCGGTGGCGATGCCGAAGCGCGTAGCGCCGGGCAGCAGCATGTTCTTGTCGTGCGAAGGCGAGTCGCGCCAGCCGGAAAAGGCTTCGGCGAGCGTATGGTAGCCCGCTCCGATGTTCTCGGCGGCACGCACGGCGTCGTAGTTCGAGGCCTTGAGCCGCTGGATGAAGCCGCGTCCGCCTGGGTCATGGGTGAGCTTGTCGATCGCGGCCATGCGCCGCGCTTGATCCGTGGCAAGCGCCATGAGCCGATCGTCCGGCGCAAGCGCCGGCAGGCCCTTGGCGCGGCGGTAATCGGAGAGCATGGAGGCCGCGGCTGGAACGTTTACTTGCGTGCCCGGCCGGGCGAGGTTCTCGTAAAAGGGCGGGGATTTGTCGACTTCGAATGCGGTGCCGCACGCAGCAAGCGACAGCGCCGCTAGCAGGCCTGCAACCGGCAAGGGGGAAAGCCGCATGGGCCGCCTAGTAGCAGGGTTGGGCAGTGGGCGCGAGCGGCAGGAGCCGCAACTATCGCTGCCAATTCTTTTCTCCGCGCCGTTCTGCTATCGCATCCTTGTCGTTTTTGTGAGTAGCCAATGACCGAACCGAACGGACCAAGCGCCGCCTCCGGGCATCTCGAGGATCGCCTGCGCGCGGGTGGCTTCGTCGTCACCGCCGAAATCACACCGCCGGTCTCCGCGAGCCGCGACGATCTGATCGCCAAGGCCTTGCCGCTCAAAGGTCTGGCCGACGCTGTTAACGTCACCGACGCGGCCGGCGCCCGCGCCCATATGAGTTCGCTCGCGGCTGCTGCCATCCTGATCGAGAACGGGATCGAGCCGATCGTCCAGTTTACCTGCCGCGACCGAAACCGGATCGCGCTGCAGGGCGACCTGCTCGGCGCTGCGGCGCTCGGTGTGCGCAATATGCTGGTGTTGCGCGGCGACGATCCCAAGGCCGGCGACCAGCCCGACGCCAAGCCGGTGTTTGATCTCGAATCGCGCCAGCTGATGGAAACCGCCGTCGGCATTCGCGACCGCAACGAGCTGCCCTCCGGCCGCAAGGTTTCCGGCAAGGCGAAGTTCTTCATCGGCGCTGCTGACGCACCGATGGATCCAAAACCCGACTGGAAGCCGAATTCGCTGCGGCAGAAGATCGAGTCCGGAGCGCAGTTCGCGCAGACCCAGTTCTGCATGGACCCGGCGGTCGTGCGCCGCTACATGCGCCGCCTCGAGGAAGAGGGACTCGGCGGCAAGCTCTATTTCCTGATCGGCATCGCGCCGCTGCGCACTGCAAAGTCCGCGAGCTGGATGCGCGAGCATTTGTTCGGGACCATCATCTCCGACGAGATCGTGAAGCGCATGGAGAGCGCGGCCGATCCCGAATCCGAAGGCCGCAAGATCGCAGTCGAACTGATCGCGCAACTGGCGGCAATCCCCGGCATATCCGGTGCCCATGTGATGGCACCCAACAATGAAAAGGCGCTGCCGGAAGTACTCGAGCAAGCATCCAAACTCACGCGCCGCCCGGCGACGAGGCCAAGCGTCACCGGCGTGAGCGCGGATTTCGCGGGCGTCTGACCGGCGGGAACGGGAACGATGGCGCATCGCGAAAGCTTCGAAACCTTCGACGGCTGTAAAATCCGCATGATGCGCGGCGGCAAGGGTGCGCCGCTCCTGTATCTCCACGGCGCGCGCGGTTTGAGCACATGGGCGCCGTTCATGGAGCAGCTTTCGCAGAGCTTCGATGTGATCGTGCCGGAGCACCCGGGCTACGGCGCTTCGGGCACACCGGAATGGCTCGATACTATCGGCGACCTTGCATACTTCTACATGGATGTGATCAAGGCGCTGAAGTTGGAGCGCATCGTACTCGTCGGTTCCTCGCTCGGCGGCTGGCTTGCCGCCGAGATCGCGGTGCGCTCGACGCAACGGCTCAAATCGCTCGTGCTCTCGGCCGCCGCTGGCATCCACGTGAAGGGCCTCAGCAAGGGCGACTTCTTCCTGTGGTCGCGTGAGGAAAGCGCGCGCAATCTCTTCTACGACCAGAAATTCGCCGACCAATTGCTGGCGCAACCGGTCGCGGACGAACTGCAGATGACCGAGGCCAAGAACCGGCTGATCTCGGCCAAGCTCGGCTGGCAGCCGCGGCTCTATAATCCGCACCTTTATAAGTGGCTGCACCGGATCGACGTGCCGACGCTTCTGCTCTGGGGCGACGACGACAAGGTGATCCCGCCCGGCTACGGCCCGGCCTACCAGAAACTGATTCCGGGCTCGAAGCTCGAGATATTCAAGAATTGCGGACACGTGCCGCAGGTCGAGCGCGCGGACGACTGGGTCGGCAAGATCGTCGCGTTCGCCAAGGAGGCCGGCCGATGAAATTCTTCGCCTTCCATCTTATGCCCTACTCGGCGCTCGATCCCGATTACGACAAGAAGCACAACTCCGCTTGGGTAACGCTGCCCAACACCTATTACGATCCGAAGATCGGCCATCAGCTCTACAACCGCTATCTCGACGAACTCGAATTCGCCGACGCCATGGGTTTCGACGGCGTATGCGTGAACGAGCACCACCAAAACGCTTATGGGCTAATGCCGATTCCGGGCGTCATGGCGGGCGCGCTCGCGCGACGCACTTCGAAGGGCAAGATCGCCGTACTTGGCCGTGCGCTGCCGCTCTTGAACAATCCGCTCGTGGTCGCCGAAGAATTCGCCATGCTCGACAACATCACCGGCGGCCGTCTGGTTGCCGGCTTCGTGCGCGGCATCGGCGCCGAGTATTATTCCTCCGGCGTGAACCCGGCGGAATCCCACGAGCGTTTCCAGGAGGCGCACGATCTCATCGTGCAAGCCTGGACCCGACCCGGCCCGTTCGCCTTCGAGGGCAAGTATTATCACTTCGAGTATGTGAACTGCTGGCCGCGGCCCTATCAGCAGCCGCACCCGCCGGTCTGGATTCCGTCGCAAGGCAGCCGCGAGACCATCGAATGGGCCGCGCACCCCGACCGGAAGTACACCTACTTGCAGACCTTCAGCCCGGTCACAGCGCTCGCGCGCTATATGCAGATGTATCGCGATACAGCGGCGAAATACGGCTATCAAGCCACCTCCGAGCAAGTCGGCTGGTCGATCCCGGCCTATGCGGCCGAGACCGACGAGATCGCGCGCCGCGAAGCCAAGCCGCACGTCGAGTTCTTTCTCAACAAGCTCTTGCGCATGCCGCCGGAGATGCTGCTGCCACCCGGCTATGTCTCGCTGCAGTCGCTCAAGGGCATCCTGGGCGCTAAGCGCGGCTTGAGCGGCGCCAAGCACACCATCGACAGTCTGATCGAGCAGGGCATGTTCCTGTGCGGAAGTGCTGCGACGCTGCGCGAGCAGATCGAGCGCTACCAGAAGGAGATCGGCTTCGGCTATCTCCTGCCGCAGGTGCATTTCGGCACGCTGCCGCATGAGCTGACCAAAAAGAGCATCGAGATTTTTGCGAAAGAAGTGATCCCGAATTTCCGCCGTCACGACGCCACGAAGCCGGCGCGCGCGGTTGCCGGGCGAATCTGAACCGGCGAGGATTGGGCGAAAATGAAGGCGGGGAGGGATATGGCGAAAAAATCAAAGAGCAGGAAGCCGCCGAGCAGCAAGCCGACGCGCTCGCAAGCTGCCTCGAAGAACCCTAGCTTCGCGCGCGGCTTGGAAGTTCGCCGCACCATGCTCGGTCCGCAATTCGCCGAGGCCGAGATCGATCCGTCCGGCGATTTCATGTGGGTGCTGCATGACTGGGTCACCCGCGCCTGCTTCGGCGACATGTGGGGCCGTCCCGGCCTCTCGCCCAAGATCAGGAGCGCAGTCACTCTTGCAATCATGGTCGCGCAAGGCCGGCCGCGGGAGACCAAGATGCACGTCAAGGCCGGGATCAAGAACGGCCTGACCAAGGAAGAGATCGCCGAGGTGCTGCTGCACTCCATGGTCTATTGCGGCGTGCCGCGCGGCTCCGAGGGTTTCCGCTCCGCTGACGAAATGCTGCGTGAGATGGGTCTGGTGAAGGGCTAAGCCATGAGCGAATTGAAAAACATCGGCTTCGTCGGCATCGGCAATATGGGCTGGCCCATGGCCGCCAATCTCGTGCGCGGCGGCTATGCGATAACCGTTTTCGATCTAGCGCCCGAACGCGCGCGCCGCTTCGCCGACGAGCATCAGGCCCGCGCGGTGACGAGTCTCGCTGATCTGGGGCGTGCGTCTCAAGTCGTCGTTACCATGCTGCCGACCGGCCGTGAGGTACGCCAGGCACTGCTCGACATGGACAAGGGCGCGCTCGCCGCGAACTTGAAGCCCGGCAGCATCGTCATCGATATGAGCTCGTCCGACCCGGTTGGCACGCGGGAGCTCGGCAAGGATCTGGCCGCGCGCGGCATCCGGCTCGTCGATGCGCCGGTATCTGGAGGGGTGCCGCGCGCCAAGGACGGCTCGCTCGCCATCATGATCGGCGGCGACGCCGACGCGGTTGCGGCCGCCAAGCCGGTACTCGAGCGTATGGGCAAGAAGCTCTTCGAGGTTGGCGGCCTCGGCTGCGGCCATGCGATGAAGTGCCTGAACAATTTTATCGCCGCGACGCAGTTCGCCGCTGCCTCGGAAGCCATGCGCGTCGGCCAGAAATTCGGCCTCGATCCATCGATCATGATCGACGTGCTCAACGCCTCGACCGGCCGCAGCTTCGCCTCCGAGAACCTGATCAAGCAGGAAATCATCAGCGGCCGCTTCGGCACCGGCTTCACCGTCGGGCTGCTCGCCAAGGACGTAAAGATCGCAGCCGATCTCGCCGAACAGATCGGCCTCGACGCGCCGGTCGGCCGGCTCACGCGCGATCTATGGGCCGAAGCGCGCGATGCGCTCGGTGCCGATCAGGATCATTCCCGTGCGGCGCAGGCCTGGGAGAAACGCAAGCTGCCGCCGGCGGCGGAATAGGGAAGAGCAATGGGCACCGCATCGCATTCGATCGATATCGCCGCCGATCCAGCCAAGGTCTGGGAACTGGTCGGTGACTTCCATGGGCTGCCACGCTGGAACGCGGGTCTTGCCGAAAGTCGCTCCGAGGAGGGCGGCAAGGTGCGCTATCTAGTGCGCCGCGCCGGCGGCCACGTGCGCGAACGGCTGATTGCGCGCGATGACGCCAAGCGCACGATCACCTACACCATCTTCGAAAGCGGCCTGCCTATCGGGCGCCACCAGGCTACCATGCAGGTCGTGGGTAAGGGCAAGGAATCGACGGTTAATTGGTCGTGCGAGTTCGAATCCAAGGGCCCTCCGGAGGCTGAGCTAACAACCATCTTCAAACAGATTTTCACCGGAGGGCTTTCCAACCTCAAG
Source organism: Xanthobacteraceae bacterium (assembly GCA_036559465.1). Lineage (GTDB taxonomy): Bacteria > Pseudomonadota > Alphaproteobacteria > Rhizobiales > Xanthobacteraceae > JAHFPN01. Next base: position 37,309 of record DATBTC010000012.1, read on the forward strand.
GCCATGCTGGAAAATGGGACTTAACACGGGCCGGACGAAGCCGGACCGCAACGCCAAAGAGTAGGGAGGATATATCGTGAGACGTTCGACGTTCATTCTGGCGACGGCGCTGGCCGCTTCGCTGACCATGCCGGCCTTCGCGCAAGACAAACCGGTCGAGTGGCGGTTCTCGCATTGGGTTCCGCCGAGCCACCCGATGCATGTGGGCGCGCTCGCCTGGGCCGAGTCGATCAAGAAGGCCTCGAACGGCACCATCGACATCAAGATTTTCCCGGCGCAGCAGCTGGGCAAGGCCTTCGACCACTACAACATGGGCCGCGACGGCATCGTCCAGGTCTCGCACGCCAACCCGGGTTACGAGCCCGGCCGCTTCCCAATCATGGGTGCGGCCGAACTTCCGTTTCTCGTCGCCAATGCCAAGGAAGGCAGTGCGGCGATCGACGCTTGGTATCGCAAGTACGCGCCGAAAGAGATGGCGGACGTGAAATACTGCCTGACCTTCGTGCACGATCCGGCGACCATCCACACCACGAAGAAGAAGGTCGTGGTGCCGGAAGACATCAAAGGCATGAAGCTGCGGCCGGCGAACGCCACGATCGCCCGCTGGATCGTCCTGATGGGCGGCACCAACGTGCAGGCTTCGGCGCCCGAGGCGCGCGATGTGCTCGAAAAGGGCGTCGCAGAGGGCATTCTCTTTCCGTGGGGATCGATCGTGCTGTTCGGCATCGACAAGGTGACGAAGTTCCACATCGACACCGCCATGTATGTCACCGAGCAGACTTGGATCCTGAACAAGGCCGCGTATGAGGCGCTCTCGCTGGCGCAGAAGAAGGTAATGGACGAGCACTGCTCGAGCGAGTGGTCCCTCAAGATCGGCGCGCCTTGGGCCGACATGGAGGCCGGCGGCAAGGACAAGATCAAGGCCCAGGCCGGGCACGAGGTCTATCCGATTACCCCGGCTCAGCTCGCCGCCTGGCGCAAGGCCGCCGAGCCGCTCCACGCGGAGTGGGAGGCGAACGTGAAGAAGGCCGGCCACGATCCGAAAGCCGTCTTCCAGGACCTCAAGAACGAGATCGCCAAGCGCAACGTCGCTTACTGATCGCGCTCTAGCAACGAAGACCCGCCGCACCGGCAACGGGCGGCGGGTCGTTTCTTTTTGTGCGCGCAAAGCAATAAGCCGGCGCTGGTTGCGGGCAGGCAAGCCGGCAATTAAGGTCGTCGCAGCGATGATCGGGGGAGGGATGTTGGTGCCGCGAAATTTTGATTGCGCCATGTCCGTCCTCGCCATGTCCATCCGGCGGAGCGGGGTGCAGCTCCGCCCTTTTCTCGCAATTCCTTTGGTGGTGCTTGCTCTCAGCCTGCTCGCTTCACCGGCGGCCGCCGCCGCGGCGGGCACTGTGACGGTTGAACCGCTCTATTTTCTGGGTATTCCGGTCGACTTCATCTTGTTCGCCCTGACGCTGCTCGGCGTCGCTCTCTTCCATCACCACACACTCGCAGTTGCGCTCTCGGGTCTCGCTGCGATCACGCTCTACAAGCTCGCTTTCACCGGTTTCAAGTTCGGCACCGGCCTCGCAGGCCTCGCGCTGCATATGCAGAGCGAATGGGTAATTCTCACCAATCTATTCCTGTTGCTCATGGGCTTTGCGCTGCTGTCGCGCCATTTCGAGAAGAGCCGCATCCCTGACGAGATGCCGGCTTTCCTGCCCGACGACTGGAAGGGCGGGCTGGCGCTGCTCGCGATCGTGTTCGTGCTCTCGAGCTTCCTCGACAATATCGCCGCCGCTCTGATCGGCGGCACCATGGCCCGCCACGTGTTCCGCGGCAAAGTCCACATCGGCTATCTCGCCGCCGTCGTGGCGGCCTCGAATGCCGGCGGCGCCGGCAGCGTGGTCGGCGACACCACCACGACGATGATGTGGATCGACGGCATTAGCCCGCTCAAGGTGCTCGATGCCTATATCGCCGCCGTTCCAGCGCTCCTGATTTTCGGCATTCCGGCGGCGCTGCTGCAGCACCGCTATCACCCGATCCGCAAGGACCCACCCAAGCGCCTGCACATCGAGTGGGCTTACGTCGTGATCGTGGCACTGATTCTGGCCGCCGCGATCCTCGCCAACGTGGTCGCGAACCTGCGCTTCCCGGCTCTGCTCGACATGCTGCCGGTGATCGGGCTCGCGGTTTGGATCGTCATCCTCGCAGCCGCACCCGTGCGCCAGCCCGATTGGCACGTGATGCCGGAGACCTTCAAGGGCACCATCTTCCTGCTCTCGCTCGTGACCTGCGCCTCGATGATGCCGGTCGAAACTCTTCCGGCCGCCGCCTGGCAAACCGCGCTCGGCCTCGGCTTCGTGTCGGCGGTGTTCGACAACATCCCGCTCACGGCGCTCGCGCTGAAGCAGGGCGGCTATGACTGGGGCTATCTCGCCTATGCGGTAGGCTTCGGTGGTTCCATGATCTGGTTCGGCTCTTCGGCCGGCGTCGCGCTCGCCAACATGTACCCGGAGGCCAAGTCCGTGGGACTTTGGCTTCGGCATGGCTGGTACATCGCCATTGCTTACGTGATCGGCTTCTTCTTTATGCTTGTCGTGCTGGGCTGGCACCCGGACGCCGATCACAAGAAGCGCGTGGACGTGCCGCCGCCACCCATGACGGTCGCTGCTTTTTGATTGCTCGATTGCTTCCGGCAGTTGGAAAAAACGACCCCGGCTAGTGTGATCTAGCCGGGGCCTTGACCGGACGTTGGGGGCAATGGGGGGACCTTGAATACGCCCGGATTCGCGCAGATTTAGACAAGGTCGCGAATAGTGTCTGAGCAAAATTGAACACTCGCCGACCAGGCGTGAGGTCCAAGATCGCAAGGGAGCAAGATCGCAAGGAAGGAAGCACGTGGCCGATCTCGGGTGCCTACCGGTGGCGGGGATTGCGGCCCGTTCTGTCCAGCGCG
>DATBTC010000013.1:0-11074 GCA_036559465.1 Xanthobacteraceae bacterium
CCGGCCATATTCGCTTTCGCCAACGGCCAGCCGATCGACGGTTACATGGGCGCGCTGCCCGAAGGCCAGGTCGCAGCCTTCATCGAGCGCGTGCTGGGAAAGGCCGGCGGCGCACCCGAAGCCGGCGTCGACATCGCGGAGATTCTCAAGGCCGCCGAAGCGCTGCTCGCCGAGGGCGACGCGGCGGGCGCCGCCGATCACTTCGCCCATGTGCTCGCGGAGGATCCCGCGAACATCAGAGCGCTCGGCGGCCTTGCGCGTGCCCATGTCGCCGCGGGCAATCTGGAGCCCGCGCGCCAGACTCTTTCGCTCGTGCCCAAGGGCAAGGAAAACGACCCGGCGCTTTCCGCCGCGCGCGCGGCGCTCGAGCTTGCCGACCAGGCCGCGAAAGTCGGCGATGTCAGCGTGCTTGAAGCCAAGATCGCGGCCAATGCTACAGACCATCAGGCGCGCTTCGATCTCGCCGTTGCGCTCAACGCCAAGGGCGAGCGCGCCAAGGCGCTCGATCATCTGATCGAGATCGTGCGGCGCGATCGCAAATGGAACGACGACGGCGCGCGCAAGCAACTTGTGCAATTCTTCGAAGCCTGGGGGCCGACCGACACCATGACGCTCGAAGGAAGACGCCGTCTTTCCTCGATTCTGTTCGCGTGAAGCTTCCGTCCCGGAACGGGAGGCAGCAATGCCGATGAACCCGGTCTATCGATCGCCTGCGGAACTGCCGGCGAAAATTCCGGTGTTTCCGCTTGCCGGCGCGCTCCTGCTGCCGCGTGGCGAGCTGCCGCTCAATATTTTCGAGCCGCGCTATCTCGCCATGATCGAGGACGCGATGAAGGCGGAGCGCCTGGTCGGCATGATTCAGCCCGACGAGAGCAAGGAAGCTTCCGCCGCGCAGCCTGCGCTCTTCAAGGTCGGCTGTGCCGGACGCATCACCCAGCTCGCCGAATCCGGCGACGGGCGCTATCTCATTACGCTGACCGGCATCGCACGCTTCCGCATTCTTGAGGAACTGGCGGCGACGACGGCCTACCGCCAATGCCGCGTGGACTTTGCGCCCTTCGCCGGCGACTTCGTTCCGCAACACGGCGAGGAAGCAGTCGATCGGCCTGCCCTCATGCGCACTTTGAAGGCGTACCTGGAGGCCAATCGCATGGGGGCCGACTGGAGCGATATCAAGAACGCGCCGACCGAGGCGCTGGTCAATGGCCTCTCGATGATGTCGCCCTACGGTGCGCGCGAGAAACAGGCGCTCCTGGAAGCGCCGGACCTCAAGACCCGCGCCGAGACCCTGATCGCCGTCACCGAAATGGCGCTCGCCCAGCGTGACGGCTCGGAAACGCCGCTGCAGTGACCGGGCCTTGGGCCCCTGCTAGAAACCAGTCGTCAGGAGACGCGCCATGGCCGACCGCCCGACCGGCAACATCGATCCGAAGCTCTTGGAAATCCTGGTCTGCCCGCTGACCAAGAGCGCGCTCGAATATGACCGGGAGAAGCAGGAGCTGATCTCGCGCGCGGCCAAGCTTGCCTATCCGATCCGCGACGGCATCCCGATCATGTTGCCCGACGAGGCCCGCAAGCTCGATGAGAACGAGCTGAAGCGCTGAGCGTGCGGACCCGCCGCGCGATCCTCGCTTCGGCATCGGGCGTGGCGCTCGGCGCCGTTCTCGGCCGCTTCGCCGAGGCACAAGAGAAAAACGTGATCGAACAGCCCTGGTCGCTGGAAGGCCTCGCGGGCACCTATACGGCGCCGCGCGAGCAGACCCGCGGCCCTGCCGTGCTGATCATCGCCGGCTCCGGCCCGACCGACCGCGACGGCAATAATCCAGGCGGCATCCGCGCCGACACCTATCGCATGCTCGCCCACGCCCTCGCCGCCGGCGGCCTCCGCTCGCTGCGCTACGACAAGCGCGGCATCGGCGGCAGCCAAGCAAAGATGACCCGAGAGGAGGATCTGCGCTTCGATCACTACGTCGACGATGCGGCGGCGGCTGCACGCGATCTGGTCGGCCGCGCCGACGTCACCGGCCTCGTGCTCGCCGGCCATAGCGAAGGCGGCCTCGTCGCCATCCGCGCTGCCAGCCGCGCGCCGGTCAAAGGGCTCGTGCTGCTCGCCTCGCTCGGCCGACCGATCGGCGTCACGCTACGCGAGCAGCTTCTCGCAGCGCCGATACCGGCGACCGCGCGCGCGGATGCACTCCGCATCCTTGATCAGTTGATCGCCGGCGAGCGCGTCGATAACGTGCCGGCTCCGCTTGCCGCGCTGTTCCGGCCGTCGGTCCAGCCCTATCTCGCGTCCGTATTGCCGCTCGATCCCGCCGCCGAACTCGGCAAGCTCAAGCTGCCAGTACTGCTCGTTCACGCCGGGCGCGATTTGCAAATCGGCGAGGCGGACTTCGCGGCGCTGGCAAACGCACGCACGGATGCCATCATTCTGCGGCTTCCGGAAGCCAACCACATCTTGAAGAAGGTTGCCGCTGAGCGGGCGGCGAATCTGGCAGCCTATGCAAATCCGTACTTGCCGCTCGACCCGGGCCTTGCACCGAAGCTTTTCGAATTCATCCGCGCGGTCGCGCCCTAAAGCGCCTCGCCGCGCAGCAGTTTCGGCACTTCGCCGGTCAGTCCCGCCGCCTCGCCTATGAAAAAATCCTTCAATACCGGCACCCGGTCCACGATCCCGAGCCCCATGTCGCGGGCGAAGCGCAGCATATCGGAGCGATTGGAGAACAGCCGGTTCAGCCCGTCGGTGGCGATCCCCATGGATAGAGTATCGAAGCGCCGCCAGCGCTCGTAGCGCGTAAGCGCCTCGGGCGCGCCCGGATCGAGCCCAAGCCGGGCCGCGTCGGCGATGCATTCGGCCAGCGCCGCTGCGTCGCGCAGCCCGAGATTAAGTCCCTGCCCCGCGATCGGATGGATCACATGCGCAGCGTCGCCCAGGAGCGCAAATCGGTCGGCGATGAAGCGCCGCGCCATAGAGAATTCGAGCTTGTGCGCGGCCGGCTTCGATACGACCTCGATCTCGCCGAGCTTGAGCCCGAAGCGCCGCTCCAACTCATTGTGAAAGACCGAATCCGGAAGTTGGATCAGCCGCTCGGCTTCCTCGGCCGGTTCGGTCCAGACGATCGACGAGCGCTTTCCCGTAAGCGGCAGGACCGCGAACGGTCCGCCGGGAAGGAAATGTTCTTCGGCGCGGCCGCCATGCTCGCGCTCGTGCCCGATGGTGGCGACGATCCCCGCTTGCCCATAAGTCCATGAAACCGTAGCGATTCCGGCAACCCCGCGCAGTTTCGAGCGCGCCCCGTCGGCGGCGACCAGCAGGCGAGCGGAAAGACGCGTTGCGTCCGAAAGCGTTACGCCGACTGCATCGCTTCTGGCCTCGAAGCTCTCGACCGAGACCGGCAAGAGTCTTACTCCGGTCTCGACCGCCACCTCGCGCAACGCGCGAATAAGCGCGCTGTTCTCGACCATGTGCGCGAACGGCTCGCCGTCGGCGACTTCGCCGTCGAAGCCGAGAAACTCCGGCCGCACCACGTCCTCGAGCCGACTGTCGGTGATCGACATTTCGCGGATCGGCTGCGCCTCGTTGAGCCGCTGCCACGCGCCGACCGATTGCAGGAGTCGCCGCGCGCCGGCGGCGATCGCCGACACCCGATCATCCGCAGGCGGCGGACTCGAAAGCGCCGGATCGCAAACTGCAATCCCGAAGCCGGGCCCGAGTGCACGCGCCAGCGCCGCCGCGAGCGCAAGTCCCGCGACCCCGGCACCGGCGATGACGATCTCGACGCGCGTGCTCATCGGCTTTGGCCCGATCCTGGAGGCCACCAGATAGCACGCCGGGCCGCGCCCGGTCCGGCCCTTGACGCCCAGCGGCCGGACCTGCATCCCTGCCCGATACTGCGGGGTTTCCCATGACGAGCGCCGTGAAATCGCTGCTCGAGATTCTCGATCTTGAGCAATTGGAAGTGAACCTGTTTCGCGGCAGGAGCCCGCAATCCGGCTGGCAGCGCGTGTTCGGCGGCCAAGTGATCGGCCAGGCGCTGGTCGCAGCGTTGCGCACCGTCGAGGACCGCCAGGTCCACTCGCTGCATGCTTATTTTTTGCTGCCGGGTGATCCCTCGATCCCGATCGTCTACGAGGTCGATCGCATCCGCGACGGTAAAAGTTTCACCACCCGCTGGGTCAAGGCGATCCAGCACGGCAAGGCGATCTATTCTATGGGCGTGTCGTTCCAGCGCCTGGAAGAGGGCTACGAGCATCAGGCCGAAATGCCGAAAGTACCGATGCCCGAGGAACTGCCGAGCGAGCAGGATTTCCGGGAGAAGATCTTGCCGAGCCTGCCTGACCCGGTGCGAAAATATTACGAGCGCGAGCGCCCGATCGAGCTCCGGCCGGTCGAATTCCAACGCTATTTCTCGCGCGACTACCGCGAGCCGCGCTTCAATGTCTGGATCCGCGCCACCGAAAAGCTTCCCGACGATCCCACCATCCATCAGTGCGTGCTGGCGTATGCCAGCGACATGACACTACTGGATTCGGCGCTGATCCCACACGGCCGCTCGGTTTTTTCGCGCTCGATCCAGGCCGCCAGCCTCGACCACGCGCTCTGGATCCATCGACCGTTCCGCGCCGACGACTGGCTGCTCTATGCCCAGGATTCGCCGAACGCGATCGGCGCCCGCGGGCTATCTCGCGGCCTCATTTTCTCGCGCGATGGCAAGCTCGTGGCCTCGGTGGCGCAGGAAGGCCTGATCCGGAAGCGGCGGGACACGCCCGGGACCCCGAGCGAATAATCGCCCGTATCCCGGGCATTTGCCCACAATTTTGGCTCGATTCCGCGAGTCTGCCCGGCTCGGCCGCTTAATCTTCGGTCAGAATGTCGATATCCTAGGCGATGGTTCACCCGGCGCTTGCCGGGTTGGGCCCGGGCCTTTCTTCCAGAGGTTCGCGTTCCGGAGCCACAGGGCTCCCTTGCCGGGGGATCCGTTCCATGAAGCTCGTCATCGCGATCATCAAACCCTTCAAGCTCGAGGAAGTGCGCGACGCGCTGACCGCGATCGGCGTGCACGGCATGACCATCACCGAGGTCAAGGGCTACGGCCGCCAGAAGGGCCACACCGAGATTTATCGCGGCGCCGAGTACGCCGTGAACTTCCTCCCGAAAATTCGCGTCGAGGTTGGCGTACCCGACGACCGGGTGAACAAGGTGATCGACGCCATCGTCGGCGCCGCCAAGACCGGCCAGATCGGCGACGGCAAGATTTTCGTCACCAATATCGAAAGCGCCGTGCGCATTCGCACCGGCGAAACCGACGCAAACGCCCTCTGAGGGCGCGCTCGAGATTTAAGGGGGGAACACCATGAAGAAACCAGCGTCATCGCGCCCGGCCGTATCCTTGCTCCCGGTCTCTATGCTTGCGGTCTTGGCGATGCTCGTCGCCACGCCCGCGCTCGCTCAAGCTCCGGCGCCTAAGATCGATGCCGCCGATACCGCCTGGATGATCGTCGCATCCGCACTCGTGCTGATGATGACCATTCCCGGCCTCGCGCTTTTCTATGCCGGCATGGTGCGTAAGAAAAACATGCTCGGCACCATGGCGCAAAGTCTGGCGGCCGTTCTCGTCGTCTCGCTGCTGTGGGCGGTCATCGGCTACAGCCTCGCCTTCACCGGCGACGGCCCCTGGATCGGCTCGCTCGATCGCCTGTTGCTCATGGGCATGGGCCTGGATTCGGTCAGCGCCCTGGCCAAGACGATCCCGGAATCGCTCTTCATGTTCTACCAGGCGACCTTTGCCATCATCACCGTCGCCCTCGTCGCCGGCGCGGTTGCCGACCGGATGAAGTTCTCTGCTTTCCTCTGGTTCTGCATTCTCTGGATTCTGTTCGTCTATGTGCCGATCGCGCACTGGGTCTGGGGCGGCGGCTGGCTCGGCGCCATGGGCCTACTCGACTTCGCCGGTGGCACGGTCGTGCACATCAATGCGGGCATCGCCGGCTTCGTCGCGGCCCTCGTACTCGGCGCGCGCCGCGGCTATCCGCACGAGAACCTCTCGCCCCACGACCTCACCTTGGCGGTCGTCGGCACCGCGCTCTTGTGGGTCGGCTGGTTCGGCTTCAACGGCGGCTCGGCGCTCGGCTCCGGCTCGCGCGCCACCATGGCGATTCTGGTCACGCACCTCGCCGCCTGCGCCGGCGCGCTCGCCTGGATGTTTGCCGAATGGGCGACGCGCGGGAAACCCTCGGTGCTCGGGATGATTTCCGGCGTCATCGCAGGGCTGGGCACCATCACGCCGGCTTCGGGCTTCGTTTTGCCCTGGCACGCGGTGGTGATCGGCCTGCTTGCCGGACTGATCTGCTTCTGGGCTTGCACCAGTCTCAAGAAGCGCCTGGGCTACGACGACTCGCTCGACGTGTTCGGCATCCACGGCATCGGCGGCATAATCGGCACCCTGCTCACCGGCGTGTTCGCGGTCGGCGCGCTGTCGGCGACCGCCGAGACGCCGGGCGGCTCGCCCGGCCTGATCGAAGGCAATGCCGGGCAGGTCTATATCCAGCTCGTCGGAATCGGGGCGACCATCGTCTGGTCCGGTGTCGTGACGTGGATCCTGCTGAAAGTGATCGGCGCCCTCGTTGGCCTGCGCGTCAGCGACGAGGCCGAGCGCATTGGCCTCGACATCACCCAGCACGGCGAAGCGGTGCAGTGAGTTAGCCTCGCTTCAGGTATCCGTCCAGAACTGACGCGCGCCCCCCCAAAGGGGCGCGCGATTGTTTTTCAGCCCGGCTAGACCGCCCATTTTTCAGGCAGCGCTGGCGCGTTGTTATGCGTGCGTGCCGCCATGGCAGCGGCCGCTGGACGGGATGATTCCGCCCCGGAATCCAAGCTTTGCAAGGGCCCGCGTGGCCTTGGCACGGAGCTTGAACTTGCTTTCCGGCGTACCCGCCCAGGGGCTGAGAAACGGGGACAGGAACCACATGAAGATCGTCATGGCCATCATCAAGCCGTTCAAGCTGGAGGAGGTGCGCGATGCCCTCACCGGCATTGGCGTCCACGGACTGACCGTCACCGAAGTCAAGGGTTACGGCCGCCAGAAAGGGCATACGGAAATCTATCGCGGCGCCGAATACGCCGTGAACTTCCTGCCGAAGATCAAGGTTGAGGTCGCTGTCGCCTCCAATCAGGTGAAGAAGGTGATCGATGCGATCACCGGAGCTGCCAAGACCGGCCAGATCGGCGACGGGAAGATTTTCGTCTACCCGATCGAAAACGCAGTGCGCATCCGCACCGGTGAAACCGATGCCGACGCGCTCTGAAACCCAACACGATGTGACGGAGATCTCTCCCATGACGTCGAAGACATGGCTTCGCGCGGGAATTCCCGCGCTCCTCGCGGCGATTTGCACCGCAGGTCCGGCGCTCGCCGCGCCGACCATCAACAAGGGCGACACCGCCTGGATGATGACCGCAACGGTCCTCGTCCTGGCGATGACGGTTCCCGGGCTGGCGCTGTTTTACGCCGGCATGGTGCGCGCCAAGAACTCGCTCTCGGTTCTGATGCACGTCACCTACACCGTGTGCATCGTGTTCACGATCTGGATGCTCTATGGCTACAGTCTGACCTTCACCGGTGGCGGCGACTTCATCGGCGGCCTCTCCAAGGCCTTCATGGCCGGCATCGCCGCCGATACGCCGGCCGCGACCTTCTCGGTCGGCGTCGCCATTCCCGAGCCGGTGTTCGTCGTCTTCCAAATGACGTTCGCGGCGATCACCGCGGCCCTCATCGTCGGCGCTTTCGCCGAACGCATGAAGTTCTCCGCGCTCGTGATCTTCATCCCGCTCTGGATCACTTTCGTCTATTTCCCGATCGCGCACATGGTCTGGTACTGGGCCGGCCCCGACGCCATCGCCGACGCCGCCAAGGCGGTAGCGGCAGCCGGCGCTGACGCGGCGGCCAAGGCCAAAGCGCAGGAAGCCCTCGACGCGGTGCTTGCCGATGCGGGTTACCTGTTCAAGGCCGGCGCCATCGACTTCGCCGGCGGCACGGTGGTGCATATCAACGCGGGTATCGCCGGCCTCGTCGGCGCCATCATGGTCGGCAAGCGCGTCGGCCACGGCAAGGATCTGATGCCGCCCCACTCGCTGCCGCTCACCTTCACCGGCGCAATGCTTTTGTGGTTCGGCTGGTTCGGCTTCAACGCCGGCTCGAATCTCGAAGCGGCTGGCGGCGCAGTCATCGCGATGACCAACACCTTCATCGCAACGGCAACCGCGGCACTGGGTTGGATGATCATCGAGTGGATCGCCAAGGGCAAGCCGAGTCTCCTCGGCATCGCGTCCGGCGCCATCGCCGGCCTGGTAGCGGTCACACCGGCATCTGGTTTCGCCGGACCAATGGGCGCGCTCATCCTCGGCTTCATCGCCGGCGTAGTGTGCTACTTCTTCTGCACCACGATAAAGAACGCGCTCGGCTACGACGACGCGCTCGACGTATTCGGCGTCCACTGCATCGGCGGCATCGTCGGCGCAATCTTGACCGGAATCCTGGTCAATCCCGCGCTCGGCGGCACCGGCGTATTCGACTATGCCATCAACAAGGTCGCCGATTACGACTTCAGCGCGCAGATGATCTCTCAGCTCAAGGCGGTGATCATCACGTTGCTGTGGTCGGGCATCGTCTCGGCGATACTCTATAAGATCGTCGATTTGATCGTCGGTCTGCGCGTCCCGGTCGACAAGGAGCGCGAGGGCCTCGATATCACCGACCACGGCGAACGCGCCTACAGCTGATCGGCGTCTCCTCCCCGCCGATCTGCAAGTGCCCAGGGCCCCGGCCAAAACCGGGGTCCTGTTTCTTTCGCGGGTACCGGTTGCCGATGGTTAATCGGCCCTTAACCAGCCGCTTCCTAAGGTCCGCCTTCGGACAGGTAGGCGATCGCGCCGTTCGTGCGCCTCCATGAATGCCTCGGCTGAAAAGAGTAAAAAGATGCGTACCACCTCGTACCGTTTGATGGACTGGCTGCCCGAGTATCTGATGGGCATCGTGCGCCGGCGCCTGCTCGAACTCTGCGGCCTTGCGATCATACTCCTGGCAGCACTTGCGGCGATCGCGCTCGCCACCTGGTCTGCCGCCGATCCGAGCATGAGCCACGCCGCCGACCGGCCGGTGCACAATCTGCTCGGCCGGCCCGGCGCGGCATTCGCCGATTTCATGTTGCAGATGCTGGGCGCAGCCAGCCTCGCCGTCGTGCTGCCGTTGGCGATCTGGGGCTGGTGGATCATGACACACCGGACGCCGGGGCGGCTGCGCGTGCGTATTCCTGCTTTTGCGCTCGGCATCGTGCTCGCCGCTGGCTTTGCTGCTTGCATCGCCCCGACCGCCTCCTGGCCGCTCTCCAGCGGGCTTGGCGGCGTGGCCGGCGACGCCATTGTGCGTGTCGTCGAGCGTGTGTTCGGCGATCTTGTCGCCGGCTGGGGCCGCATCGTGCCCGGCCTGATTTTCGGATTGTCCGCGCTCGCCGCGCTCAGCATCTCCATCGGCTTCGGGTTCAATCGCGAATATGAAGCCGACGAGGAGCCGGAAAACGAGGACGGCGAGGCCACCCAACGCTTGGGCTGGAGTCCTTCTGCTTGGCTCGGCGCCTTCACCCACAGTTTTTTTGTGCTGAAGGCGCGCTTGTTCCACCGCCGTGCCCGGCAAAAAGCCGTCCGCTCGGCCGTGCGCCAGATTCTGGGTCACCCCGAGGAGGCGCCTCTGCGCCGCCACGAACCCGGTTTCGTCAGCGACGAAGACGCGCCGGACGAAGAAGAGGGATTGGCCCCCCGCCGCACAGGTCCGCGCGCCGCTGAGCGCCGCCGCAAACCGCGGCCGCGCCGCTCCGGTGGCTATGAATTTCCCTCGCTCGAACTCTTGACCGCACCCGGTCGCGAACGTGCGCCCACACTTTCATCTTCGGCGCTTTCGGAGAATGCCCGCATCCTGGAAAGCGTGCTCGACGATTTCGGCGTCAAGGGCGAGATCGTCAACGCGCACCCGGGCCCGGTGGTTACGCTCTATGAGCTCGAGCCCGCGCCCGGCATCAAGTCTTCGCGCGTGATCGGGCTGTCCGACGACATCGCCCGCTCGATGAGCGCGGTCGCCTGCCGCGTCGCGGTGGTGCCCGGCCGAAACGCCATCGGCATCGAGCTGCCCAATCCGAAACGCGAACGCGTGATGCTGCGCGAGCTGCTCGGCTCCGAGGAGCTCACCGGCGGCGTGCACAAGCTGCCACTCTGCCTCGGCAAGACCATCGGCGGCGATCCGGTGATCGTCGATCTGGCGCGCATGCCGCACTTGCTGATCGCCGGCACCACCGGTTCGGGCAAGTCGGTGGCGATCAACACCATGATTCTGTCGCTGCTCTACCGGATGAAGCCGGAAGAATGCCGCCTCATCCTCGTCGATCCGAAAATGCTCGAGCTTTCGGTCTATGAGGGCATCCCGCATCTGCTGACCCCGGTCGTCACCGACCCGCGCAAGGCGGTGGTGGCGCTCAAGTGGGCGGTGCGTGAAATGGAGGAGCGCTACAAAAGCATGTCCAAGCTCGGCGTCAGGAACATCGAGGGCTTCAATATCCGCGTCGCTGAGGCCGCCGCGCGCGGCGAGCAGATCGTTCGCACCGTGCAGACCGGCTTCGACCGGCAGACCGGCGAAGCGATCTACGAGAAAGAGGAGATGGATCTCTCACCGCTGCCCTTCATCGTGGTCGTGGTCGACGAGATGGCCGACCTGATGATGGTCGCCGGCAAGGATATCGAGGGCGCGATCCAGCGGCTCGCGCAAATGGCGCGTGCCGCCGGCATTCACCTCGTCATGGCGACGCAGCGTCCGTCGGTCGACGTCATCACCGGCACCATCAAGGCGAATTTCCCGACCCGCGTTTCGTTCCAGGTCACCTCCAAGATCGACAGCCGCACGATCTTGAACGAGCAGGGCGCCGAGCAGCTGCTCGGCCAGGGCGACATGCTCTATATGGTGGGCGGTGGCCGCATCGGCCGCGTGCACGGGCCGTTCGTCTCCGACCAGGAGGTCGAGCGCGTGGTCCG
>DATBTC010000014.1:0-2262 GCA_036559465.1 Xanthobacteraceae bacterium
GATCGCGCCGGCCTCGCCCGCTCCCTTCACGCCAAGCGGGTTGGTCTTGCAGGGAACGTTGCGGGTCTCGAACACGAAGTCCGGCGCGTCGCCCGCGCGCGGCATCGCATAGTCCATGAAGCTCGCGCTGAGCAGCTGGCCAGAGGCCGGATCGTAGACGGTGCTCTCCATCAGCGCCTGGCCGATGCCCTGCACCGCGCCGCCATGCACCTGGCCGGCGAGCAGCAGCGGATTAAGCGTGGCGCCGAAATCATCGACCACGACGTAGTTCAGGATCGCCGTCGCACCGGTATCAGGATCGATCTCGACCTCGGCGATGTGCGTGCCATTCGGATAAGTCGGCGGCTCGACGCTGAATTGTTCCGCCGCCCGCAGCTTCTCGGGCGACGCGCTCGGATGCGCGGCGAGATCGGCAAACGAAATAGCACGATCGGTTCCAGCCACGCGCACGGCACCATCCGCGATCTCGAGATCGCTCACGCTCGCTTCCAGCGCATTGGACGCAATGTCCTTGAGCTGCTCGCCCAGCGTCTTGGCGGCGCGGTCGACGGACACGCCGCCGACTGGAATTGAGCTCGAGCCGCCGGTGCCGGCGCCATTCTTGATGCGATCGGTGTCGCCCTGCACCATGCGCACGCGCTCCGGCGGAAGGCCGAGCCGCTCCGCGATCAGTTGCGCGTAAGAGGTCGCATGCCCCTGCCCGGTCGACTGCGAACCGATCAGCAGCGTGACACCACCGTCGCGGTCGAGTGTCAGCGTCGCCGTCTCGGGCCCGTTGTTGCCGCAGGCCTCGACATAAGTCGCGATGCCGATGCCGCGCAGCCGCCCGGCGCGCCGCGACTGCGCCGCACGCTTGTTGAAGCCGTCCCAGTCGGCAAGCTCCTGCGCGCGCGCCAGCGTGCCGGCGAAGTCGCCAGAATCGTAAACCTTGCCGGTCGGCGTCTTGTAAGGCAGCGCCTTCGGCTTGATCAGGTTGCGGCGGCGGAGCGCATCAGGCGCGATGTCGAGATCATGCGCAACGGCATCGACCGCGCGCTCGATGAGATAAGAGGCTTCCGGCCGCCCCGCGCCGCGATAGGCATCGACCGGCACCGTGTTGGTGTAGACCGAGCGCAGGCGCACATGCGCAACCGGGATGTCGTAAGGCCCGGTCGCCATGCCGACGCCGAGCCAGGGAATGTAAGGCGCATAGGCCGACAAATAGGCGCCCATGTCGGCGACGATATCGAGCTCGAGCGCGAGGAAACGGCCCTTGTCGTCTACCGCCAGCCGGGCTGTCGAAATATTGTCGCGGCCGTGGCTGTCGGCAAGAAAATGCTCGGAGCGCTCGCAGACCCATTTGACCGGCTTGCGCAGGCGCTCGGCGGCGACGGCGGCGAGCGCGTATTCGCGATAGGGAAACAGCTTGGTGCCGAAGCCGCCGCCGACATCGGGCGTGACGACGCGCATCTTCTCCGGCGGCAGCTTCATCACGTCGCCGGCGATGATGTCGCGAATGATGTGGCTGCCCTGGCTGCCGAGCGTAAGCGTGTAACGGTTGCCGTCGTACTCGGCGACCACGCCCCGGGTGTCGAGATAATTGGTCACCAGCCGCTGGTTGACGATGGTGAGCTCGACGACCTTTGCGGCTTTTGCAAAGGCGTCTTTCGTAGCGGCCGCGTCGCCGACGGCGACCTCGAAGGCGAGATTGCCGGGCCGGTCTGCCCAGACCTGTGGCGCGCTTTTCTTCAGCGCCGCGATGGCGCCGGTGACGTGCGGCAATGGCTGCCAGTCGATCGTGACCGCCTCGGCGGCATCTTTCGCGGCGGCAAGCGTGTCGGCGACGACGAAGGCGACGGAATCTCCCACATAGCGCGCGACATCGCGCGCGAGGACCGGATGCGTCGGGATCTTGATCTCGACGTCGGGCAGCACGCCCGGCGTCGGCAAGGGCCCGAGATGGCCGATGTCGGCTGCGGTCAGCACCAGGCGAACGCCCGGCATCGCCCGCACGCGGCCAAGATCGCCGATCCGGAACCGGGCATGGGCATGCGGCGAGCGCACTACGACCGCGTGCAAGCCGGCTGCCGGCTCAACATCGGCGATATAGCGCCCTGCACCGCGCAGGAGCGCGTCGTCTTCCTTGCGCGTGAGCGGCTGCCCGAATCCGAACTTCATAGTCATTTGCGGCCGTCAGCTTTCGTGGGGCGCTTGGAAGGCTCTTGCTGCCCGCGGCGGGCCGACAAGTGTACCGCAATCCAGCGGGTGACCACATAGAAGACC
>DATBTC010000015.1:0-8333 GCA_036559465.1 Xanthobacteraceae bacterium
GCTGGCCAAGAGCTGGCAGGAACACGGCGACACGCACGCCGCGCACAAGCTCGTCACCAGTCACCTCCGCCTCGTCGCCAAGATCGCCATGGGCTATCGCGGCTACGGCCTGCCGATCGGCGAAGTCATCTCCGAAGGCAATGTCGGCCTCATGCAGGCGGTGAAGAAATTCGATCCCGACAAGGGCTTCCGCCTGGCCACCTACGCCATGTGGTGGATCCGCGCTTCGATCCAGGAATACATCCTGCGCTCGTGGTCGCTGGTGAAAATGGGCACCACAGCCGCGCAGAAGCGGCTGTTCTTCAACCTGCGCAAGACCAAGAGCCGCATTTCCGCACTCGAAGAGGGCGACCTCAAGCCCGAGCATCTCAAGCAGATCGCCGAGCGGCTCAACGTCACCGAGAAGGAAGTGATCGACATGAACCGCCGGCTTTCCGGCGACGCGTCGCTCAACGCGCCGATCCGGGCCGACGCGGAGGCCGGCGAATGGCAAGACTGGCTAGTCGACGACCGCGCCAACCAGGAAACCACGCTCGCCGAAGGCGAGGAGCTCGACAACCGCCGCGATGCGCTGAAGTCCGCGCTCTCGGTGCTCAACGAGCGGGAGCGGCGCATTTTCGAAGCGCGCAGGCTCGCCGAGGAGCCGGTTACGCTCGAAGAGCTTGCCGTCGAATTCGGCGTCTCGCGCGAGCGCGTGCGCCAGATCGAAGTGCGCGCCTTCGAGAAAGTGCAGCAGGCGGTGATGTCGAAGATGCACGACATCGAGACGCCGAAGCAGATCCCGGCGCACTGATCTGCGCCGTTCCGTTTCCCGGCCAAGCGAGCGCGCAGTGGTGCGCGAGCGCGAGCCGGGACCCAGGGGAAATTCGCTCCTACTGTCGTTGTGGCTCTGGACCCCGACTCTCGTCGCGCGTTGCGCGGCGCGGCCGGGGAATGGGCGCGCCTATCACTGCCGCCAGCTGGCCAGCGCTTCGTTAAGCGCGCGCTCGCCGGGCGTGCCCTTCTCGAACGCCAGCACCGCACGACGGCCATTATTGTAGACGAAGGGAATATCGAACCAGGTCCGCTCGCGCAGGAACTGGATGTTCTGCTCGCGATCCGCGTCGACCGCGGACAGACCGACCAGGAAAAAGCCCGGCGTCACGCGCACCACGAGCGCCGCGAGCGGCGCGCCCTGGGCCGTCTCGGAAGTCTTCAGCCGCACGCCCGGCATGTTGGCGACGCCGCCGAAGGGATCGTTCGGCGTATTGAACTGAATCTCGATCGTATGGCTGGCCGGAAGATTGGCGTCGGGATTGCGGCGGATCGTCATGACCGCCGATAGCCGCCGGTCGGGAATGTCGATGTCGACCCGGACGCCGATTTCGGGCGGGCGGCCGGGTCCGGGGCTGAGCGTCTCGGTGCGCCAGACCGCAGTGCCGACGAAGGTCTGGACCTGCTGCTGTTGCTGCCCGGTTGTGGGATTCTCCTCGTAGAGCACCGCGCGTTGGCCGACCGGCGACACGGTACCCGGACCGGGTGCCGGTCCCGGCGCCGGTGTTGCCTGCGGCCCCGCCCCGACCCGGTCGGCAACCTTGCCGTCGGTCGCCACGCCCGGAGCCGTTCCACCACCGAAGAATGCGAAAATGCGTTCGCGCTGAATGTAGCCGAGACCGACAGCGAGCACGATCAGGAGCGCGACCAGCCCTCCCACCAGGAGCTTGGCCTGGAGCGCGCGCCGCTCGCCGTCGCGCATGAACCTGCCGGCGCCGGGGCGGAACGGACGCGGTCCTTGCGCTGGAGCAGCGGGTTCGGCGGACTTGACCGGCTTCGCTCCGCCAGCCGGCGCGTGGTCGAGATCGACAGGGGCGGAGGATTCAACGTTTTCGTCCGCAGCCGCTTTAACTGCAGAGTAGGCAGAGGGCTTCGCACCTTCGCCCGGAGCGCGGTCGCGCGACGGCGTTGGCGTACGTACCGGCGGCCGCGGCGGAACCGCCGGGCGTGCAGTGACCGGGGAACGCGGCGGCTCTCGCGGCGGGGGCGGAGTGCGCGAGGCTTGTGCCTCTTTCTGCGCGGCCTCGCTCTCGATCCTCTTGATCGCCTCTTCGAGCACCAGCCGCTCGCGCGTGATCTCGGCCTCCGCGAGCGGCGGACTGACCCCCTTGAGCTGCTTCAGCAGCGCCTGGCGAGCACGGTCGAATACGGCCAGCCGGGCCTCGCGCGTATTGCGCTCGAGGCCGGAAACGGCGCGCGTCAACAGGGGGTAATAGTCGGGCATCGGTGCTGTCGTCCGTTTCGCGAATCCGACGACTCACTCCTTTAAGATTGGAACGGATTTAGGACAAGAATCGTGTCTTCCCGCTCGGGGCTGGTGGATAGGGCCGCCACCGGGCAGCCGATCAATTCCTCGATTCGCCTGACATACTTTACAGCAGCTGCCGGGAGTTGTGCCCAGGAACGGGCGCCGTGGGTCGAGGCTTTCCAACCCTCGATACTCTCATAGACCGGCTCAAGCCGGGCCTGGGTGCTGGCGCTGGCCGGCAGATAGTCGAGCGCCTTGCCGTCCAGGCGGTAGCCGACGCAAATCTTGATCGGGTCCAGCCCATCGAGCACGTCGAGCTTGGTCAGCGCGATGCCGTCGATACCGGCGGTGCGCACGCTCTGACGCACGATCGCGGCATCGAACCAGCCGCAGCGGCGCGGACGGCCGGTAACGGTGCCGAATTCCTTGCCGCGCTCGCCCAGCAGCTTGCCGGTAGCGTCCTTGAGCTCGGTCGGGAATGGTCCTTCGCCCACGCGAGTCGTATAGGCCTTGGTGATGCCGAGCACGTAGTCGATGGCGCGCGGACCGAGACCCGAACCGATCGCGGCCTGGGCCGCGACGGTGTTGGACGAGGTCACAAACGGATAGGTACCGTGGTCGATATCGAGCAGCGCACCCTGGGCGCCTTCAAACAGGATGCGCTTGCCGGCGCGGCGGCGCCCATCGAGCAGCTCGGAGACGCGGTCCATGAAGGGCAGCACGCGTGGCGCGGCCGAGAGCAGCTCCTCACGCATCGCCGCGACCGTCACCTCCGGAAGCCCGAAGCCACGCCGCAGCGGATTATGATGCGCCAGCAGCCGCCCGATCTTGGCGTCGAGCGCTTCCGGCTCGGAGAGATCGATGAGCCGGATTGCGCGGCGGCCGACCTTGTCCTCGTAGGCCGGGCCGATGCCGCGGCCGGTGGTTCCGATACGCGTTCCCGAACCGGAACTCTCGCGCACCTTGTCGAGTTCGCGATGCAGCGAGAGAATCAACGGGGCGATGTCGGCGATGCGAAGATTTTTCGGCGAGACGACAACGCCCTGCCCCGCCAGGCGATCGATCTCGGCCGCGAGCGCGTGCGGATCGATGACGACGCCGTTGCCGATGACTGAGAGCTTGCCCGGCCTGACCACGCCCGAGGGCAGCAGGCTCAGCTTGTAGGTCGCGCCGTCGATGACCAGGGTGTGGCCGGCATTGTGCCCGCCCTGGAAGCGGACCACCACGTCGGCCTGCTCGCTGAGCCAGTCGACGATCTTGCCTTTGCCTTCGTCGCCCCATTGCGAGCCGACGATTACGACGTTCGGCACCTAAGCGCTCCCTTGTGCGTTCCCTTGGGCACTCCCTTGAGCCTGGGACTCGAACGCACAAAAGCCCCGGCACGAGCCGGGGCTGTGCGGTCATGGGTACCCAATCACGCCGGGCGAGGCAAGGCGCGGACACGGCTGTTCAATAATGGGGTTTATGCAGAGGCGATCACTCGGCCTTGCATGGCTGGCCCCTTGAAGTAGGCGCCCGGCTGGCCGATGTGTGGGGCATGAATCAGCAAATCAGCCCTGCCAAGGCGAAAGCCGCGGGCCTATTGCCTGCCACGACGCAGGTTGGACCGGTTACGCTGCGCGTCGCCGAGGCGGAACGTTCCCTTGCCTGGTACCGCGACATTATCGGGCTGGAGCTGATCGAGCCGAGCAAGGACCGCCTCGTGCTCGGTGCGGGCGGTAAACCCTTTCTGATCCTCAACGTGAAGCCCGGCATAGCGCCGCGCATCGAAGAGACGACCGGGCTCTATCATCTCGCGATTCTGGTGCCCGACCGCCCTGCGCTTGCCGCCGTGCTCGCACGCATCGCGGCTGCGCGTGTGCGGCTCGGCGCCTCGGACCATCTGGTCAGCGAGGCGCTCTATATCTGGGACCCGGACGGCAACGGCAACGAAGTCTACCGCGATCGGCCGCGCGCCGAGTGGACTTGGGAGAACGGCGAAGTGCGCATGGCGACGATCCCGCTCGATCTGCGCAACCTGCTCTTCGATCTCGCGCCCGGTGCGGAGAACAAGCCCGTGCCCGCGGCAACGCGGATGGGCCACGTGCACCTGCAGGTCGGCGACATCGACAAGGCGCATCATCATTACGCCGACCTGTTCGGCTTGGTGCGGACCGCGGGCCGGCAAGGCGCGCTGTTCATGTCCGCCGGCGGCTATCACCATCATCTCGGCTGCAATATCTGGCACAGCCACAATGCGTTACGCGCGCCTGAGGGCACGGCTGGGCTCGTGGAGTTCTCTGTCGAGTTGCCGGACGCGGCTGCCGTAGAAGCAGCGGCCAAACGCTTCCAGGCAGGTGGGGTCGCGACCGAATCGGTGGCGGACGGATTCCTGGTGCGCGATCCGTGGAACATCGCCATGCGCGTGCTCGTCGCTGGTGCGGGTGGGCGACAAGCCTAAGCAGAAGTCCGCTTCTGACCCCTGAAGGGACACGCCGCGAACCGAGCTGGGAAGCCTATTGGGCGTACTGGACCTTCCGGATTATGCATGGGCAGCGACACCCTGTATAAGCATGGCCTCACCCACATACGTAAATCTATTGGGCCATGCGCCCCCGAACTCAGAGAGGAAACTTCATGCTCTCTATCCGTCTTCGTACGCTGGTAGCGCTTGCGGCTATCGTGGCTACGCTCGCGTTCGTCGCAGCTGAGGCGGACGCTAGACCAAGAATTAGCGCAGGCAGTCGCGGCAGCCGCACTTTCTCGGCGCCGCCCCCGACCGCAACGGCGCCGAAGGCCGCCCAACCGATCGAGCGCTCGATGACTCAGCCGGTGGCGCGTCCGGCAACGCCTGCCGCGTCCGGCGGATTCTTCAACCGGCCCGGCATGCTCGGCGGGCTCGCCGCCGGGTTCCTGGGAGCTGGTCTCCTCGGGCTGCTGTTCGGCCAGGGGCTGCTGGGCGGACTTGGCGGCATCGCCTCTTTCTTCGGCCTCCTCCTGCAAGTTGGCATCGTCGCCGTGATCGCCATGCTTGCATGGCGCTGGTGGCAGCGCCGCTCGCAGCCCGCATCGGCCTTCGCCGGCGGCCCGGCGTTGCGCGATATCGCGCCGAACGAACCGCGGATGAACTTCGGCGGTCTTGGCGGATCGGCGGCGCCTGTCAGCGACATTCCGATCGAGATCAAGCCCGCGGATTTCGACGCGCTCGAGCGGATCCTGGGCGAAGTCCAGACCGCCTACGGAGCCGAGGATCTCGGCGCGCTACGCACACACATGACACCCGAGATGCTGTCTTACTACTCCGAGGAATTGGCGAAGAACTCCAGCCGCGGCGTCATCAACCACATCTCCGATGTAAAGCTGCTGCAGGGCGACCTTGCCGAGGCTTGGCGCGAAGACAGCGACGACTATGCGACCGTCGCAATGCGATACTCGATGGTTGACCGCACCTTGGACCGCGCCAGCGGCCGTCAGGTCGAGGGCGGCTCCGAACCGCAGGAGGCCACCGAGCTGTGGACGTTCCGGCGCACACGCGGTGGCCAATGGGTGCTCTCGGCAGTCCAGCAGGCGTAAGCCAGCCAACGTAAGGAAGCGATGGCCGGGTAAAGCCCGGCCATCGTCAGCATCTCTAAGACCGCGAAACTCCACCCTCCACTCCCCCTCATGCCCTCAGCCCTGAGCCGCCTCGGCCGGCGCCTGTTCGACGCGCCCTATCTCCTGCTGGTGCTGACCATGCTGTTCTGGTCGGGCAACCTGGTGGTCGGCCGCTACGTGGCTGGGCATGTGCCGCCGGTGGCGCTCGGCACCATCCGCTGGATCGGCGCGACGCTACTGGTGATCGGCTTCGCCTGGCCGTTCCTGCGCGCCGATTGGAAGACGATTCGCGCGAACGCCGGAATTCTTACCATTCTGTCGCTGATCAGCATTTCGGCGTTCAACACGCTGACTTATTACGGGCTGCAATACACCGAAGCGATCAATGCGCTGCTGCTGGGCTCGACCACGCCGATCTTCATCGCGCTCTGGGCGCTCGTGTTATTCCGCGAACGCCTGACGCGGGGGCAGCTATTCGGGATGGCGATCTGCATCATAGGCGTTGCGGTGATCGTATGCCGCGGCGATCTAACGGCGCTCTTGGCGGTGCGGTTCAATCCCGGCGATATCTATATTCTCGCGGCACTCGCCTCCTACGCACTCTATTCGGTGCTGTTGCGGCTGAAGCCGCAGATGCATCCGCTGTCGTTCCTCACGCTCACGATGGGCTGGGGCTCGGTGCTCCTGCTCCCGGTCTATGCGCTGGAGATTTCAACGGGCTACGTGATGAAGCTCGATTGGACCACGGTGCTCGCGACGCTCTATATGATCGTGTTTCCCTCGCTGCTCGCGCATTTCTTCTTCTTTCGCGGGGTGGAACTCATCGGCGCGAACCGGGCGGCGCCGCTTTTTTATCTCACGCAAATCTTCGGGGCGACGCTCGCCATCATCTTCCTCGGCGAGCGGCTGCACGTCTATCACGGCGTCGGCTACACGCTGGTGCTAACCGGCATCACCATCGCGACGCGGAAAGCACAGCCGAAAGAAATCAAAACCTGAGCGGCCTAGCCTGCTGCACCTGCGGCAGCGCCTGGACCTTGGCGAGCACGGCAGGCGGCAATTCGCCGTCGATCTCGATCAGTGCGATGGCGTTGCCACCGGGCGCCTCGCGGCCGACGTGGAAGGTGGCGATATTGATGCCGGCGTCACCCAAGGTCATGGAGAATTTTCCGATGAAGCCCGGCTTGTCGAGGTTGGTGATGTAGATCATCGAGGGGCCGAATTCCGCGTCCATGCGGATGCCCTTGATGTTGACGATGCGCGGGCGGCCGTCGGCATAGACGGTGCCGGCGACCATGCGCTCCTGTCGCTCGGTCATGACGGTGAGCCGGATCAG
Organism: Xanthobacteraceae bacterium; assembly: GCA_036559465.1. Classification (GTDB taxonomy): domain Bacteria; phylum Pseudomonadota; class Alphaproteobacteria; order Rhizobiales; family Xanthobacteraceae; genus JAHFPN01. Next base: position 7,191 of record DATBTC010000015.1, read on the forward strand.
GCTGTCGTAATCGCCCTCGGCCTCGCGCGTGGTCTCCTCGACCACGATGCCGCGCTCTTTGGTGACGATCGGCGCGGAAACGAAATTCACGTCCTGCAGCATGGGCCGGAGCATGCCGGCGAGCACCGCCGACGTCAGCGCTTTCGTATTCATCTGCGCGACTTGGCCCTCGTAGGAGATGCGGATCGACTTGATGCCGGTCTCGGTGAGCTGGCCGACGAACGATCCGAGCTTTTCGGCAAGTGCGATGAAGGGCTTCAGCTTCGGCGCTTCTTCGGCAGTGATCGAGGGGAAGTTCACGGCGTTCGAGATCGCGCCGCGCAACAGGTAGTCGGCCATTTGTTCCGCGACCTGGAGCGCCACGTTTTCCTGCGCCTCGTTGGTGGCGGCGCCAAGATGCGGCGTGCACACCACATTCGGGTGGCCGAACAAGGGGTTCGCCGTCGCGGGCTCGGTCGAGAACACATCGAAGGCGGCACCGCCGACGTGGCCGGAATCGAGCGCGGCGCGCAGCGCCTGCTCATCGACCAGCCCGCCGCGGGCGCAATTGATGATGCGGATGCCCTTGCGGGTCTTGGCCAGGCTCGCGGCGTTGATGATGTTTCGAGTCTTGTCGGTGAGCGGCGTGTGGAGCGAGATGAAATCGGCGCGCGCGAACAGCGTATCGAGGTCCACCTTCTCGACGCCGAGATCGAGCGCACGCTCCGGCGAAAGATACGGATCGTAGGCGATCACCTTCATCTGCAGCCCGAGCGCTCGGTCGGCGACGATCGAGCCGATATTGCCGCAGCCGATGATGCCGAGCGTCTTGGCGGTGAGTTCGACGCCGAGGAAGCGATTCTTCTCCCATTTGCCGGCCTGGGTGGACAAATCAGCCTGCGGAATCTGGCGCGCCAGCGCGAACAGCAGCGCGATGGCGTGCTCGGCGGTGGTGATGGAATTGCCGAACGGCGTGTTCATCACGATGATGCCCTTGGCGGTGGCGGCCGGGACATCGATGTTGTCGACGCCGATGCCGGCGCGGCCGATGACCTTCAGGCAGTGCGCCGCCGCAATCACCTTCTCGGTGATCTTGGTCGCCGAGCGCACGGCCACGCCGTCATAATCCCCGATGATCTTGATCAGCGCGTCGCGGTCGAGGCC
>DATBTC010000016.1:0-3563 GCA_036559465.1 Xanthobacteraceae bacterium
GGGCGCTCGCGGACAAGACCTACGGCAAGCTCACGCAGCATCCGCAGATCAAGCCGCGCATGCGGCCGCTCGAGCCGAACCCGCTAGCGCACCGGCGCGTGGTGCTCGCCGACGCGCGCGTGGCACAGCCGAGCTTGAGCCGCTCCTATCTGGTGCCGTCGTATCGCACGGCCAAACCGGGCGAAGGCGAGGCGCTCGAAGTGCTGAGCCAGATTCTCGGCAACGGCTCCACCAGCCGGCTCTATCGGGCGCTCGTGGTCGAGAAGGCGATCGCCGCCAATGCCGGTGCCTGGTACCACGGCACGGCGATCGACGCGACCAGCTTCGGCATTTACGCCTCGCCGCGTCCGGGAGTTTCACTCGACGATCTGGAGAAAGCCGCCGACGCCGTTATCGTTGAGGTTGCGACCAACGGCGTTACCGATGAAGAGCTGGCGCGAACCAAGACCCGGCTGATCGCCGATACGATCTATTCACAGGACAGCCAGGCGACGCTCGCGCGCATCTACGGCGCTACGCTGATGGTCGGCCTCTCCGTCGAACACGTGAAGACCTGGCCCGACCGCATCCGTGCAGTGACCGCAGAAGAAGTGCGCAGCGCGGCGAAGAACTATCTCGACCTACGGCGCGCCGTGACCGGTCATCTCATCAAGACGCCGGCCGCGCCGGAGAAGCGCTCGTGATCCGCCGCCTGGTCCTCGCAACCATGAGCCTAGCCCTGGTTTCCGCCGCCCCCGACGCCTCGCGCGCGGCCAAGATCGAACGCATCGTGACGCCGGCCGGGATCGAAGCCTGGCTGGTGCGCGACGACACGCTGCCGATGCTGTCGCTGCAGTTCGGCATCAAAGGCGGCGCCAATCAGGATCCCGAGGATAAGCCCGGTGTCGCCAATTTCGCGGCCTCGCTGCTCGACGAGGGCGCCGGCGAACTCGACGCACGCGCATTCCATGAGCGCATGGAGGCGCGCGCCATCAGCCTCGGCTTCAATGCCGCCCGCGATACGCTGCGCGGCTCGGTCCGGACGCTCTCGGAAAATCGCGACGAGGCGTTCGAGCTGTTGCGGCTTGCGCTCACCGCGCCGCGCTTCGATACCGACGCGGTCGAACGCGTGCGCGCCGGCCTGCTCGCCGGGCTTCGGCGCCAATCGACCAACCCCGGCGATATCGTGTCGCGACACTGGTTCGCCCGCGCCTTCCCCAACCATCCTTACGGGCGGCCGGTGCAGGGCACGCTCGACTCGGTGCCGAAAATCAACGTCGAGGATTTGAAGCGCTATGTCGGCCAGGTGCTGGCGCGCTCGACCTTGAAGATCGCTGTGGTCGGCGCGATCGACGCGGCCGCGCTCGCACTGCTGATCGATAAGGCGTTCGGCGCATTACCCGCGGAGCCGAAGCTCGCGCTCATCGCCGAGGCGGCGCCGCAGGGGCTCGGCTCGCGCGAGGTCATCGATCTCGACGTGCCACAGACGGTGATTGCCTTCGGCGGCATCGGGCTCAAGCGTTCCGATCCCGATTTCATCCCGGCCTTCGTGCTGAACCATATCCTCGGCGGCGGCAGTTTTTCCTCCCGGCTTTATCGGGAGATTCGGGAAAAGCGCGGACTGGCCTATTCGATCCACTCTTATCTCGCGCCGCTCGACCATGCTGGGCTGTTCATGGGCAGCGTATCCACCCGGAACGACCGCGCGGCCGAATCGCTTGCGGTCATCACGGAAGAGATCAAACGCATCGCCGCCGAAGGGCCGACCGCAGAGGAGCTGGCCAAGGCCAAGAGCTTCCTGGTCGGCTCCTATGCGCTGCGGTTCGATACGTCGGGCAAGATCGCCGGCCAATTGCTTGAGATTCAGCTGGAAAATCTCGGCATCGACTATATCGACAGGCGCAACGGCCTGGTCGAGGCGGTAACCGCCGAGGACGTGCGGCGGGCCGCCAAGCGGTTTCTCGCCGATGACCGGCTTCTGGTAACACTGGTCGGGCGGCCCCTGGGTATAACGCCGACCGCCCGTTGAACGGGTCGCGCACGGCGAAGGAGACTGCTATAAATTCCGGCAGTGGGGCGGGAGGTAATGCTGTCATGCGGCATTCATCGAGGCGGCGGGTAAAGCCATTGCGGCCGTGGTTCGCCATAGTGCTCGTCGGCCTTGCGGTCGCGGGCTGCGCTTCGGTCGAGAGCGTGCTGGGTCCGATGGGCAATATTTTCTCGTCGAATCCCCCTCCGCCCGGACAACAGGCACCGGGACAGATCTACGAAGGAAGCGCCGATGTGCCCTATGGCACTGGGCCGACGCGCACCTCCGACGTGGATTGCCCGCAAATCACTGTGCGAACCGGCGCCGCCACCTGGCAGATTCCGCCGGGAACCGGTCCCACCAACATCCGCTATCAGGCATCGCTCGGTCAGCTGGCGCGCGAGTGTGCGGTGCTCGGCGAAACCATGACGGTGAGGGTCGGCGTCGAGGGGCGCGTGCTGGTCGGGCCGAAGGGCGGCCCGGGCGCAGCCAGCATTCCGATTCGTATTGCCGTGATCCATGAAGGACCGCAGCCGAGAACGCTGTGGACCAAGTTCTATTCGGTGCCGGTAAACATCGGGCAGGGCACGACGCAAGCCGCCTTCGCCCAGGTCGAGGACGACGTCACCTTCCAGCTGCCGGCGAACAAGAATGAGCTCGCGCAGTACGTTGTCTATGTTGGCTTCGATCCGCAGGGAGCCGCTCCCGCGGCGCGGCCGAAGCAGAAGGCGGCGCCAAAGCAAGCGAAGGCGAAGCCAAAAGCTGCGCCCAAGGGGGCGCCCCCGCCGGCGGCAGCGCCGCCAACGCAGCAATTCGCACCGCCACCCGGTACGTTCGCGCCGCCGCCCCCGCCACCGGCGCGCTGACAATGACGAAACGCCGCCCCTTGGGGCGGCGTTTTCGATTCTCGTTCGCCGGGTTTCGGATTGGCCGGGGAATCAGCCCAGCCGCGTCTTCACGTCGCGGATCGCGGCGGTGAGCACGTCGTCGGCGGTCTTACCCTTCACGGTATCGGAAAGCACCAGTTCGGCCGCCTTGGCCGCTGCTTCGGCCGCGGCGGCGCGCACATCGGCGAGCGCCTGGGATTCGGCCTGGGCGATCTTGATCTCCGCCTGCTTGGTGCGGCGAGCGACGAACTCCTCCAGGCGCCGTTTGCCTTCGGCTGCGAGCTCGGCGGCCTCGGTGCGAGCCTGGGCAAGAATCGCCGCGGCTTCGCGTTCGGCTTCGCGCTGCTTGGCCTTGTACTGATCGAGCAGGCCTTTGGCCTCTTCCTTGAGACGGCGCGCCTCGTCGAGCTCGTTCTTGATGCGGTCGCGGCGCGAGTCGAGCGAGGACAGAACCGAGCGGTGAGCCCCGGCGCGCCAGATCAGCGCGATGAAGATCACGAAGGCGACGGCGACCCAGAATTCGGCTTCGTAGAGATAGAGCAAGCCCGTCTCCTCAGTGTAGCGCTGTATCGACCGCGCGCTCGACCGCGGGTTTGGTGGACGGCGTGCCGAGTAGTCGCTCGACGATGGTGCCCGCGGCTTCGATGGCGATGCCGCGAACTTCCTTC
>DATBTC010000017.1:0-70446 GCA_036559465.1 Xanthobacteraceae bacterium
GAAATAAGAAGAGCCGTAGTGCCAGCGCGCCCGGATCGAGCGGCAGCGCGTTTCCCACAAACAGAGCGGCAAAGAAGGGCGCGGTCAGCGGTGTGATCGCCGTGGTGGCGATGAGCGTCGCCAGCGCCAGCGCGGCGTCGAGCCCGAGCAGCGCCACAACGGCAGGCGCGGAAATGATCGGCGGGGCCGCGACCTGCAGCACGAGGGCGACCGCGAGTGCGTTCCACAGCTCGCCGCGGCCGAGCGCCATATAGGCGGTGCCCAGCACGAGCGGGGTGGCGATCATGATCCAGAGCGTTGCGAGCAGGACCACCCTTGGACGGGAGAACTCGCTCTTCAGCGCCGCCGGATCGACCCGCAGAAAGGCGAGCACCAAGAGATAAAAGATCGAAGGCGCGACCAGCGGCTTGAACAGGGCGGCGAGCGGCGGCAGCGCGAGGCCGACGAGAATGCTCAAGGCGATGGCGCGGGTGCCCTGGCGGCCGAGCCAGTCGAGCGCCTCGAAAATGCGCGCGAGCGCGCCCATATTTACCTCGCGATTCGGATGAACCCACCGTAACGCTGCGGTAAGGCTTCCGTAGCGGGCGGCGGCGCACTATCGGCGAGGCCATCGCCGGAGGAAAGGGCAGATCGTGGCGCGCAAGGACGCATTGGTACTCGGCGCCGGGATCGTCGGCGTCTCGATCGCGCTGCATCTGCAGAAGCGCGGGCTTGCTGTCGCGTTGGTGGACCGGCGCGAACCGGGCGAGGAGACTTCGTACGGCAATGCGGGCGTGATCGAGGGTAACACCGTATTCCCGCCCGCGTTCCCGCGCGGCCTTGGTGCGCTCCTGCGGGTCGCGCTCAAGCGTGCTCCGGAGGCCAATTATCATCTTTTGTTTTTGCCGCGCGTCGCGCCATGGCTCTGGGCGTATCGCGCGGCTTCGCGGCCGGAACGGCTGATCGAGACCGCGCACCTGATGCGGCCGCTCTTTGCGCGCGCACTCACCGAGCACGAAGCGTTGCTAAGCGAATCCGGCGCCACGCGCTATCTGCGCAAGGAAGGTTGGCTCAAAATCTATCGGAGCGAGGAAAAATTTGCGGAACTCAAGCCCGAGCTGGATCTGGCGCGCGAATTCGGCCTGCCGTTCTCGATCATGGACGCCGACGGAGCGCGCGCGCTCGAGCCGTCGCTATCGCCCGTTTTTCGCCGGGCGGTGCACTGGCAAAACGCCGCGAATCTCACCAATCCGCTGGCGGTGACCCAAGCTTATGCCGCTCGCTTCGCCGCGCTCGGCGGCGAGTTCGTCGATGGCGATGCCCGCACGCTCGCGCGCGTGGGCACGCGTTGGCAGGTCGATACGAAAAACGGAACACTCGATGCGGATACGGCAGTGATCGCGCTTGGGCCGTGGGCGCCCGACGTGCTGGAGAAGTTCGGCATCCGGCTGCCGCTCGGCATCAAGCGCGGCTATCACCGCCACTTCCGCCCGGCCGGCAACGCGACGCTGAAGCGGCCGGTCGGCGACATGGACAACGGCTATGCGCTGGCGCCGATGGAGCAGGGCATCCGGCTCACCACCGGCGCCGAGTTCGCTGCGCGCGACGCCCCGCCCACGCCGGTGCAGTTCGGCCGGCTGATGCCAGCGGCCAAGGAGCTCTTCCCGCTCGGTGAGCCGCTGGAGCAGACGCCGTGGATGGGTTCGCGGCCGTGCTTTTCGGACTCCCGCCCCGCGATCGGCCGCGCACCCGGCCAGCCGGGCCTGTGGCTCGCGTTCGGCCACGCGCACTGGGGACTGACGCTTGGCCCGGCGACTGGACGGCTCATCGCCGAGATGATGACGGGCGCGGTGCCGTTCTGCGATCCGGCGCCTTACAGCGCCGAGCGTTTCGCATAGTTATTTTCCGAACTTGTCGCGCCAGCTCGGCAGGGCGCCCTTGAAGGGGAGCGCGATCGCCTCGAACACGCCGCGCGCGACCGCGCGGGCGAGCACGTTGGCGGCGAGCGCCCCGAGCTCGGAAAGCTCGATTACCGGGTCTTTGAGCGGTCGCTTGCAAGTCGCGGCGGCGAACACGGTGTCGCCGTCGAGCGTCGTGTGTGCGGGGTAGATCGCGCGCGCGAGCCCGTCCTGGGCCATGACGGCGAACTCTTTCGTTTGTGCTTTCGTCAGTGTTGCGTCGGTCGCCACCACCGCGATGGTGGTGTTCTCGCCGAGACCGCCCTTGGCGCGCAGCTTCAGCGCATCGCGCGGGAGCTTCGGTGGGAAGCCACGGCCGCCAAACTCATCGTTCTCCTCGAAGGGCGCGGCCCAGAAATGTGGCCTGTTACCGATGACGGTGCTGCCGCAGGCATTGACCGCAACGAGCGCGCCGACCGTGTGACCGCCGGTCGAGTGCGCGGAGGCTGAGCCGAGCCCGCCCTTGAGGTCAACAGTCGTGGCCCCGAAGCCGGCACCGGCCGTACCGAGCTTGAACGAAGTGCCGGCGGTGCTCGCGGCGGCATGGCCGAGATCGCGATAGGGCGGGAAGCGCGCCCAATTCTTGTCGCCGCCATTAATGAGATCGAACAGGATCGCGCCGACCACGATAGGGACGCGAATGTCGGCGATGGCGAAGCCGCGGCCTTGCTCGCGCAACCACGCTTGAACGCCGCTCGGTGCGTCGAGGCCGAAAACCGAGCCGCCGGAAAGCACGATCGCGTCGATGCGCTCGACGGTGCGGTGCGGCTCCAGCAGGTCCGTGTCGCGGGTGCCTGGCGCGCCGCCGCGCACATCGACCGCGGCCACCGCCGCCTCGTCGAACACGATGGCGGTGACGCCCGAAGCGAGCCTGGCGTCGTCGGTATTGCCGACCTTGATGCCGGCCACGTCGGTGATGAGGTTGCGCAGGGCTTCAGCCATGGTGGGCGCAGGCTGGCGCAGGCGGCAGGTGAATTGCAAGGGCTCACGAACGGTCACATCCCGGCGAGCGGCGCATCTCGCCCTTGCGCGCGACCGGGCGCGACGGCATCAAGGCCCATGGCCGAAGTCAATTACCTGACCGCGCTGCTCGCCGGGCTGATCAGCTTCCTGTCGCCCTGCGTCCTGCCGCTGGTGCCGCCCTATCTCTGCTATCTCGCCGGAACCACGTTCGAGCACGTGATGGCGCGCGAGCCGAACGCGCAGGTGGCGCGGCGCGAGATCGTGGCGTCGCTGCTGTTCGTGGCGGGCTTCTCGACCGTGTTCGTTGCGCTCGGCGCCGGAGCATCGGTGATCGGCGGACTGCTTCGAGCCTATAGCAACTTCCTCTCGATCGTCGCCGGCATCGCGATCCTTGCCATGGGCCTGCATTTTCTCGGCGTGTTTCGTATTCCACTCATGGGGCGGACAGCGCGGCTTGAGGTGGAGAAGCCAGTCGGGCTGTGGGGCGCCTATGTCATGGGGCTTGCGTTTGCTTTCGGCTGGACGCCCTGCATCGGCCCTGTGCTTGCCGCCATTCTCGCGCTCGCCGCGTCGGAGACCACGATCACGCGCGGCGCATCGCTGCTGGCGGTCTACTCGCTGGGCCTGGGGATTCCGTTTGTGCTGGCGGCGTTCGCGCTGAAGCCGTTCGTGGGGCTGCTCGCGCGCATGCGCCATCGCCTCGGGCTCGTGGAGAAGGCGATGGGCGCGATGCTGGTGCTGACCGGCATCGCTTTCCTCACCGGCTGGGTCACGCGGGCGAGCTATTGGCTGCTCGAAACGTTTCCGACGCTTGCGAATTTCGGCTAAAAAAAGGAAGCCCGCCAAAGCGGGCTTCCAAATCGCAATGTTGCCTTCGATCTCGATCAGGTTGAGCCGGCCGGGATTTCCTTGTATTTCCCGTCCTTGCCCCAGATGTACCAGACGTAATCGAGGACGGTGATGTCGCCCTTCTTGTCGTAGCCGATCTGGCCGAGCACCGTGTTCCACTTTCCGGCGCGGATCGTCTCGGCGACCTTCTTCGCGTCGAAGGTGCCGGCTTTAGCCACCGCCTGCGCCCAGATCTGGAACGCGGCGTAGCTGTAAAGCGTGTAGCCCTCCGGATCGATGCCCTTGTCCTTGAACTTCTTCACCACCGCGGCTGCTTGCGGCTTGTTCCGCGGATCGGGGCCGAAGGTCATCATGGTGCCTTCGCCGGCGGGGCCGGTGATGGACCAGAACTCGTTGGTGACGAGCGAGTCGCCGCCGAACAGCGTGGTCTTCATGCCCTGATCGCGCATCTGGCGGAGCAAGAGGCCGCCTTCGGCGTGATAGCCACCGAGATAGACGGCGTCGATCTTGGCCGCCTTCATCTTGGAGACCAGCGCGGTGAAGTCCTTGTCGCCCTTGTTGTAGGACTCGAACATCTTCTCGCGCAGGCCGGCCTTGTTTAGCGCCTTCTTGGTCTCGTCGGCCAGGCCTTTGCCGTAGGTGGTCTTGTCGTTGAGAATGGCGACGTTCTTGCCCTTGAAACGCTTGGCCAGATAATTGCCGGCGACCAGGCCCTGCTGGTCGTCGCGGCCGCAGACGCGGAACGTGTTCCAGAGCTTGCGCTCGGTGAACAACGGATTGGTCGATGCCGGCGTGATCTGCAGCACGCCGCCTTCGGCGTAGGCCTCCGATGCCGGGATCGACGAGCCGGAGCAGAAGTGCCCGGCCACGAACGCGACCTTGGCGGCGGCGAATTTCTCCGCGATTGCGCGGGCCTGTTTCGGATCGCAGGCGTCGTCGCCGACCTGGAGCACGAGCTTGCGGCCCAGCACGCCGCCGGCCGCATTGAGGTCGGCGACGGCGAGTTCTGCGCCGTTCTTCATCTGCGCGCCGAACGCGGCTTCGGAACCGGTCAAAGGACCGGCGAGGCCGACGGTGATGTCTTGCGCCGAGGCCGCCCCGGCAAAGCCGAGGCTCGCGCCGAGCGCAAGAACGGTCAGTAGTCTCTTCATCTTGCTTCTCCCCATGGCATTTGAACCGAACGGCATCCCGCCGCCGGGCGGGACCGCTTGGTGCTATTCTGGCGGGTTTTCCGCGGATGTCATCCGCAAAGCGACATCAAATCCCGCGGAATTTACTCGTTGCCTATGAGGCGCTTGCGCCAGGTGACGGGGCTCGATCGTTCATAGAGCCACCGATATTGGGTCACCATGAGTGTCGTGCGCGTGACGCGCCAGGACAGGCCGCCGATTGCCGTCAAAAACAGCGTATCGGCGAGAAACGAGGCGAGCGAGAGCAAATCCGCCTCGAACAGCGCGAAGTGGAAGAAGCGCACGACCGCGCCGAGCAGGATCGAATATGCGATCACCTGAAGGAGCGGCCGCCAAGTATGCGCGCAAGCGCGCCCGGTGAGCCAGGCCGCGCCGCCGCCGAGAAAGCCGGTGACGAACAGCACCTGCAGCCAGGATTCGGTTTCGTAGAGCGTGCCCATGCCGTGCCCGTCAGTGCCGCGCGCCGAGATAGGCGGCGCGCACCTCGGGCCGCTCCAGCAGCTCGCGGCCGGTGCCGGAAATCGTGATCTGGCCGTTCACCATTACATAGGCGCGGTCGGCGAGACGGAGTGCGTGAAAGGCGTTCTGCTCGACGAGGAAGACCGTGAGCTTCTCGCGCTTGTTCAGGTCGCGGATGACGGAGAAAATCTGGTGCACGAGCTGCGGCGCGAGTCCGAGCGAAGGCTCGTCGAGGAGAAGCAAGCGCGGCCGGCTCATCAATGCGCGCGCGATGGAGAGCATTTGCTGCTCGCCGCCCGATAGTGTGCCGCCGCGTTGATCGCGGCGTTTTTCGAGAATAGGGAAAAGCTGAAAGACGCGCGCAACGTCCTCGTCGAAATGGACGAACTCGTTGACAGCTGCGCCCATTTGCAGGTTTTCGAACACAGTCATACGCGGGAAGATGCGCCGGCCCTCGGGCGCCTGGGCGATGCGTGCGCGCACGATCTCGTGGGTGGGAAGCTGCGTGATGTCATGGCCGTCGAAGACGATGCTGCCTTCGCGCGCGCGCGGCGTGCCGCAGATCGTCATCATCAAGGTCGATTTTCCGGCGCCGTTGGCGCCGATCAGCGTCACGATCTCGCCCTCGCGCACCTCGATGTCGACGCCCTTGAGCGCGATTACGCTGCCATAGAAGGCTTTGACGCCGCGGACGGAGAGCAGCGCGTTCATGGCTGCACCTCTGCCCGCGCGTCTTCGACCGCGTCCTCGTCGACGCCAAGATAGGCGGCGATCACGCGATCGTCGTTGCGCACCTCCTCCGGCGTTCCGTCGGCGATCTTGCGGCCGTATTCGAGCACGACGATGTGGTCGGAGATTCCCATCACCACGTGCATGTCGTGCTCGATCAGCAGGATCGAGGTGCGGGTCTCCTCGCGGATGCGGAGAAGAAGGCCGTTGAGCTCCTCGGACTCGCGCGGGTTGAGGCCGGCGGCCGGCTCGTCGAGGCAAAGAAGCTCCGGCTCCATGCACATGGCGCGCGCGATCTCGACCCGGCGCTGGCCGCCATAGGGCAGATCGCCGGCCGGATCGTCGGCGCGCGATGTGAGACCCACCCGGTCGAGCCAGTGCTTGGCGCGCTCGACCGCGGCGTGCTCCGCGCGGGCATAAACGGGCAAGCCGAACAGGCCGAGCAAGGTGTAGCCCGAAGCGCGCATCAGCTCGTTGTGCTGGGAGACCAGGAGATTCTCGAGCACGGTCATACCAGCGAACAGCCGTACGTTCTGGAAGGTGCGCGCGACTCGCCCGAGCTTGGCGATGCGAAAATCGGGCAGCCGCTCAAGCAGGAATTCGGCGCCGGCCGTGTGCCGGAGCCGGATCATGCCTTCGCTCGGGCGGTAAAATCCGGTGACGCAGTTGAATACCGTGGTCTTGCCGGCGCCGTTGGGGCCGATGACCGCCGTGATCTCGCGCCGGCCCGCCTGCATGGAGAGATCGTCGACCGCGAGCAGCCCGCCGAAGCGCATGGTCAAATGCTGCAGGTCGAGGATCGGATCGCGCTCCCAGAGCTTCATGTGCGGCCCTCCGCGACTTTCTCGGCGGGGATCGTCTTCTTCTCAGTGAGAAATACCGAAGGATCGCGGGTCGCGACCAGGCCGCGCGGCCGCCAGACCATGATAGCGACCATGGCTATGCCGAAGAGCAGCATGCGGGCCTGGGCGAACTCGCGGAATAGCTCGAAGCCACCGATCATCACGAAAGCGGCGAAGGCAACGCCTACCTGGCTGCCCATGCCGCCGAGCACTACGATCGCCAGAATCAACGCCGACTCCGAGAAGGAAAAGGATTCCGGGCTAATGAAGCCCTGGCGCGTCGCGAAGAAGGCGCCGGCAAAGCCGCCGAACATGGCGCCGATGGCGAAGGCCGTGAGCTTGGTGTGGGTCGTGTTGATGCCGAGCGAGCGGCAGGCGATTTCGTCCTCGCGCAAGGCTTCCCAGGCGCGGCCGATCGGCAAGCGGCGCAGACGGAGAGTGACGAAGTTGGTGAGCAGCGCGAGCGCGAGAATCACATAGTAGAGAAAGATGATCCGGTGCAGCGGCGTGAATTCGAGGCCAAAAGTATCGGCGAAGCCGCCTTCGCCTTCGATGAAGGGGATACCGAAGAAGCTCGGGCGCGGAATGCCGGTGATGCCGTTCGGCCCACCGGTGAAGCTCGACCAGTTGATGATGACGAGGCGAATGATCTCGCCGAACGCGAGCGTTACGATCGCGAGATAGTCGCCGCGTAGCCGCAGCACCGGGAAGCCGAGCAGAACGCCCCAGAAGGCCGCGAGGATTCCGGCGACCGGCAGGCAGACCCAGAACGACAGCCCGGAATACTGCGCCATCAACGCGTAGGAGTACGCACCGACGGCGTAGAACGCCACGTATCCGAGGTCGAGTAGCCCGGCGAGGCCGACGACGATGTTCAGTCCCCAGCCGAGCATCACGTAGGTAAGCACGAGGATGCCGAGATCGAGGTAGTAGCGGTCTGCGCTGAACGGCATCGTGAGCGCGAAAAGAAGCAGCGCCGGGCCGGCGAAGCGCGACAGGCGCGCGATGCGCGCCTTGGTATCGCTTGAGATGAACCTGCTGGTATCGATTTCGAACGCGCCGCTCTGATAGAGCAACATGATCAGAAAACGGCCGGCGAATACTGCCGCGACTACGATCGCAAGCAGCATCGGCCGGGGCAGGAGTTCGAGTTCACTGGTGGAACTCGCCTCGGTGCGCAAGCCGACCAACAGCCCGAACAGGCCGAGCGCGATAGCCGCTGCGACGCCTGAGTCCTTCAGCGCAGCGGCGAGGTCGATGCGCGATCGATCCGCCACGCCGGCTCAAACCTTCTCGACCTCCGGCCGGCCGAGAATGCCGGTCGGAAGGAAAATCAGCACCAGCACGAGGACCGAGAAGGCGGCGACGTCCTTGTACTCCACGGAAAAATACGCCGACCAGAAGGTCTCGATCAGCCCGATCAGCAAACCACCGAGCATGGCGCCGGGCAGCGACCCGATGCCGCCGAGCACCGCGGCGGTAAACGCCTTAATCCCCGCCTGGAAGCCGATATAGAAATCGATCACGCCGTAATAGAGCAGGAACATGACGCCTGCGACGGCTGCGAGCGCTGCGCCGATGACAAACGTAAAGGCGATGGTGCGGTCGGTATCGACGCCGACCAGAGACGCCATCTTCAAGTCCTGCTCGCAGGCGCGCATGTCGCGCCCTAACCGCGTCTTGGCCACCAGCCACGAGAACATCAGCATGAGCACTACGGTCGTCACCACGATCATGATCTGCACGTAGGAGAGCTGCACCGCAAAGTCATCGTGTCCCATCAGCGTGAAACCGCCGGGCACCAGCGGCGGCAGCGGCTTGACGCGCGCGCCCTGCACGATTTGCACGTAGTTCTGCAACACGATCGACATGCCGATCGCCGAGATCAGGGGTGCGAGCCGGAATGAGCCGCGCAGCGGCCGGTAGGCGAAGCGCTCCACGGTCCAGCCATAGAGCGCGGTCAGCGCCATCGCGATCAAGAGCACGAGGAAGAGCGCCAGCGGCACGGCGGTGAGGCCGATGGCGACGAGCGCTAGAAACGCGATCAAAGCGATGAAGGCGCTCACCATGAAGATGTCGCCATGGGCGAAATTGATCATGCCGATGATGCCGTAGACCATGGTGTAGCCGAGCGCGATCAGCCCATAGATCGAGCCGAGCGCGATGGCGTTGATGAGCTGCTGGAAGAAATATTCCACGCTTTTCCGCTCCTCTCGGGCGGCTTTGGCCATCCCTGGCCGTCCACCGGCGTTCTCCCCCGGCCGATAGGCGGCGATTCTCAAGGTTTAGCGCGGCGCCCGGCCCGCTACAAATCGGGCGCGCACGCGCCATTGCGCGCTTCGGCTGGACGCCAGTCGGGATATTCCGTCAAATCCCGCTAGCATCCCTTCCGGGACAGCGACGGCGCGCCCAAACAGAAGCAGGAAACGCGCCACCAAACGCCAAGCACAATCTTTCGGTACGTGGACCGGAAACCGGCCGCGCTAGGGAGCCAACATGCAGAAGAAGCCCGAAGACCTGATCGCCGGAAAGAAGCGCCCGTTCACGGGCAAGGAATATCTGGAGAGCCTGCACGACGGGCGGCAGGTCTATATCAATGGCGAACGGGTCAAGGATGTCACCACGCATACCTCGTTCCGCAATTCGGCGCGCACGCTGGCCCGCCTCTATGACGCGCTGCACGACCCCAAGACCAAGGACGTGCTGACTTCGCCGACCGACACGGGCTCGGGCGGCTATACGCACAAATATTTTCGTGTCGCGCGCTCGCGCGAGGAGCTTGTCGCGCAGCAGGCGGCGATCGCCGCTTGGTCGCGCATGACCTATGGCTGGATGGGGCGCACGCCGGACTACAAGGCGTCGCTGATGAACACGCTCGGCGCCAACGCCGACTATTACGGCAAGTTCGCCCCGAACGCGAAGGCTTGGTACAAGCGCGCGCAAGAGAACGTCCTGTTCATGAACCACGCGATCGTGAATCCGCCGGTCGATCGCGGGCGGCCTACCAACGAAATCAAGGACGTCTATGTCACGATCCAGAAGGAGACCGACGCGGGCGTGATCGTGTCGGGCGCCAAAGTGGTGGCGACCTCGGCGGCGTTCACGCATTACAATTTCCTCGGTCAGAACGCGGCGACGGCGACCAGCGACCCCGATCTCGCCATCATGTTCATCATGCCGATGGACGCGCCCGGCGTGAAACTGTTCTGCCGCACGTCCTATGAGCAAATCGCGACAACGCTTGGCACGCCGTTCGACTATCCGCTGTCGTCGCGTTTCGACGAGAACGACGCGATTTTCGTGCTCGACAACGTGTTGATCCCCTGGGAGGACGTGCTGGTTCACCGCGACACCGACAAGATTTTGAGCTTCTACCCGCGCTCCGGCTTTCTCAACGGATTCTGCTTCCAGGGATGCACGCGTTTCGCGGTGAAGCTCGATTTCATGGCCGGGCTGCTGTCGAAAGCGCTCTACGCCACCGGCGGCGACGAGTTCCGCGGCAATCAGGCCATGCTCGGCGAGGTGATTGCGTGGCGGAATCTGTTCTGGTCGCTCTCGGACTGCATGGTGAACAATCCGCAGAAATGGATCGGCGATGCGCTACTGCCGAACCTGCAGGCCGCGCTGTCGTACCGCGTGTTCGCGCCCGATGCTTATCCGCGTATCAAGGAGATCGTGGAGAAGATCGTGGCCTCGGCGCTGATTTATCTGCCGTCCTCGGCGCGCGACTTCAAGAATCCAGAGATCGATCCATATCTGAAGCGCTTTGTGCGCGGCTCGCACGGCGTCGAATACAAGGAGCGCATCAAGATCATGAAACTCCTGTGGGATGCGATCGGCACCGAGTTCGGCGGCCGTCACGAGCTCTACGAGCGCAATTATGCAGGCAACCACGAGGACATCCGCATCCAGACGCTGACCGGCGCCAAACGCAACGGCTCGCTCGACGCCATGACTGCGCTGGTCGATCAATGCATGGCCGACTACGACGAGAACGGCTGGACCGGCGATACCTGGATCGATACGGACGAGGCGAAGGCGGCCAAGGAAAAGATCAAGGGCAAGATCCGCGCGGCGGAGTGAGCGCCCATGATTGGCGACGACCAGCGGCCCGACGATTCGACCGGCGGCGCCTTTCTCGCCGAGCCGCCGGTCCCGGTGGTGACCGTCGATCCGCATGCTTTCCGCGAGGCGATGAGCCGGCTTGGTGCCGCCGTACACGTGGTGACCACCGCTGGCGAGGGCGGCAAGGCCGGCTTCACCGCGACGGCGGTGAGTTCCGTGTCCGACAAGCCGGCGACGCTGCTAATCTGCCTCAACCGCGCCAGCCGCAACAATTCCGCGCTGTTCACCAACCGCGTGCTGTGCGTGAACACGTTGCCCGCCGGCGCGGACGAAATGGCCGATCTATTCGCCGGACGGACCAAGGTCTACGGCGAGGAGCGCTTCGCCGGCGGCCAATGGATGACGCTCAAGACCGGCTCGCCGGTGCTCCTCTCGTCGGTGGCGGCGTTCGATTGCCGCGTGCTCGAAGTGAAGCCGGTGGCCTCGCATTACGTCTATTTCGTCGCGGTCGAGGCGATCCGGAAGGGCCCGCCCGGTGCTGCGCTGGTCTATCACGAGCGCGAATACAAGAAGGTCTGAGCGCTCACATTGGCCCTTGGCGCGATCGCCGCTATGCTCGTGTCATGCCATCGGCGCAGGTGCTCCCGCTTTTCCATCTCTACGGCGACCCGCCGGACGATCAGGCGTTCGACTTCGTGCACGTGGAGACGATCTCGTCGCGCTCGTCGATCCATGCCTGGACCATCAGCCCGCACCGGCATCGCAATCTCTTTCAGATTCTGTTGGTGGAGCAAGGCGGCGGCACGCTCGACCTCGAAGCCGACGCGCTGCCTTTCCGTGCGCCGGCGGTGATCCTGCTGGCGCCCACGGTGGCGCACGGGTTTCGTTTCCGCGCCGAGGTCACCGAGGGATATGTCGTCAGCTTCACCGAGGACGTGGCGAGCGCGCTCGGTCAGAGCGAAGCGGCGGCTTTGGCGCGGCTGCATTCGCTGGCCGAGCATCCGCTATTGTCGTTCGCGCGGGCGGAGGAGGTCGCCAAACTCGGCAAGCTGTGCCGCGAGTTGCTCGAAGAGCTTTTCCTGGCGCGCGAGGGGTTCGAGATGGCGGCGCGAGCCTATCTCACGCTGATCGGCGTCGAGGTGGTGCGGCTCGCCGCGAGCCGCGCGCGCTCGGGGAGCGTGACCTTGGCGCCGGCCGATCCGGTGGTCGAGGAATTGCGGCGGCTGATCGAAACCCATTTCCGGGCCGAGCGGCAGATCGGTTTCTATGCCGACGCGCTGGCCATGACCTCGGACCGGCTTAACGATCACGTGAAGCGCGCGACCGGAGTCACCGCGGGTCATCTGTTGCGCCAGCGGGTGCTGACCGAGGCCAAGCGGCAGCTGGTGTTCACGAATCTGGCGATCGGTGAGATCGCCTATGACCTCGCGTTCGCCGACCCCTCGCATTTCGGCCGCTTCTTCAAGAAGCAGACCGGCAAGACCCCGCAGGAATTCCGCGCTGGCCGGCGGGGCTGAGCGAGGTCAGCTTTTCTTCAGCAGAAATTTTTCGACCGCATCGGTGAACGCCGGTGGCTGCTCGACGTTGGAAATGTGCGCGGCGTCGAGGATCTTGAGCTTGGCGCCCTTGATGCGTGAGACGATCAGCTCGGAGGCCGATACGGGCGTGCCGTTATCATGCTTGCCGGCGATCACCAGGGTTGGCGCTTTGACGGCGCCGATGTCCCAGCGCTGGTCCATGTCGCGGATCGCGGCGCAGCAGCCGGCATACCCGCGCGGCTCGACCGCCACCATGGTCGCCCGGAAGCGCTCGATGGTCTCCTTGGCGCGTTCTTGGAAGCCCTTGGTGAACCAGATGCCGAGCACGCTGTCGGCGATCGCCTCCATGCCCTTGGCGTTTACGGTGCGGATGCGCGTGTTCCACATATCGGGGTTCGCGCTCTTGGCAGCGGTGTTGGCAAGGACGAGGCGATCGATATATTCGGGCGCGTGGCGGGCCAGCCACATGCCGGTCATGCCGCCCATCGAGAGCCCGCACCAGTGCGTGCGCAGAACGCCGAGCTGGCTCAGCACCTTCAGCGCGTCGCGGCCGAGCCGCTCCATCGAATAAGGGCCGGCCGGCGCGCCGGAACCGCCATGGCCACGGGTGTCGTAGCGGATGACCCGGAAGCGGTCCTTGAGCGCGGCGGCCTGCTGGTCCCACATGTGCAGGTCGGTGCCGAGCGAGTTTGAAAGAATGACGGGCGGGGCGTCGGAGGGGCCTTCGACCTCCACGTTGATCGGCGTGCCGTCGGCGTCGATCGTGGGCATCGGTGTTTCCTCTTCGGCCTCTTTTGAAGACTTTACGCTGCGGCATCCGCGTCTGAAAGCCCTCGGACAGCGCGGATCATGCCCTGGGAATATCGCGAAGAGCCTGCAGCACCTCGTCTGGCCGTTCGCTCATCAACAAGTGGCCCGCACCTTTGAGCACGACAATGCGCGCATTGGGCAGGGCAGCGGCCAGTTCCGCGCCGCCCTTGGCCGGAGTCATGAGGTCGCGCTCGCCCAGAATGATCGTCGCCGGCACCTTCACCTTTGCCGCGGCGGTGAGCGCATCGCGATAATTGTCGCAGGCGGCTAAATCCCTGAAAAGAACACCCGGGCGTTCACGCTCGAGCAAGCGCGCGCTCCCGCCCAACATCCAGATGCCCGGCGCAAGCGAGCCGCCGAGGCTCGCGCGATAGCCCTCGCCCCATAGGGAAATCATATCGACCGCGGCGTGATCGTTCGCCTCGGCGGCCGCAAGGAGATCGCGCGACACCGGCATGGCGGCAGCGGTGGCGATCAAGCCGATGGCACGAACTTTCTCCGGATGGCGTGCGCCAATTTCGAGCGCGATCAAGGACCCCATGGAGTGGCCGATGATGGTTGCCTTGCTCGCGCCGGCGACCTCGATCAGCGCCATAGTCCAGTCCGCCATGGCGGCGATGGAGCCGAGCGGTTCGCCGTCCGAGCGGCCATGCCCGGGCATATCCGGCGAGAGCACACTGGAGCCGCGATGCGCGAACCAACGCGCCAAGAGCGCCCAGACCGTGTGGTCGAGCCCGGCGCCATGCAGGAAAACGACAAGCGGCAGAGCGGGGTCGAATTCGCGGCCGCCGGTTGCGGCATAGGTTCTTGTGCCGTTGACGACGAGGTACATCGCTCACGCCTTCTGAGAGGTGTGCAGCGCTTGGGCGAGATCGTCGATGATGTCGCCCGCCGCTTCGATGCCGACCGCGAGACGCACTAGCTCCTCGCCCAATCCGGCTTCCTTGAGTTGCGCCGCATCCATCTGCTGGTGTGTCGTGCTTGCCGGATGAATGACCAATGTCTTGGCGTCGCCGACAT
Organism: Xanthobacteraceae bacterium; assembly: GCA_036559465.1. Lineage (GTDB taxonomy): Bacteria > Pseudomonadota > Alphaproteobacteria > Rhizobiales > Xanthobacteraceae > JAHFPN01. The sequence continues at coordinate 14,403 of DATBTC010000017.1, forward strand.
TGGCGAGGTGGCTGGCGAGGCGCAAAGCCTCGATGAATTTTCGCCCGGCAGCGCGGCCGCCCTTGATGCCGCAACTGACGATGGCGCCGGCCCCTTTCGGCAGCAGTCGCTTGGCGAGTTCGTAGTCGGGGTGGGATTTGAGACTCGGGTGGACGACCCATTCCACCGCCGCGTTCTTGGTCAGAAAATCGAGCACCGCCGCGGTGTTCTCGATGTGGCGCTGCATGCGCACTGCCAAAGTCTCGATGCCTTGCAGTAAGTAGAAGGCGTTGGTCGGCGACAGGCAGGCGCCGAAATCGCGCAGCCCCTCGGTGCGCGCGCGCATGATGAAGGCTGACGGGCCGAATTCCTCGCCGAAGACGATGCCGTGATAGCCGGCATAGGGCTCGCTGATGGTTGGAAACTTGCCCGAGGCCTGAAAGTCGAACCGGCCACCGTCGACGATGACGCCGCCGATAGCGATGCCGTGGCCGCCGATCCATTTGGTGATGGAATGCATCACGAGGTCGGCGCCGAGTTCGACCGGCCGGCTGAGATAGGGAGTTGCGAAAGTGTTGTCGATGAGGAGCGGAATGCCGGCCGCGTGAGCGATTTCCGAGACCTTCGGGATATCGAGTACTTCGAGGCCCGGATTGCCGATGGTTTCGCCGATCATCAGCCGGGTATTGGGGCGGATCGTGGCGCGCATGCCCTCGAGATCGCGCGGCTTGACGAAGGTCGTCGTGATGCCGAAGCGCGGCAAGGTGTGGGTGAGCAGATTGATCGTGCCGCCATACAGCGAAGCGGACGCAACGATATGGTCGCCCGCGCTCAGCAGCGTGGCGATGGCGAGATGCATCGCGGCCATGCCGCTCGCGGTGCAAACGGCACCCACACCGCCTTCCAATGCCGCAAGCCGCTCTTCCAGAACGGCCGTCGTCGGGTTGGAAATGCGGGTGTAGATGTGCCCGGCGCGCTCCAGATTGAACAGGGCCGCTGCGTGATCCGCATCCTGAAAGACGTAGGAAGTTGTCTGGTAGATCGGAACGGCGCGCGCGCCGGTCACCGGATCGGGATGCTGGCCGGCGTGCAGGCTGAGCGTTTCAAAGGCCGGAGGCTTCGGTGCAGGCATGCTTCCCTCGCGAGACGGAATCCGAGGGAACCAGCTTATCAGGGGCTAGGCAGCGGCGCGCGGACGGGTAAGGTCGCGTATCACGGAGGTATTCATGGCCTTGGAAATGTCCGGCGAATACGTGCTGCCGGTCCCGCGGAAGACCGTATGGGACGCGTTGAACGATCAGGAAATGCTGAAGCGCTGCATTCCCGGCTGCGAGACGCTGGAGAAGAAATCGGACACCGAATTCTCGGCGGTCGTGGTCACCAAGGTTGGGCCGGTCAAGGCGCGCTTCAAGGGCAATGTCAGGCTCGAGGAGCTCGACCCGCCGAACAGCTACAAGATCGTGGGGGAAGGCGAGGGCGGGGTGGCGGGCTTTGCCAAGGGCGGCGCCAGTGTGAACCTATCCGACGCGGAGGGGGGCACGCTGCTGGTCTACAAGGCCGAGGCCAATGTGGGCGGCAAGCTCGCCCAATTGGGCCAGCGGCTGCTGGCGGGGACCGCCAAGAAGACCGCCGACCAATTTTTCGCCAACTTTGCGGAAGCCCTTTCGCCGGGAGCCGCCAAGAAAGACGGAAAGAAGTAAGCGCCGACCCGCCACTCTGTGGGCGATGTTCTGCGTTCGGCTACCTTGACCGCGACAGCGGATCGGCGCGAGACTTGAACCAATCAAAACTGGGTGCGGCGCCCATCTTTGTCATCCGGCGCATAGGCCCTCGGGAGGAGTTCCAATGACTACCGTGACCTTGACGGTCAACGGGCGGCCTGCGTCCGCCGACGTTGATGCGCGTACCCTGCTCGTGCAGCTCCTGCGCGAGCATCTGCACCTAACCGGCACCCACGTTGGTTGCGATACCAGCCAGTGCGGCGCGTGCGTCGTGCACGTGAACGGCCGCGCGGTGAAGTCCTGCACCATGCTGGCCCTCCAGGCCGAGGGCGCCAAGGTCGTCACTATCGAGGGCGTGGCCAGCAATGGCAAGCTGCACCCGATGCAGGAAGCCTTCCGTGAGCATCACGGATTGCAGTGCGGGTTCTGCACGCCCGGCATGATCATGAGCGCGCTCGATATCGTGAACCGCAAGGGCAACAATCTCGACGAGCACACGATCCGCGAGGAGCTGGAAGGCAATCTGTGCCGCTGCACCGGCTACCACAATATCGTGAAGGCGATCGCCGCCGGCGCAAAGGCAATGCGCTGAAGCCGCCAACGGAAACCGGGAGGACATCATGAGCGCATCCAGTATCGGCGCCTCCGAACGCCGCACGGAAGACAAGCGCTTCATCACCGGCCGGGGCCAATATACCGACGACATCCGCCGGCCGTATCAGACCCACGCCTGTTTCCTGCGCTCACCGCACGCGCACGCCACCATCAAGGGCATCGATTTCAAGAAGGCGTCGAAAATGCCCGGCGTGCTCGCCATCCTCACCGGCGATGACATTGCAAACGACAAGATCGGCAACCTCATTTGCGGCTGGATGGTGCTGTCGAAGGACGGCTCGCCGATGAAAGCGGGCCCGCACCCTGCGCTGGCGCAAGGCAAGGTGCGCTATGTAGGCGACTCGGTCGCCGTGGTGATCGCCGAGACGCTCGACCAGGCCAAGGATGCGGCCAACGCCATCAAGGTTGATTACGGCGTATTGCCGGCGGCCGCCGATCTGGCCAAGGCGCGGGACGCCGGTGCTGCACAGATTCACGAGAACGCGCCCAGGAACACGATCTATGAATGGGTGATCGGCGACGAGGCCGCGGTGGACGCCGCGATCAAGCGCGCCAAGCACGTCACCAAGATCGATATCGTCAACAACCGACTGATCCCGAACGCGATCGAGCCGCGCGCGGCGATCGGCGAATACGACCAGGGCACGGAATCCTTCACGCTTTGGACCACGAGCCAGAATCCGCACGTGGCCCGCTTGGTGCTCTCGGCCTTCATCGGCATCGCGCCGGAACACAAGTTCCGCGTGATCGCGCCCGACGTGGGCGGCGGCTTCGGCTCCAAGATCTTCATTTATCCCGAAGAGACCGTCTGCATCTGGGCCTCGAAGAAGGTGGGCCGGCCGGTACGCTGGACCGCGGAGCGCAACGAATCCTTTCAGGCCGACGCGCACGGCCGCGACCACATCACGCATGCGGAGCTTGCGATCGACGAGAAGGGCAAGATCACCGCGCTCAAGGTCAAGACGCTCGCCAACATCGGCGCCTATATGTCGACGTTCTCCTCGGCAGTGCCGACGTTCCTCTATGCGCCGTTGCTCTCGGGCCAGTACGAGATTCCGTCGATCTATTGCGAGGTGGACGGCGTCTACACAAATACTGCGCCGGTCGACGCGTATCGCGGGGCCGGGCGGCCGGAGGCCTGCTTCGTGATCGAACGGATCGTCGAGGTCGCGGCACGCGAACTCCACATCGATCCGGCCGAGTTCAGGAAGAAGAATTTCATCAAGAGCTTCCCGTACCAGACGCCGGTCGCGTCGCTCTATGACGCGGGCGATTATCCGGGCGCGCTCGACAAGGCGCTCCAGCAGCACGACTACAAGAACTTCGGAAAGCGCAAAGCGGAGTCCGAGCGCAACGGCAAACTGCGCGGCATCGGCTTCTCGTCCTACATCGAAGCCTGCGGCGTGGCACCGTCGGCGGTGGCCGGTTCGCTCGGCTGCGGCGTCGGTCTCTGGGAGTCCGCGGAAATCGCGGTGACGCCCACTGGCATGGTGGAAGTGCTCACCGGCAGCCACAGCCACGGCCAGGGCCACGAGACCACGTTCGCGCAGCTGGTGTCGGCCAAGCTCGGCATTCCGATGGACCACATCACCATCGTTCATGGCGATACCGACAAGGTGCAATTCGGTATGGGCACCTACGGCTCGCGCTCGGGCGCGGTCGGCATGTCGGCGATCGTGCAGGCGGTCGATAAGGTGATCGCCAAGGGTAAACAAGTTGCCGCGCACATCCTCGAGGCCGCCGAAGGCGACATCGAATTCAGCGACGGCAGGTTCAAGGTGGCCGGCACCGACAAGTCCGCGGCGTTCGGCGAGATCGCACTCGCCGCATACGTCGCACACAAATTCCCGACCGCCCAGATCGAACCTGGCTTGAAGGAACACGCGTTCTACGACCCGACCAACTTCACCTTCCCGGCGGGCACGCATATCTGCGAGGTCGAAATCGACCCGGAGACGGGTGTCACCGAAATCGCAAAATGGACCGCGATCGACGACTTCGGCACCGTGATCAACCCGATGATCGTCGAGGGACAGGTGCACGGCGGCATCGCGCAGGGCGTCGGCCAGGCGCTGCTCGAAAACGCCGTCTACGACAAGAACGGCCAGTTGGTGACCGGCTCCTTCATGGACTACTGCATGCCGCGGGCCGACAATCTGCCGTCGTTCGATGTCGATTACGTCTTCACCAAGTGTCCATCCAACCCGCTCGGTATGAAGGGTTGCGGCGAGGCGGGAGCGATCGCGGCACCGGTGGCGGTGATCAACGCCATCACTAGCGCGGTCGGTCACGAGAACGTACCGATGCCGGCCACGCCGAATGCGGTGTGGGCGGCGATCCAGAAGAGCGCGAAGTTGCGCAAAGCGGCCGAGTGAGCGGGAGGAAAGCATGTATTCGTTCGCCTATCATCGTGCGAAGAACGTCAAGGACGCGGCCGCGCTGCTGAAGAAAGCCGACGACGCGAAACTGCTCGCCGGCGGTCAGACGCTGATCCCCACGCTCAAGCAGCGGCTCGCCGGACCCGGCGCGCTCATCGATCTCGGCGGCGTAAAGGAACTCACCGGCATCGCGCTCAAGGGCAAGGTGCTCGTCATCGGCGCCATGACGCGCCACGCGGAGGTCGCCAATTCCAAGGTCGTCAAGAAGGCGATCCCGGCATTGGCCGAACTCGCCGAAGCGATCGGCGACCCAGCCGTTCGCAACGTCGGTACCATCGGCGGCTCGGTCGCCAACAACGATCCGGCGGCCGATTACCCGGCGGCGTGCCTTGCGCTCGGCGCCACCATCGTCACCAGCAAGCGGAAGATTCCGGCCGACAAGTATTTCAAGGGCCTGTTCGAGACCGCGCTGGCCGACGACGAGATCATCACCGCGGTGGAGTTCCCGCTGCCGAAAAAGGCGGGCTACGCCAAGTTTCCGAACCAGGCCTCGCGTTACGCGCTGGTCGGCGTATTCGCCAGCACCGGCCCGGCCGGGACGCGCGTCGCGGTCACGGGTGCCGGCGAAAGCGGCGTGTTCCGGGTCGCCGAGATGGAGAAGGCGCTCGACAAGAACTTCTCGGCCAAGTCGCTCGACGGCATCGCGGTCAAGCCGCGCGGCCTGAACACCGATATCCATGCCAGCGCGGAATATCGTGCTCATTTGATCGGCGTAATGGCGAAACGAGCGGTCGCAGCGGCCTGAGCACGACGTTCACCTTACCAAGCGCCTCCGGATCGCATCCGGGGGCGCTTGCTTATCCCGATACGCATTCCACGCTCCGGCATGCTAGAAAAGCGCGCTTTTCCGGGAGTATTTCGTGAAGACCGACCGCAAGGTATCCGCCGTTCCGGCCTCGATCGACGAGACGCTGAAGCTCCTGTCGAGCGGGGGCTATGTGGCCGACCGGGCTCTTTCGACCGTCGTGTACCTCGCGCTCAAGATGGGCCGACCGCTGTTCCTCGAGGGCGAGGCGGGCGTCGGCAAGACCGAGGTCGCCAAGGTACTTTCGGCGACCCTCGGGCGGCGGCTGTTGCGGCTGCAATGCTACGAGGGCCTCGACATCGCATCCGCACTCTACGAGTGGAACTATGCCGCGCAGATGATCGCGATCCGCATCGCCGAATCCGAGGGCATCGACCGCGAGCGGCTGACCTCGGATATTTTCTCGGAGCGCTTCCTGGTGCGGCGGCCGCTGCTTGAAGCCCTGTCGCCTGATCCGGCCGGCGCGCCGGTACTACTCGTCGACGAGCTTGATCGCGCTGACGAGGCGTTCGAGGCGTTCCTGCTGGAGGTGCTCGCCGATTTCCAGGTGACGATCCCCGAGCTCGGCACAGTGAAGGCTTTGGTTCCGCCGATCGTGATCGTCACCTCCAACCGCACGCGCGAGGTGCACGACGCCTTGAAGCGGCGTTGCCTCTATCATTGGATCGACTATCCGACGTTCGCGCGCGAGCTTGCGATCGTCACCGCCAAGGTGCCAGATTCGGCGGAGAAGCTTTCGCGCGACATCGTCGGTTTCGTGCAGCAGCTGCGCAAAGAGGATTTGTTCAAGGCGCCCGGCACGGCCGAAACGCTGGACTGGGCCTCGGCGCTGGTGGTGCTCGACGCCAAGGCGCTTGAACCCTCTTTGATCTCCGATACGCTTGGTGTCGTTCTCAAATACCAGGATGACGTCGTGCGCTTCGACCAGCCCAAGCTCGAGCAGATGCTGAGAGATTCCCGCGCGGCGCTGAAGGCGGTGGAATGAGCGCGCGTACGCACGCGCCGGAGCGCGGGCATTTCCCCGATCACATCGCCGAGTTCGCGCGCGTGCTGCGCCGTGCCGGCATGCCGGTCGGGCCCGGTGCTGTGGTCGATGCGGTGAAGGCGGTCGAGGCCGCGGGTATCGAGCGGCGCACGGATTTCTACTGGGCACTGCACGCGGTGTTGGTCAAGCGTCACGAGCACGATCCGATCTTCAACGAGGCGTTCCGCCTCTTTTGGCGCCGCCGCCACGGCTTCGAACACATCATGGACGCGATGCTTCCGCTCGCGCCGGAAGCATCGAAGCAACGCGCCGCGCAACGCCGCGTCGAGGAGGCGATGACGCCTTCGGCGCGCGAGCCGCGCGAGCTGAAGCGGCAGGAAGTGCAGATCGACATGAGTGGCACCATGTCGGATCTCGAAGTGCTGCAGAAGAAAGACTTCGCGCAGATGAGCGCGGAAGAAATCTCCACCGCGCGCCGCCATATCGAGACCATCGTATTTGCCGACGACGAGATGCGACGCCGTCGACTGGTGGCGAACCCGCGCGGGCATCGCATCGATATGCGCCGCACATTGCGAGCGAGTCTGCGCACCGGCGGAGCGATCATCGACCTGAAACGCCGTGCGCCGGGGCACAAGAAGCCGCCTATCGTGGCGCTGCTCGATATTTCGGGCTCCATGAGCGAGTATTCGCGCGTAGGCCTGCATTTCCTTCATGCGCTGACCGAGGCGCGCGGCAGCGTCTCGACCTTCTTGTTCGGCACGCGGCTCACCAATGTGACGCGCGCGCTCAAGACCCGCGATGCGGACGAGGCGCTCGCTTCCTGCGCCGGTACGGCGCAGGACTGGTCCGGCGGTACTCGGATCGGGATCGCGTTGCACGACTTCAACAAGCACTGGTCGCGCCGGGTGCTCTCGCAGGGCGCGATCGTGCTGCTGATCACCGACGGACTCGAGCGCGACGCCACCGAGCGGCTCGGTTTCGAACTCGACCGGCTGCATCGCTCTTGCCGCCGTCTGATCTGGCTCAACCCGCTCTTGCGTTACGACGCGTTCGAGGCCCGCGCCAAGGGCGTCCTTGCGATGTTGCCGCATGTCGACGAGGTTCGGCCGATGCATAATCTCGCCAGTCTCGGGGCGCTGGCCGAGGCGCTTGCGCACGACCGGCCGAGCGCCCACATCGATCCCAAGCGCTGGCTCAGCCGGGCGGCCTGAAGGAGGCCAAGATGGATCAAGCGACCGAGCAGGACGTACTTGCCGCCGCCGAACGCTGGCGCAAGGAAGGCCGCAAGGTGGCGCTCGCCACCGTGGTCGAGACCTGGGGCTCGGCACCGCGGCCGGTGGGAAGTCATCTGGTTATCGACGACAAGGACAATTTCCTGGGCTCGGTCTCGGGCGGCTGCGTCGAAGGCGCCGTGGTCGCGGCCGCGAACGAAGTGATCGCGAGCGGAAAGCCCAAACTCCTCGAATTCGGCGTCGCCGACGAGACCGCCTGGAAAGTCGGGCTCTCGTGCGGTGGCAATATCCGCGTCTATGTGGAGAAGGTCGACTGACCTTCGCCTGACGGTTTCATGCGTCTCGATCTGCTCGCCGCTCTCAATGCCGAACGCGCTGCAAGGCGCGCGGCAATCCTTGTGACGGATGTGACGAATGCGACGCAGCGGCTGGTCAAGGCCACCGATGTGGCTGCCGACCCGCTGCGCGAGGTGCTCACAGAGCGCATGCTCTCGGGCAAGAGCGGCATGGCCGAGGTGGGCGGCGCGAAATATTTCCTTACCGTGCAATTGCCACCGCCGCGGCTCGTGATTACCGGCGCGGTGCACATCAGCCAGGCGCTGGCGCCGATGGCGCGGCTCTTGGGCTATGACGTAGTGATCGTCGATCCACGCACGGCGTTCGCCACGCCCGAGCGCTTTCGCGACGTGCAGGTGCTCGCCGAATGGCCGGACCAGGCGTTGCCCAAACTGCATCTCGATCCCGCCACCGCCTTCGTCGCGCTCACGCACGATCCGAAGATCGACGAGCCGGCGCTCGAAGCCGCGATCAAGGCAGGCTGCTTCTATATCGGCGCGCTTGGATCCAAGAAGACGCACGCCAATCGAATTGAACGGCTGCGGGCGCTCGGGATCAAGGACGAGGCGCTGGCGCGTATTCATGCACCGATCGGACTTTCCATCGGTGCGGCGAGCCCGCCGGAGATCGCAGTCGCGATTCTGGCCGAAATAACGCTATGGCTCCGCCGCGGCGCCGAGGCACGGCTATGAAGTTCGGTCCAGTTTCCCCGCGCGAGGCCAAGGGCGCCACCGCCGCGCACTCGGTGCGCGCGGGTGAGCGCGTGGTGAAGAAGGGAACGGTCATCGGGGACATGGAGATCGCGGCGCTGGAGGGCGCCGGGATCAAGGAGATCGTCGCGGCGCGGCTCGAGCCTGGCGACGTGCCGGAGAACGATGCCGCGGCTTCGCTTGCCAAGGCTGTCGCGGGCGAGGGGGTCAGCATTGAGGACGCCTTCACCGGCCGCGCGAATCTATTTGCGAAATCTTCCGGCGTGCTGCTGGTGGATCGCGCCGGCGTCGATCGGCTGAACCGCATCGACGAGTCGGTCACGTTCGCGACGCTGCCGGAATACAAACCCGTGCGTGCCGGTGAGATGATTGCGACTGTAAAGATCATTCCGTTCGCGGTGGCCGGCGATGTGCACAAGGCGGCACTCGCGGCGGCGCGCCGGCTCGTTTCGGTGGCAAGCTACAAGCTGCACAAGGTCGGCGTGATCTCCACTAAGCTGCCCAGCCTCGCCGACAAAGTGATCGAGAAAACCGTGCGGATCACTGCCGAGCGCCTGAAGCCCGCTGCCGCGACGATCCATTCGGAGCAGCGCGTGGCGCACGAGACCGGTGCGCTGGTGGGCGCGATCAAGCAATCGATCGAGAAAGGCGCCGAGTTGGTGATCGTATTCGGCGCCTCGGCGATCGCCGACCGGCGCGATGTCATCCCGGTCGCGATCGAGCAGGTCGGCGGCCGCATCGAGCATTTCGGTATGCCGGTGGACCCGGGAAACCTTTTGCTGCTTGGCTCCGTGAGCCAGGTGCCGGTAATCGGCGCGCCAGGCTGCGCTCGCAGTCCCAAGGAAAACGGCTTCGATTGGCTGCTCGCGCGGCTGCTCGCGGGCCTTCCGGTCAAGAGCGAGGACGTGACCGGGCTCGGCGTTGGCGGGTTGCTGATGGAAATCGTCACTCGCCCGCAGCCGCGAGCCGAGCCTCCGAGCGTGCATGCGCCGCGCGCGGCGGTCATCGTGCTCGCGGCCGGACGCGGCACGCGGATGGCCAGCGAAAACAAGCTCGCGGCCGATCTCGGCGGCAAGCCGATCATCCGCCATGCGGTGGATGCTGCGCTCGCTTCGCGGGCGCGACCCGTCGTAGTGGTAACAGGACACGAGCCCGAGCGCGTGAAGGCCGCGCTCAAGGGCTTGCCGGTCACTTTCGTCCACAATCCGGATTTCGTCGGAGGTTTGTCCACCTCGCTCAAGGCCGGCATTTCCGCGCTCTCACCGGATATCGATACGGCCGCGATCCTGCTCGGCGACATGCCTCAAGTGAATGGCGCGCTGGTGGACAAGCTGATCGCATCGATCGATCCGGAACGCGGCGCGCTCATCGCGGTGCCGACCCGCGAGGGCAAGCGGGGCAATCCGGTGGCCTGGGCGCGGCGGCTGTTCGACGAACTCACGAAGCTAGAGGGCGACGTCGGCGCGCGGCATCTGATCGGTGCCAATAGCGAAGCCGTCGTCGAGATTCCGGTTGAAGACGAGGCGGCGTTTCTCGATATCGATACGCCCGAGGCGCTGGCGCAGGCGCGGGCAGGGGGAAAACGATGAAACAGTTGCAGGATCGCGTTGCGATCGTCACCGGTTCCAATAGCGGCCTCGGGCGGGCCATCGCCGAATCCTTCGCGGCGGAGGGCGCCAAAGTTGTGCTCGCTGCGCGACGCAAGGAAGCGCTCGACGAGGTGGCGGCTGGGATCAAGGCCAAGGGCGGGGTCGCGCTCGCGGTGCCGACCGATGTCACCAAGGAGGCTGAAGTGATCGCGCTGTTCAAGAAGGCGCTCGATGCGTTCAGCCGTGTCGACATTCTAGTAAACAACGCGGGCATCGCCAGAGGCGCGCCGATCGAGGATCTCATGCTCAAGACCTGGCAGGAATTGATCGACGTAAATCTGACCGCGGCGTTCTTGTGCAGCCGGGAGGCGGTTCGCACCATGAAGAGCCGCGGCGGCGGCCGCATCATCAACATGGCGAGCATTTCATCGCGTGCGCCGCGGCAGCACTCGGCGGCCTACACCACGAGCAAATATGCGCTCGAAGGCCTCACGCGCTCGCTTACGTTCGACGGCCGCGCCTATGGCGTGGTCGCCTCGGTGATTCATCCGGGCGCGGTTGCAACCGGGTTCACGCCGGGCGCCAAGCCGGGCCACGGGAAGACGCCGCAAGATTATCTGATGGATCCGGCGGACATCGCCCGGATCGCGGTGCTGATGTGTACGCTGCCGCCGGAAGTGAATCTGTTCGACGCCACGATCCTGCCGAACCTGCAGCCTTCCTTCCTGGGCCGCGGCTGATCAGAACGGCGCGTAGAGCGAGAAGGTCGTATAGGCGCCGCTGCCTTTGTCGGAATTCGACAGCATACCGGCCGCGAGTGTGAGTTCCGCGGCTGTGAGCCGGGTACGTATCAGCACGCCAGCTCGCAGTTCCGAATAGCGCACGTCACCGAAAGCCGCAGCCTCGATGCCGGCCCGAAACGCAGGCTGAAACTCGTGCACGAGTGCTGTGCGAGTCATGTACGAGCGGTTGACCGTCGATGCGCTCAACGACGCGGTGGCAACGAAGCTCTGTAATGCGCGCCAATGGATTTCGAACAGCCCCTTCAGCCCGACGCTGGTGCCGACGACCGGGTTCGCAGGGTCGGCTGCCAGCAGCGCATGGTGCTCCACATGTGCACCGGCATAGGCGACGAGCGTGACCGCATCGAAAGCGATGCGCTGGCCGATGAGCAGTTCGCCCGACGTGATTTGGCCCGTGTTGATACCGCCCGGCACCGCGCCGGCGTCGTAGCGATAGCGGCAGTGACCGCCGAAGATTCGAATCCGGATTCCGTCTTCGGGTTCGCGAACGGAGCGAGCACGATCCCCGACCAGCCGAACGCCGTATCGCGTGCGATATCGACACCGGCGAAGAAGAACAGACGGCGAGTCAGCCAATCGGAAGGCGACGCCCCGTCCGCCGCCGCCGCGCCAAAGCACGCGACGCCGAGCGTAAGCGCAGCGCCGAGTGCGCCCCTGCGAACTCCCATGCCCCGTCCCCGCCACTACACGCTGTGATGGATGGCAACAGGGTTGCTCGCGTCGCTCTATCTATCAGGACTTGTAGGTAACCAATCGCAGGTTGTAGAACATTGAGGCCACACGATATTCTGCGAGCTTTATGCATGCAATCCACAGCCAATTCGCATAAGTGCGGCCGCTAACGCACGGCTATAGTCCGCGCCGACCCCCGCTGAGGCAGTCATGGACGAGAAGCGCCGCCATCTCCGTTTCATCAATGTGGCGCACTTCGTAGACCATTACGTTCTGCTGATCTTCCCGACCGTTGTGCTCGGCCTCGAGCTCGAGCTCAACCGCTCTTATGGCGAGTTGATCGCGCTTTCCACCGCCTGTTTCGTCGCCTTCGGCCTGTTCTCGCTGCCCTCGGGCTGGCTCGGCGATCATTGGAGCCGGCGCAAGATGATCGCGATCTTCTTCTTTGGTTGTGCCATTTCGCTGGCGGCGGCGGCGATGGCGCCAAACATGTTCTGGCTTGCGGCGGCGTTGCTCGTGCTCGGCGTGTTCGCGTCGATCTATCACCCGGTCGGCGTCACGTTGCTGGTCGCCAACGCACGCGACCGCGGCCGCGACTTCGCCACCAACGGCGTGTGGGGCAACCTGGGCGTCGCCTTCGCGCCCGGCATCACGGCGCTGATTGCCGTGACGTTCGGCTGGCGGCCGGCTTTCGCGCTGCCGGCGATCGTGTGCGCCGGCATCGGCGTCGCGTATCTGATGATGACCGAAGAGCACAAGGAAAAGCCCGCGGACCGCGAGCGCATAGCCGAGGTTCCGCTCACCTGGGGCATGATGGCGTGGATCTTCGGCTTCTTCGCGCTGGTTTCGTTCGCGGGCGGGCTGGTGTTCAACATTTTGACCGTCGCAGTGCCGAAGCTCGTCGACGAGCGGCTGGCGCAGGATATTCCGCTCGCGCTCATCGGTTCGGTCGCCACGATGGTGCTGCTGTTTGGCGGCATCGCGCAACTCACGGTCGGGCGGCTGGTATCGCGCTTTCCGCCGCACATCCTGTTCGCCGGCATCGGCATCATGCAGCTCGTGGGCATCGCCTGGGCGGCGATGGCCTCGGGTCCGATGCTATTAGTAGCGCTCGCGGTCTCAATCGCGGCGATCTATGCGCAGGTCACGGTCGGCGACGTGGTGATCGCGCGCTATACGGCCGATGCCTGGCGCGGGCGCGTGTTCGCGGTGCGATTCTTCCTCGCCTTCATCACCAGCGGGCTGGCCGTTTTCGCGATCGCGTTCTTGCACGGGCGAGGCGGTTTCGGCCTCGTGCTGTTGCTGACGGCCATCTGCGCGGGGTTGTTCGCGTTTGCGGTGGCGGGAATCGCGGTGCTCGCCTCGCGGGCCGAAGCCGGCCCGCGCGTGCAGCCGGCCGAATGAGAACGCTCTTCCTTATGCGGGCGGCTTTAGTCCTACTCGGCACGTGGTTCCTCGTTGCGCCGGCAGCCGCGCAGGACCGCGCGACGATAGAAGATTTCTCGGTGCACTTATTCATGATCGAGAAGGGTGAATTGTCGCCGGACATCACCAGGGTGCTCGGCTTCTTTTCCTGGAATTTTTCCGCGAGCGGCGATGGCTTCGACGGCGGCCAGTTTCACGGCTATCTGATCAGCCTGCGCTTCGTCGCGCCGCGCGAGGTGTTTGCCAAGGGTCCGCAGGCGCGCGTCGAGTTGCGCGACTCCCAGAAGGGAACGGTACTCAGGCGGTTCACCTTGGCGGACATCTATGTGGGCGACCAGAAGCCGAGCCATCGCGCGTTGCTGGTTTCGGGCCTCGATTGTACTCCGGTCAAAATCGTCGTGCTTTCGCACGGCAAACGGATCGAGAAAGAGCTTCCGCTGCAATGCGGGGAGTAGCGTTTTTTTGAACGTTCACTTCTTCAACCGCTCTATAAGCGCAATGGCGGCGGCCGGCGCACGTATTTTTCCTTCGTGGATGAAATAGACGAACACGTCGCGGGTTTGTGCTTTGGCAGGCGGCTTGGCTTCGACGCGCGGGAGATCGGCGGGCGCGCCACCCTTCGCCCAGGTCTTGAAGCGCTCGACCCATTTATCCAGAGCCTTCGGCGAGTATGCGGTGGGGATTGTGTCCTTGCCCTTCTGCAAGCGCGCATAGACGAAATCGCCTGTCACGTCGGCGATTTCCGGATACGTCTGGTGTTCGGAATAGACCACAGGGATGGCAAACTTTCGAAGCAAGGCGACGAACGCGGGCGTACGGAAGCTGTCGTGGCGCACTTCGACGACGTGGCGCAGGCGGCGGCCGTCGAGCTTGGCCGGAAGCAGTTCAAGAAACGCCCCAAAATCGGCCGGATCGAACTTTTTCGTCGGCGCGAATTGCCATAAGAACGGCCCCAGCTTGTCGCCGAGCTCCAGCACGCCGGAACCGAGGAAGCGCTTGATCGAGTCACCGGCTTCCGCGAGCACGCGGCGATTGGTGACGAAACGCGAGCCCTTGACCGAAAATACGAAGTCGGCCGGCGTTTCGCGCGCCCATTTGCGGAAGGTTTCGGGCTTCTGCGAGCCGTAGAAGGTCGAATTGATCTCGATCGAGGTCAGATGCGCGCCGGCATAGGCCAGTTCTTTCGCCTGCGGCAGGCCCTTCGGATAGAACACGCCGCGCCAGGGCTCGAAGCTCCAGCCGCCGATGCCGACGCGGATTTGTCCGGGTTTCGTTTTCATCGGCTGATAGTTTCCGCGATGTTTTCGCAAAAGCAAAGGCCCGGGCTTGCGCCCGGGCCTGATGTTTCCGATTTTGCTTGAGCGTCGGCTGGATCAGAAATCCATCCCACCCATGCCGCCGCCGGTGGGCATTTGGGGCGCGGACTGCTTCTTCGGCAGCTCTGCTACCATCGCCTCGGTCGTGATCAAGAGCCCCGCGATGGACGCCGCGTTCTGCAGCGCCGCACGCACGACCTTGGTCGGGTCGATGATGCCCTTGGTGAGCATATTGCCGTACTCGCCGGTCTGCGCGTCATAGCCGAAGGAATACTGATCCTTCTCCATGATCTTGCCGACGACCACCGAGCCGTCCTCGCCCGCATTGAGGGCGATCTGGCGGGCCGGCCAGGAGAGCGCCTTGCGGACGATCTCGATGCCGGTCTTCTGGTCGTCGTTCTCGGGCCGCAGGCGCTTGAGTGCGTTGGCCGCGCGCAACAGCGCGACGCCGCCGCCGGGCAGAATGCCTTCCTCGACGGCCGCGCGGGTCGCGTGCATGGCATCATCCACGCGGTCCTTGCGCTCCTTGACCTCGACCTCGGTCGCGCCGCCGACGCGGATGACCGCAACACCGCCCGCCAGCTTGGCGAGACGTTCCTGCAGCTTCTCCTTGTCGTAGTCGGACGTGGTCTCTTCGATCTGTGCCTTGATCTGCGCGATGCGACCTTCGATGTCGGCCTTCTTGCCGGCGCCGGAGACCACCGTGGTGTTTTCCTTCTCGATCGTCACCTTCTTGGCGCGGCCGAGCATCTGCAAGGTCACGTTCTCGAGCTTGATGCCGAGATCCTCGGAGATCGCCGTACCGCCGGTCAGGACTGCGATGTCCTGCAGCATGGCCTTGCGGCGGTCACCGAAGCCGGGCGCTTTCACTGCCGCGACTTTGAGGCCGCCGCGCAGCTTGTTGACCACGAGGGTCGCGAGCGCTTCGCCCTCGACGTCCTCGGCGATGATGAGGAGTGGCTTGCCGGTCTGCACGACCGCTTCCAGGAGCGGGAGCAGTTCCTGCAGGCCCGAGAGCTTCTTCTCGTTGATCAGGATGTAGGGGTCTTCCATATCGACCCGCATCTTGTCGGCGTTGGTGATGAAGTAGGGCGAGATATAGCCGCGGTCGAACTGCATGCCTTCGACCACGTCGAGCTCGGTCTCGAGCGACTTGGCCTCTTCGACCGTGATCACACCCTCGTTGCCGACCTTGGCCATGGCCTTGGCGAGGAAATTGCCGATCTCGCTGTCGCCGTTGGCCGAGATGGTGCCGACCTGGGCGATCTCGTCGTTGGAGGTGACTTTCTTCGAGTTTTTCTTGAGGTCTTCGACGACGGCTTCGACCGCGAGGTCGACGCCGCGCTTCAGGTCCATCGGGTTCATGCCCGCGGCCACGGCCTTGGCGCCTTCACGGACGATGGCCTGGGCGAGCACGGTGGCGGTGGTGGTGCCGTCGCCGCCGACGTCGGAGGTCTTGGAGGCGACCTCGCGCACCATCTGTGCGCCCATGTTCTCGAACTTGTCCTCGAGTTCGATTTCCTTCGCCACCGTCACACCGTCCTTGGTGATGCGCGGGGCGCCGAAGGATTTGTCGAGCACGACGTTGCGGCCCTTGGGGCCGAGCGTCACCCTCACCGCATTGGCGAGGATGTCGACGCCGCGCAGCATCTTGTCGCGGGCATCGACGGAAAATTTTACTTCCTTGGCAGCCATGGTTGTCTTGCTCCGTTCGTTTTCATTGCAATCTCGTCACCCGAAGGCGCGAGGGCGCGGAACGCGCCAGAGTTTCAAAGGATGGCGGGACGATTACGCGGCCTTTTTCCTGGCCACGGCGACGCCTTCGAGGACGCCCAGAATGTCGGACTCCTTCATGATGAGGAGATCCTTGCCGTCGATCTTCACTTCGGTGCCGGACCACTTGCCGAACAGCACGCGGTCGCCGGCCTTGACGTCGGGCTTCACGAGCTTGCCGGCCTCGTCGCGGCCGCCAGGGCCGACGGCGATGATCTCGCCCTCGGACGGCTTCTCTTTCACGGTGTCGGGGATGATGATGCCGCCGGCAGTCTTCTCCTCGGCGTCGATGCGGCGCACGACGACACGGTCGTGCAACGGACGAAACTTCATGAGCAACCTCCAAGCATTTGTTATTGCAGCATTTTCTGACGCCCCGAGGAATTGCGCGGGACGTCTAGGCTGGAGATGGTCGGCCTCCTCCAGTTCTGCAAGAGGGTGAATAGCAAATTTTGGCACTCTGGGAAGGGGAGTGATAATGCATTGACTTAGATGGTTAATTCGGCCCGCTGGGATGCGCCGCTGATCGCCGTACAAAGCGTTGTCAGCAATCGGCACCCCATGCTGCTAACGCCTTGAAACTGCACAAACAATCCAAGAATTCGGCTTGCTCTTGACGAACCGCCGAGGCGACCATGTGCTGATGGACGTGGAGATTCGCATGCACTCGGAAGACTTCGCCAAACAAGTGAAAGGCTACGGCCTGACCACCGCCCACATCCTCTACCGGCTGCCGGACCATCCGCGGCTTCTGCAGACCTATGTCTGGCAGGATTACGACCTGTTTCCGAAGTTCCCGGCGCTGGTGTGCTTTCTCAATTTCTGGCGGCGCGAACTCGAAGGGCCGCTGCATTCGATCACGGTCGCGCATGCCCGCCTGATCCGGCCCGCGGAAATCCGCGCGATCGGCAGCGAACTCCGGCTGCATTGAACGGCGTCAATAGGCGAGCTTCGGATACCAATCCTTGCCGCGGCCCTCGGGCGTGTAGTCGAGCATATTCCATAGCGGCCAGATCATATCGACGTGGCGATTGTTCTGACCCGGCTCCGCGGGAGTCAACAGCAGTTCGGTTTGATAGAAGTGCCGTGTTTGTCCGTTGCGCCGGACGAAGACGTTGAGCGAAGGCCATTGCGACCCGTCGGCACGTTCGCCTTGGTAGTCGCTGTTGTAAGGGTTGTTTGCGGACGACAGCAGGCGTAGCTGCGACCAGCTGCGCTCGCGTGCGTGGTCGCGGATACGTTCGATCGGTGACTTGGCGATCACCACGAAACTCACACGTTGGCGGATGTGATCATATTGGCCATCGAGCCCGTCGAGGATCGAGGTGCACATCGGGCAAGCCTTGGCCATGGCCGGCCCATACATGAAGCTGTAGGCCACGAGCGTATTCTTATCGCCGAAGAGTTCCGAGAGCCGTACGCGGCGAACGGTCGTCGTATCCGCGATATCGGCGGCGCCTTCCTCGAAGGCGTAGTCCTCCGGCAACGTTCCGCCGAGCGGAAGCCTTCGCCGCGCGGCCGCGACACTTTCGATTTGGCGGCGCAATTCGATCTCGGAGCGCAGCAGAGCGTTGCGCGCTTTGCGGTAGCCGGCGCTCTCGCCCGGGAAGTGCTTGTCGTGGAGGGCGAACGCCTTGCGCGGCGATCCGTTACTCGTCCGCTTTGGTTTGCGTCTCGGCTTCTTTGCCATGGGATAGCTCCCGATGCGTTCGTGACGAAGTTATTTAGCTAATATGTTAAATAATAACAGGCGAGAGATCAAGCCCGCTTTTTCTTCTTCGCCGGCATCGGGCCGATATATTTCTTCGCCAACGCAATACCCTTCTTGAGCGCGGCGCCCTTACAACGGTCGGGTTTGATCCAAACGAATCCGTGCATTTGCCGGCCGGCCATGGCCATCCGGCTTGCGCCGGGCAGTTTCAGTGCTGCAGCTTCCTGCTCTTTTCCGACGCGAAACATAACGCCGTGCCAACCGGTGCCACAAAGCATGTTGCCGCGCCACATGAAGCAAATGCCGCCGAACATTTTTTGCTCGGCGATGTTGCGGGTGCGCTTCAGCGCTGTGCGCAGGCGTTTGGCGGCGGCTTGGTCGTAGGCCATGGCATACCTCTCCAAATTTTGCATTGATCCATCCCGCTTGGCGAATGGGACGGTGCCGTGGCAAGAGATTACCGTGGCGGCTAGGGGGCGTCAGCCCATGCGTATTCGCTTCGATTTCGGCAAGGTCCAGCTCGATGCCGAGCTGCTCGATACCCCGACTGCCAAGGCGATCGCGGCCGCGCTGCCGTTCTCGTGCCGTGCGCTCACTTGGGACGAGGAGGTCTATTTCGATATCCCGGTCAAGGCCGCGCGCGAGGCCGATGCGCGCGCGGTGGTGACGCCGGGCGAGATCGCCTACTGGCCCGATGGCAGTGCCATCGCCATCGGCTTTGGTCGGACGCCGATCAGCCGCGGCGACGAGACGCGGCTCGCGTCCCCCTGCAATGTCTGGGCGAAGGCGCTCGGCGATGTGAAGATGCTCGCGGGCGTGCGCGGGGGCACGCCGATCTCGGTCAAGATTCTCAAGGAATGAACATGCAACGCAAGAGGCCGCCGTTTCGCGCCGACCACGTTGGGAGCCTGTTGCGACCGCCGGAGCTTAAGGATGTGCGCGCGAAACGCGAGCGCGGCGAAATCGATGCCGCGGCACTCAAGGCCGTCGAGGACCGGGCGATCCGCGACGTGATCAAGAAGCAGGAGGATGTGGGACTTCAAGCCATCACTGACGGCGAGTTCCGCCGCTCGTTCTGGCACTACGATTATCTGGGCGGCATCGACGGCGTCGAAATCTTCACGCCGGAGAAAGGCCTTGCCTTCAAGGGCGCGACGCTGCGTCCTATTTCGCTGCGGCTCACGGGCAAGGTCGGCGGCTTCTCGGGCCACCCGATGCTCGAGCATTTCAAGTTCGTGCGCGACAACACCAAGCGCACGCCGAAGATGACGATCCCGGCGCCGTCGGCGCTTCATTTCCGCGGCGGGCGCGAAACGGTCAGCGAAAAAATCTATCCCGACATGGCCGAATTCTATCGCGATCTCGGCCAGGCCTACCGCAAGGCGGTGAAGGCGTTTGCCGATGGGGGCTGCCGCTATCTGCAGCTCGACGAGGTCTATCTGGTTTATCTGTGCGATCCCGAACTGCGCGAGTTCGTGCGCAAGCGTGGTGAGGACCCGGACGAGCTGATGCACATCTATGCCGATCTCATCAACACAGCGATGGCCGATGCGCCCGCCGACATGACGATCACCATGCATCTGTGCCGCGGCAATTTCCGCTCCACCTACATGGCCTCGGGCGGTTACGAGCCGGTGGCTGACGTGCTGTTCAACAAGATCAACGTGCACGGCTATTTCATGGAGTACGACACGGCGCGCGCCGGCGGCTTCGAGCCGTTGCGCTTCGTGCCCAAGAACAAGACCGTGGTGCTCGGGCTGGTTACTTCGAAGAGCGGCAGGCTCGAGAGTAAGGATGAGATCGAGCGGCGCATCGAGGAGGCCGCGAAGTTCGTCGATATCGATCAGCTTTGCCTTTCGCCGCAATGCGGCTTCGCCTCGACCGAGGAAGGCAATTTGCTTGCCGAGGATGAGCAATGGGCGAAGCTCAAGCGCGTGATCGAAATCGCAGACGAAGTCTGGGGTTGAGAAGTTTCGGGAGCAGACAATGAAAAGAACCAAGCCGCCTTTTCGCGCCGATCACGTAGGCAGCCTGTTGCGCACCGGGCCGATCAAGGAGGCCCGCGCCAAGCGCGAGAAGGGCGAGATCAGCGCGGCACAGCTGAAAGAGATCGAAGACCGCGAGATTCCGAAGATCATCAAGAAGCAGGAAGAGGCCGGTCTGCATTCGATCACCGACGGCGAGGAGCGCCGCGCATGGTGGCATCTCGATTTTCTCGAGGGGTTAGAGGGCACCGAATCCTATGCTATGCCACAGGGCGTGCAGTTCAAGGGCACGCAGACCAAGGCCAAGGGCGTGCGTACAATCGGCAAGCTCGGCTTCTCGGGCCACCCGATGCTCGATCATTTCAAGTTTCTGAAGTCGTACACCACGCAGACGCCGAAAATGACGATTCCGAGCCCGAGCGCGCTTTATGGCCGCGCCGCGAGCCGCGTGGCGGTGAGCGAGAAGGCCTATCCCGATCTCGACGAATTTTTCGACGATCTTGGCAAGACCTACAAGAAAGCGATCCGCGGTTTCTACGACGCCGGCTGCCGCTACCTGCAGCTCGATGAGGTGTTCATGGTGCTGTTGTGCGACCCGGAGCAGCACAAGGCGCTCAAGGCCCGCGGTGATGACCCGGACCGCATGCCTGGCATTTATGCGGACGTATACAACGCGGCACTCAAGGACTTGCCGGCCGACATGACCATCACGATGCATCTGTGCCGCGGAAATTTCCGCTCCACTTTCGTCGGCAGCGGCGGCTACGAGCCGATCGCCGAGACGTTGCTCTCCAAGATCAACGTGCACGGCTATTTCATGGAGTACGACACCGAGCGCGCCGGCGGCTTCGAGCCGCTGCGATTCCTGCCTAAGGGCAAGAGCGTGGTGCTCGGGCTGGTCACCTCAAAATTCCCGCAGCTCGAGCCCAAGGACGAGATCAAGCGGCGCATTGATCAAGCGGCCAAGTTCGCGCCGCTCGATCAGCTCTGCCTGTCACCGCAATGCGGCTTCGCTTCGACCGAGGAGGGCAACATCCTCACCGAGGACGAGCAGTGGCGTAAGCTTAAACACGTAGTCGAGATCGCTGACGAAGTGTGGGGCTGATGACGGGCATCGTTGCGGGCAGGGTTGCCATCGTTACTGGTGGCGGGCGCGGCATCGGCCGCGCCATCGCGCATCTGATGGCCAAGGAAGGCGCGCGCGTCGTGGTGGCCGACGTCGGTGCGAGCATCGAGGGCGCGGGGGCGGATGCCGGGCCGGCCGAGACGGTGGTTCGGGAAATCAAGCTAGCGGGCGGCGAGGCGATTGCCTCGACGCTTTCGATTGTGGAGCCGGCGAACGCCGATAAGATTGTGCAGGCGGCGCTCGATGCGTTCGGACGTATCGACATCCTTGTCAATAACGCGGGAATTCTGCGCGACCGCATCTTTCACAAGATGAGCGTGGCCGATTGGGCCGAGGTGATTGCGGTGCATCTCAACGGCAGCGCTTATTTGAGTCTCGCTTGCGGCCGCCGCTTTCGCGAGCAGGGCTCGGGCGCGTTCGTGCACATGACCTCGACTTCGGCGCTCGTGGGCAATTACGGCCAGGCCAATTACATGGCGGCCAAGCTCGGGCTCGTCGGCCTTTCGCGCGGTATCGCGCTCGACATGGCGCGCTTCGGTGTGCGCTCGAATTGCGTGGCGCCCTTCGCTTGGAGCCGGATGATCGAGTCGATTCCGGTCGAGAACGAGATCGCCAAGCGCGAAGTGGAGCGCGCAAAGTTGCTCAAGCCTGAGCACATCGCGCCGCTCGTCGTGTTCCTTGCTTCGGAGCGCGCGAAAGCGATCAGCGGGCAGGTGTTCGGCGTGCGGCGGAACGAGATTTATGTGTTCAGCCAGCCGCGGCCGGTGAAGACGCTGCATCGCGCTGAAGGCTGGACGCCGGAGACGCTCGCCGAGACCTTGCCCGGCGCGTTCAAAGATTCGCTCACGCCGTTCGGAGGAACGGCGGAGTTTTTCAATTGGGAGCCGGTCTAGCGCTCAGCCCCGTCCGACGAAGGGCATTTTCGTCGCCATCACGGTCATGAACAGCACGTTGGCGTCGAGCGGCAGGCTCGCCATATAGGCGACCGACGAGCCGACGTGCTCCACGTCCATCAGGGGCTCGGGTTTCACCGAGAGGTCGGCCTGGGGCACGCCCTGGGCCATGCGTGCGGCGAGCTCGGTGAGCGCGTTGCCGATGTCGATCTGGCCGCAGGCGATGTCGTAGACGCGGCCGTCGAGCGCGGTGGCTTTCGTGAGGCCGGTGACCGCGTGCTTGGTCGAAGTATAGGGCGCTGAGCGTGGGCGCGGCGCATGCGCCGAGATCGAGCCGTTATTTATGATGCGTCCGCCGCGCGGCGTCTGGTCCTTCATGATCTTGAAGGCCTCCTGCGTGCACAGGAACACGCCGGTGAGGTTCACCGCCACGACCTCCATCCATTTCTCGTAGGTCACATCTTCCAAGGGAACCGGCGGCGCGCCCATGCCGGCGTTGTTGAACAGCACGTCGAGCCGGCCATAAGTTTCCTTGGTCTTGGCGAACAGCGCCTTCACTTCCTTCGGGTCGCCGACATTGGTTGGAATCGAGATCGCCTTGCCGCCGGCCGCTTCGATTTCCTTCTTCACCGCTTCGAGCGGCTCCTTGCGCCGGCCCGCGAGCACGAGTGCGTAGCCCGCTTTTGCCAGTGCTTTGGCTGAAGACTTGCCGATGCCGGTGCCCGCGCCCGTGATGAGGGCGACTTTGGAAGCTGCGGCCATGAACTCCTCCCTGTGACTTCTTCTCGTTATTTCTGATTAGCATAAGGCGGCCGCGGGATCGCCATGTGCGCGGCGCGCAGCGCCGCAGACCAGCGCTCGCGTAGATCGTGGAAATAGGGCTCGCCCGGCTCGATCCGGAAGTTCAGCTCGCACTTGAACGCGTCGCGGCGCAGGATCATCAGATCGATCGGCAGGCCGACCGCCAAGTTCGAGCGCATGGTCGAATCCATCGAGACCAGGCCGATCTTCAGCGCGTCATAGAGATCGGTGTCGTATTTCACCGCGCGGTCGAGAATCGGCTTGCCGTATTTGTGCTCGCCGATCTGGAGGTATGGCGTGTCGGTGGTGCACTCGATGAAATTCCCCGCCGCGTAGATCAGGAACAGGCGCAGCCGTCGTCCGGCGATCTGGCCGCCGAACAGGAACGAAACCTCGAAGGGCAGGCTCGCTTCCTCAAGCTGGCCGGACACAGCCTTGTGCACCTGGCGGATGACGCGACCGACGCGCTGTGCACCCTGGAACATGGAGGGCGCGTCGGTGAGTCGTTCAATCTCGCCGGTCTCCGGGTTCTCGACCCCCTCGTTCAGCATGCTGATGACGGTCTGCGAAACCGAGAGATTACCCGAGGACGCCAGCGCCATTACGTATTTGCCTGGCTCCTCGAACACGTGGAGCTTGCGGAACGTCGAGATGTTGTCGACGCCGGCATTGGTGCGGGTGTCCCCCATCATCACCAGCCCGTCGCGGACGAGAATCCCACAGCAATAGGTCATTGCGAATCCCCAGCGCGCGGGAGTCTTACCGCCGCGGCGCCCGCGCGGGCAAGAAAAAGCTCAATTCTGATTTTGACGACGGGCCTGATCGACATTGACCGTGACCGCAAGCGTTTCACCGCCACCGCCGTAGCGCGCACCGCGGATCGGCGCCGCACCGAGATAGTCGAGCCCGACCGCGACGCGCACGTGGGCGTCGGTGGCGGAGATACCGTTGGCCGGATCAAAAGTGACCCAGCCGAGGTCCGGAATATGCGCCTCGGCCCAGGCATGGCCGGCCTCCTGCTGCACCGTCCCGTCGACGCGGAGGAAATAACCGCCGATATAACGCGCCGGGATGCCGAGATGGCGCGCGCTGGCGATGAAGATGTGCGCGTAGTCCTGGCAGACGCCGCGCTTCATCGCGAAGGCCTCGGCGGCCGAAGTGCCGGTATTGGTCGGGTCCGGATCGAAGGCGAACTCGCCAAAGATCCGCGCCTGCAGCGCATGAAGCGTGTAGAGCGCTTCGCCGGCCGCGGCTTCCCGCGTGCGTTCGGCGAATTCCATGATTGCGGCATCGGCTTTGGTCAGCGGCGTGTCGCGCAGGAACAAGGACGGCGGGAAGGGCTCGAGCGTGCCGCGCACGACGCCGTGGGTGTCCTGCGTCTCGATTTCGCCTTCGACGCGCACGGTGAGTTCCGATACCGGTCCATCGACGACGAAGTGATGCGCGAGATTACCGAAGGCGTCCTCCAGCGGCTCGAGCTTGCAATCGGCGCTGACCTCGATGCGCCAGCGCGCCACGAACTGGCCGTCGTGGTTGCGGGGCGTGAGGCGCACGAGCTGCACCGCCGACTTGGCCGGGGTGCCGTAGCGGTAGATGCTCTCGTGGGCGACGCGGATACGCATGGTCAGACCAGATATTGCTCGGCGACGGCGGCGCTGAGGCGGTTGTTGTCGGCGACGAAATTATTGATGAACTCGTGCAGGCCGGACTGGAAAATCTGCTCCATCCTGGCGTTCGAGAGCTTGGTCAGCGTCGTGCGCGCGATGCGCTGCGAGTTGCCCTGGCGGCCGTAGAAGGCGGCCAGATCGTCGAGGTAGCGGCTGATGTTCTCGTAGCAGCTGGCGAGCGAGTGCGGCATTTGCCGGTTCAGGATCAGGAGATCGGCGACAAGCCAGGGTTTGACGCTTTCGCGATAGACCCAGTGATAGCTGGTCAGCGCCGAGACCGAGCGCAGGATCGAGGCCCACTGGAAATAATCGAGCGGGCCGCCGACGCGCTCCTTTTCCGGCAACAGCACGTGATATTTCACGTCGAGGATGCGCGCGGTGGCGTCGGCGCGCTCAACATAAACACCGAGCCGCGAGAACCAGTAGGCGTCGTTCCGCAGCATGGTCCGGTAGGCGGAGCCGTCGAAGCGGAGCGAGGCTTCCTTCACAAAACCTAGGAAGCGCGCAAACTCCTCGCGGCTCATGCCGCGCGCATCGAAGCTATTGAGGTCGTGCCAGGCGCCGTTGATGGCGTCCCACATCTCGACGGTCAGCGCGGTGCGCACCGAGCGGGCGTTGGTGCGGGCGATTTCAAGGCAATTGCGGATCGAAGACGGATTGTCGGGCGAAAAGGCGAGAAATTCGGTGACGGTCTTCTCGTTCGCCTCGCCGTGGGCGGCGGCGAAGGCATCGACGCAGCCCGCGGTGGCGACCGCTGACTCCCATTCGTTGGTTGAGCCGCCATAGGCAGCCGGCAGCGACGCGAGCCGGCTCGCCACGTCGAGAATGCGCGCGAGGCACTCGGCGCGTTCGACGTAGCGCGAGAGCCAGTAGAGATTATCGGCGGTGCGCGAGAGCATCTAGCGGTCCAGCACCCAGGTGTCTTTCGTGCCGCCGCCCTGGCTCGAGTTCACCACCAGCGAGCCGTTCTTGAGCGCGACGCGCGTCAGCCCGCCGGGCACGATGCGCACCTTGTCGCGGCCGGTGAGCACGAACGGGCGCAGGTCCACGTGCCGCGGCGCGATACCTTGCTCGACGAAAGTTGGGCAGGTGGAGAGCGCCAGCGTCGGCTGGGCGATGAAATTGCTCGGATCGTGCTTGAGCTTGACGCGGAACAGGTCGAGCGTATTCTTGTCGGCGGCGGGGCCGATCAGCATGCCGTAGCCGCCGGAGCCGTGGACCTCCTTGACGACCAGCTCGTCGAGCCGGTCGAGCACGTAGGAAAGATGATCCGGCTCGCGGCAGCGCCAGGTCGGTACGTTCTTCAGCAGCGGCTCCTCGCCGAGATAGAACTTCATGATCTCGGGCATGTAGGAATAGACCGCCTTGTCGTCGGCGATGCCGGTGCCGACGGCATTGGCGAGCGTGACGTTGCCGCTCTGATAGGCCGACATCAGCCCCGGTACGCCAAGCTCGGAGTCGGGACGAAACACCAGCGGGTCGAGGAAATCGTCGTCGATGCGGCGATAGATCACGTCGACGCGCTTGGGGCCCTCGGTGGTGCGCATCCAGACGACGCCGTTCTTCACGAAGAGGTCGCGGCCCTCGACCAGCTCGACGCCGAGCTTGTCGGCGAGGAACGAGTGCTCGAAATAGGCGGAGTTGTGGATGCCCGGCGTGAGCAGCACGACCGTCGGCTCGCCGGAAGCGGTCAGTGGCGCCACCGATTTCAGCGTGGCGAGCAATTCGTCGGGGTAATTATCGACCGGAGCAACCGGGTGATCGATGAACAGCTCCGGGAACAGCCGGAGCATGATCTCGCGATTCTCCAGCATATAGGACACGCCCGACGGCGTGCGCGCGTTGTCCTCCAGCACATAGAAGTCGTTTTCGTCGACGCGGACGACGTCTATTCCTGCAATCATCACGTAAAGGTCGTGCGGCACCGGCTTGCCGTTCATCTCCGGCCTGAACACCGGATTGCGATAGATGAGTTCTTCCGGAACGATGCCGGCGCTCAGAATCTCGCGCTTGCCATAGATGTCGCCGATGAAGGCGTTGATGGCTTTAACGCGCTGAATGAGGCCGCGCGTGAGCCGATCCCATTCGCGCTGTGTCAGGATGCGCGGGATGATGTCGAACGGGATTAGCCGCTCCTGCGCGGCGGCGTCGCCATAGACCGCGAAGGTGATGCCGATGCGGCGGAAGATGAACTCGGCCTCGCGGCGGCGATAGTCGAGCACGTCCTTGGGCACGGTGCCGAGCCAGTTGGACAGGAGGGAATAGGCCGGCCGGACGGCGCCCGCCGCGGTGCGCATCTCGTCGTACGCGGTCATCGCAAACCAACTCCACTCGCGGGCTCAAGTCCGGTACAAGGCTCACTACAAGGAGCATGCCAGCCCGGCGAAGCTGGCGCAAAAACAGGCGGCTAATGCCCGGCACGAAAGCTGCTTAGAAACGAGGCAGTGCGTGGTGCCGGCGGGCGGATTACGGGAAGGGACGATGGGCGAGAGCGGGGTCGTAACTGCGGGGCTGCTCGTCATCGGCGACGAGATCCTGTCCGGCCGGACCAAGGACAAGAACATCGGCTATATCGCCGAATATCTCACCGCCATCGGCATCGACCT
Source organism: Xanthobacteraceae bacterium (assembly GCA_036559465.1). GTDB lineage: Bacteria > Pseudomonadota > Alphaproteobacteria > Rhizobiales > Xanthobacteraceae > JAHFPN01. The sequence continues at coordinate 41,594 of DATBTC010000017.1, forward strand.
GAAGGAAGTGCGGGTGGTGGCCGACGACGAGGCGGCGATCGTCGAGGCGGTGAACGAGATGCGCGCCCGCTACAGCTATCTCTTCACCACCGGCGGCATCGGCCCGACCCACGACGACATCACGGCCGATTGCGTGGCCAAGGCGTTCGGCGTTCCGCTCGAACACGATCCGCGTGCGGTGGCGATCCTGCGCGAGCGCTTCAGCGCGCGCGGGGTGGAGCTAAACGAGGCGCGGCTGCGGATGGCGCGCGTGCCCAAGGGCGGCGAGATCATCGAGAACAAGGTTTCGGGCGCGCCGGCGTTCCGCATCGGCAACGTGATCGTCATGGCCGGGGTGCCCGCGATCATGCAGGCGATGCTGGATGCGGCGGCGCCGACCCTGAAGACCGGCGTGAAAATGCTGTCGGAATCGTTGCGCGCGGATTTGCGCGAGGGTGACATCGGTGGACCGCTCGGCGAAATCGCCAAGGCGCACCCGGAAACCAGCATTGGCAGCTATCCGTTCTTCGACGACAAGCTCGGGCCTAATACCAACGTCGTGATCCGGGCACGCGATCCGGCCAAGCTCGGGGCAGCGAAAACGGCGGTCGAGGCCATGCTCGCGAAAGTGCGTGGCGAACTGAAGGCGACAGGTTAGAATTCCGGCAAGCAGCATAACAGGGAGGAAGCCATGAAGATCGGACTAGCACTAGTGGCCGCATTCGCCTTGGCGTTCGCGTCTATGCCAGCGGACGCCGCCAGCAAGCGGGAAATGGAACGCAACAAGAAGAACGTGCTCGCGTTCTACGACGCGGCCCTCAATAAGAAGGACTTCGAGGCGGCGAAGAAATATTTCGGGGCCGGATACAAGCAGCACAACCCGGTCGCGGCCGACGGGCCCGAGGGCCTGAAGGGCTTTATCGCATTCCTGAAGGACAAGTTTCCGAACAACAAGAGCGAGTTCAAGCGTGTGTTCGCCGACGGCGACTACGTCATCGTGCACGTGCACGCGATGCGCGAGCCGAGCACTCGCGGCTTTGCGATTATCGACATTTTCCGGCTCGACCGGAAGGGCGGGATCGTCGAGCATTGGGACGTGGTGCAGCCGATCCCGGAAAAGGCCGCCAACGAAAACGGAATGTTCTGAGCGGAAAGTACAAACGATGCGCGGTGAAAAACTCCTGCGGCCGAGCCGGCGCGATCTGTTGCGCGCCGGCGCGGCGGCGAGCGTAGGGCTCGGTCTCGGCCCGGCGTTCGCGCAGGAGCTTCCGCCGACGCCTGAATGCGTCTCCAGCCAAGCCGAGACTGCACGCCAGACCGAAGGCCCATTCTTCAAGCGCCGTTCGCCGGAGCGCAGCCTGCTGCGCGAGCCCGGTATGGCGGGCCGGCTCGTGGACCTTACGGGCTTTGTGTTGACGCGCTCGTGCCGGCCGTTGCCGCGCACGATCGTCGATCTGTGGCAGGCGGACGAGAAGGGCGTCTATGACAATTCGGGCTTCCGCCTGCGCGGGCACCAGTTCACCGACGCGGAGGGGCGCTATCTGTTCCGCACCATCGTGCCCGCGTCTTACGATTTCCGTACCGCCCATTTCCACGTGAAGGTGGCCGTGCGCGAACGGCCGGTGCTGACGACGCAACTCTATTTTCCCGACGAGCCAAAGAACCTGCGCGATCCGCTGTTCCGCCCGGAGCTGCTGATGCGGGTCGCTCGCGTCGGCGACCTGATACGCGCGCGCTTCGATTTCGTGCTGGATATGAGCTGACCGGCTCGGCTAATGCTGGTCGGGGCAATGTGCAGGCGGGGGCGAGTTCAATGACCGAGCAGAGAGTTCCGGAAAAGGTATTTCCGGTTTCCTGGGACCAGTTCCATCGCGATGCCCGCGCGCTTGCCTGGCGGCTCGCAGAATCCGGGCCGTTCTCGGCCGTGGTCTGCATCACGCGCGGCGGCTTGGTGCCCGCGGGCATCGTCGCGCGCGAGCTCGACATTCGCATCATCGAAACCGTGTGCGTGTCGAGCTATCACGACTACAGGAACCAGGGTCCTCTCAAGGTGCTCAAGAGCGTGGCCAAGGAAGTGGCAGCGCTCGGCGGCGGCGACGGCAAGGGCGTGCTGATCGTCGACGATCTGGTGGACACCGGACGGACCGCGAAAGTCGTGCGCGAGATTTTGCCCAAGGCGCACTTCGCCACCGTCTACGCCAAGCCCATGGGCCGGCCGCTTGTCGACACCTTCATCACTGAAGTGTCGCAGGACACCTGGATTTATTTTCCGTGGGACACCGGGCTCGCCTTCGTGCCGCCGATCCGCGGCGTGGAATAGCGCAGCCTCGCATCAGGAGGCGAACTCGACGCCGATCCGGTTATTGTAGCGCCAGCGCAGATTGCAGAAGTGCTTGCTGCCGTCGGCGAAGATCAGGTCGAATACCGCCGGTACGTCGAGCGTGTTGGCAACTTCGATGCAGGCGCCGTGTTTGGTCATATTGCGCACGACGCAATCGAATACCGAGAAGTGGTTGTTGAAGACGATTTTCCCAGCCTTCAACGTACGCAGACGCGGCTCGACGCGGCGGTTGGGAGCAGGCATCTCTTGTGCAGTCGAGCCGGGCATGACGATTCGGATTCTTTCGCTGTTCTACGTGGGGGGAAGATGCACGATTCAAAATCGAAGCGAATTTCATTCCGATGCTACGCTTAATACATATCGATTCGTTAACCGCCCGAAAGCGGGCGATCCGGCGAACCCGGCCGCTTCGGTGTTTACCGAAAGGATCGGTTCACCTTTCCAGGCGCATCCGCCGCAGCCGCAGCGCGTTGGCGATCACGCTGACCGAGGAGGCTGCCATGGCCGCCGCGGCGACGATGGGCGAGAGCAGAATCCCAAAGAAGGGATAGAGCAGGCCGGCCGCGACCGGCACGCCGGCGGCGTTATAGATGAAGGCGAAGAAAAGGTTCTGCCGGATATTTCGCATGGTTGCGGCCGAAAGCCGGCGCGCGCGCACGATGCCGAGCAGATCGCCCCGCAAGAGCGTGATGCCCGCGCTCTCCATCGCCACGTCGGTGCCGGTGCCCATGGCGATGCCGACATCGGCGGCGGCCAGCGCCGGCGCATCGTTCACGCCGTCGCCGGCCATGGCCACGATGCGGCCTTCGGCGCGCAGGCGCTCGACGATTTGGCTCTTCGCTTCGGGCAGTACCTCGGCCTCGACCTCTGCGATGCCGAGCCGCCGCGCCACGGCTTCGGCAGTGGCGCGATTATCGCCGGTGAGCATGACGATGCGGATGTCCTCGAGCGTGAGGGCGGCGAGCGCCGCGGCCGTCGTGGCCTTCACCGGGTCGGCGATGGCGAGCAGACCCGCAAGCTTGCCGTCGACCGCGATGAAGATAGCCGTCGCGCCTTCGGCGCGTTGACGCGCCGCTTCGGATTCGAGCATGTCGCTCATGGCGCCCAGCTCGGCGAGGTAGCGCGCGTTGCCGAGCGCGACTTTCTTGCCCTCGACACGGCCGATCGCGCCCTTGCCGGGCGGCGAATCGAATTCGGTCGCGTCCGCGAATTTTATTCCGCGCTCGTTCGCCGCCGCGACGATCGCGCTGGCCAGCGGATGCTCGCTCATGCGCTCGACGCTCGCCGCAAGGCGAAGCAATTCGTCGGCCTCGAAGCCCGGAGCGGGAACGATCACGGTTACTTTGGGCTTGCCTTCGGTCAGTGTCCCGGTCTTGTCGATCACCAGCGTATCGACACTTTCCATGCGCTCGAGCGCGGCCGCATTCTTGATCAATACGCCCATCTCGGCGCCCTTGCCGATGCCGACCATGATCGACATGGGCGTCGCCAGCCCGAGCGCGCAGGGGCAGGCGATGATGAGCACCGTGACGGCTGCAATGAGACCGAAGCCGAAGCGCGGCTCGGGTCCGAAGGTGGCCCAGGCGGCGAAGGCGAGCAGCGCCACCGCGATCACCATCGGGACGAACCAGGCGGAGACCTTGTCGGCGAGACGCTGGATCGGCGCCGCGCTGCGCTGGGCCTCGGCCACCAGCCGCACGATCTGCGCCAGCAGCGTGTCGCTGCCGACCTTTTCGGCGCGCATGATGAAGCCGCCGGTGGTGTTCAGCGTGCTGCCGATCAGCTTCGCGCCCGGCTCCTTGGTCAGCGGCATGGATTCGCCGGTGACCATGGACTCGTCGATGCTTGAACGCCCCTCCACGAGAACGCCGTCGACTGGTACCTTCTCGCCCGGTCGCACGCGCAGACGGTCGCCGACGGCGACCACGGCCAGGGAAACTTCTTCTTCGCCGCCGTCGGACTTGATCCGGCGCGCGGTTTTTGGTGCGAGGTCGAGCAGCGCGCGGATCGCGCCTGAAGTGTGCTCGCGCGCGGTGAGCTCGAGCACCTGCCCGAGCAACACTAAGACTGTAATGACTGCGGCGGCTTCGAAATAGACCGCGACCGCGCCGTGATGGTCGCGGAAGGCGGCCGGGAATATGCCGGGGTAGAATGTGGCCACGACGCTAAAGGCCCAGGCGATGCCGGTGCCGAGCGCGATCAGCGTGAACATGTTGAGGTTGCGCGTGAGCAGCGATTGCCAGCCGCGCACGAAGAACGGCCAGCCGGCCCACAGCACGACCGGCGTTGCGATGGCGAACTGCACGTAGTTGGAGTTCTGCATCGATAGAAATTCGAGCCCGAAAATGTGGTTGCCCATTTCCAGGGCGACCACCGGCACAGTCAGCGCGAGCCCGACCCAGAAGCGGCGGCGCATGTCGAGGAGTTCAGGGTTCGGGCCGGTTTCGCCCGTCGCGATCAGTGGCTCGAGCGCCATGCCGCAGATCGGGCAGGCGCCGGGGCCGACCTGTCGGATCTGCGGGTGCATCGGGCAGGTGTAGATCGTGCCCTCAGGCACGGCTGCGGCCGGCGCGGCCTCGCCGAGATAGCGCTCCGGATCAGCGATGAACTTCTTGCGGCAGCCGGCGGAACAGAAATAATAGGTCCGGCCGGCATGCTCGGCGCGATGCTTGGCGGTATGCGGATCGACCTGCATGCCGCACACGGGGTCCGTCGCGAGGTTGGCCGCAGTGGGTGTTTGAGGCGCCGGGCCGTGATCGTGCGAAGCGTGTGCCATCGGATTTGCCATATATACCCCCATGGGGTATATAGACCCCATGCGCAAGGAAGCCAAGTCCTCAAGTCTGAAGCGGCTCGGCCGCATCGAGGGCCAGGTGCGCGGACTCGCGCGCATGGTCGAGGATGACCGCTATTGCATCGATATTGTGACGCAGATTTCAGCGGTACGCGCCGCGCTGCGGCGGGTCGAGGAAGAGGTGCTCGCCGATCACATCGACCATTGTGTCGATCACGCGATCAAGAGCGGCGATCGGCGCGAGCAGCGGAAAAAAGTTGCGGAACTGATGGACGTGGTGCGAAGGGCCGAGCGCTAGTCAGCCCAGCCGCTTCCTCGCCAGCGCCGCACCTTTCGCCAGTGCTTCAAGCTTGGCAGTCGCAACTTCGCGCCGCATCGGCGCCATGCCGCAATTGGTGCAGGCGATGATGTTCTCCTTCGGCACGTATTTCGCCGCTTCGGCCAAGACGCCTGCGACTTCCTCTGGCGTCTCGATCGCGTCGCTGGCGACATCGATCGCGCCGACGAGAACATCCTTGCCTTTGAGCAGGCGGAGGAGCTCGATCGGCACATGCGAGTGGATGCACTCGACCGAAACCTGATCGATATTGCTCCTGGCCAATACCGGAAAAATCTCTTCGTACTGCCGCCATTTTTCGCCGAGCGTCGCCTTCCAGTCGATATTGGCCTTGATGCCGTAGCCGTAGCAGATATGCACGGCGCTGGTGCATTTCAGGCCCTGCGCCGCACGCTCGAGCGCCGCGATGCCCCACTCATTCACTTCGCCCATGTAGACATTGAAAGCCGGCTCATCGAACTGGATCACATCAATGCCGTCCGCTTCGAGCGCGCGCGCCTCTTCGTTCAAGAGCGCGGCGAAGGCCATGGCCATTTTCACGCGGTCGCCATAGTGGCGGTCGGCCACCGTATCGACGATGGTCATGGGGCCGGGGAGGGTGAATTTCATTTTGCGCTTGGTGTGCGCGCGAGCGATGCGCGCCTCGGTCGCGTGCACGCGGCCCTTGAGGCGCAGCGCGCTCACCACCTGCGGCACCATGGCCTTGTAGCGGTCGGCGCGAATGCCGATCTCGATCTTGTGCTCGAAGTCGATGCCTTCGACGAATTCGACGAAGCCGTGGACGAAATGTTGGCGCGACTGTTCGCCGTCGGAGACGATGTCGATGCCGGCGTCTTCCTGCTCCTTGAGCGCCAGAATCGTCGCGTCGCGCTTGGCCTCGGCCAGTGCATCGCCCGAAAGCTGCCACGGTGCCCACAGGCGATTCGGCTCGGCTAACCAAGCGGGTTTCGGCAAGCTGCCGGCGACGGTGGTCGGAAACATCGGGGAGTTCTCGGCGGGCGGCGGATCATACATAGGTTCGGCCGTCAGCGGCATCGGGCGACGCAAGGGTGCCATGCACGAATCCGCCCGTTTGCCCACGCCAGTGGGCCATTTGAGCGGGGAGTACCGCGCGCGTATGGTCCGCCCGCGCCGACGTGGCGGAACTGGTAGACGCATGGGACTTAAAATCCCTCGGGGGGAAACCCCCTTGCAGGTTCGACCCCTGCCGTCGGCACCAAGGGTTTAGCGAAAAGGAAGCGGCAATGAACGAAGACGCATTCAATACCAGCATCCGCAAGTTCCTGAAGCAGGTCGGTGTCACCTCGCAGCGCGAGATCGAGCTGGCGGTGCGTGCGGCTTTGGCTTCCGGCAAGCTCAAGGGCAACGAAAAGCTGCCGGCCAAGATGGTGCTCACGATCGGGCCGATCGGCCTCACGCACGAGATCGTGGAAGAAATCGTGCTCGGCTAGCGCGGCGTGGATCCGGCATCGTAATCGTAGATCCACTCGTTGCGCTTGATCAGGCCTTCGCCGCCCATTGCGCGGAGCGCGACATCGCGGGCGAACGCCAACGGTCCGCTCAGGCGATAATAGAGTCCAGTGGAGCGCGCGGCAGTCTGCAGGCGCGCGGTGCGCGACGCGCGCTCGGTTTCATACGCGCGCAGCGCCGCGGGCGCATCGCTCGCGCCCTTCAAGTGACGGCCGAGCACGAGTGCGTCCTCGAGCGCGGCGGCGGCACCCTGCGCCATGAACGGAAGCATCGGATGCGCGGCATCGCCGAGCAGCGTCAGCGCGCCGCGGCCCCAGTTGGTGAGCGGCGGCAGATCGTGCAGCGCCCAGCGGCGGAATTCGCCGGCCGCCGACAGCACCGCGCGCGGCGCTGCGGCCCATTTCTCGAAGGCGGGAGCGAGCGACTTCGCGTCCGCCGTCGCGTTCCAATCCTCGCTCTGCCATTGGTCGGCGAAGATCGCGACCACGTTGATGCGCGCGCCGCCTGCGACCGGGTAATGCACGAGGTGCCCGCCCGGCCCTAGCCACAGTCGCACCGCAGGCTCGCTGAAGGGCGCTGGCACCTGCGAGGCCTGCAGCACCGCGCGCCAGGCGACGAGATTGTGAAAGACGGGCGTGGCATCCGGGTGCAGCCGCGCGCGGATGCCCGACCACAGCCCGTCGGCGGCAATGAGCGCGATCCCGCTGCGCTCGCTCCCCTTGCCGGGACGCAAGGAGTGCGCGGTGACGCCGCGCTTGTGCTCGGCGAAATCCGTGATCGTAGTGCCGAGCTCGAGCTCGATGTCCGGGTGATCGGCGGCGGCTAGATACAATTCCTGCTGCAAGTCGGCGCGCGCGGCGAGCAACCAAGGCGCGCCGTCGCCGGACGCGGCAGCCAGCGGGGCTTCGACGATAACGGCGCCGGTCTTACCGTCGCAGACCTTCAGCGAGCGGGCCTCGACGGCGCGTTCGCGCAGCCGCTCTAGCACGCCGAGCGCGGCGAGCGCCCGCGTTGCGTTGGGGGAGAGCTGAATACCGGCGCCGATCGTTTCGATCTTGTCGGCGCGCTCGCACAGGATGACGCGAAAGCCGGCCTTGGCCAGAACGAGCGCGGCGGCGAGCCCGCCAATGCCCGCACCCGCGACGATGACGGTACGCGAACGCGCCACGGCTCAGGCCGCGGCCCGTTCCAGCGCGCACTCGGGCGGCCGTGCCTTATCGGGCGCGAGCGCCGGATCATGGCGATAGAGCGTCGAGCAATAGGGGCAGACGATCTCGTCGGCCTCGCCCATGTCGAGATAGACGTGCGGATGGTCGTGCGGCGGCAGGGCGCCGATGCATTTGAACTCGCGAGCGCCGATCTGGACAACTGGGACGCCGATATCGTTGTGGAAATGGGGAATGACGGGATCGGCCATGGGCACTTCCGCTCTGCTTGCTGTTTCGCGCGGACCATAGCCATATCGCCGTCCGTGCGAAAGCGGGACAATAGAGGGAGAAGCCGCCGTGCCGAGCTTTACCAAGGACGGCGTCGAGATCGCTTATCTCGATGAGGGGACTGGCGATCCGATCGTGCTCGTGCACGGCTTTGCCTCCAATAAGGAGACCAATTGGATCGTGCCCGGCTGGGTCTCGGCACTGAAGGGCGCGGGGCGGCGCGCGATCGCACTCGACAATCGCGGTCACGGGGCTTCCACCAAGTTCTACGATCCCGCCGACTATGCGCTCGCCAAGATGGGCGGCGACGTGGTCGCACTCATGGATCATCTGAAAATCGATCGCGCCGACGTGCTCGGCTATTCCATGGGCGCGCGGATCACCGGCCAGGTCGCTTCCGCCTATGGTGCGCGCGTGCGTTCGGCGATTCTCGGCGGCATCGGCATCCGGCTGGTGGAAGGCGGAGGCAACGCTGAGGTTATTGCCAAGGCGCTCGAAGCTCCGAGCCGTGCCGAGGTGCGCGATCCGCTCGCGCTCGGATTTCGCGTGTTCGCGGAGCAGACCCGAAGCGACCTGAAGGCGCTCGCCGCCTGCATGCGCGTGCCGGCGCGGACGATCACGCGGGAGGCGGCGGCCTCGATCCGGGTTCCGGTTCTGGTTGCGACCGGCACTACCGACGACATCGCCGGCAAGGGTCCGCCGCTGGCGGCGCTGATCCCGGGCGCGGAGGTGCTCGACATTCCCGACCGCGATCACATGCGCAGCGTGGGCGACCCGGTGTTCAAGCAGGGCGTGATCGATTTTTTGGCACGGCGAGCGTGAAAAATCGAATCGCTGGAATCGGTTGGGCGCGGACCCTGCGAAGCGGAGTCCGCCGCTTCACGAATTGATTCAACAGCGCCGGGCTGCATTTATCGCTCGCTCACTTGTTACCTGAGCGCGGCGGGCCTTTAGGGCGGCAACGAAACGGCAAGGGTTTTCCCGCCACTATCACCCCCTATATTTGGGTGCTAGAAACCCGCCCCCAGTTCGGCCCAGGGAGCCTCCCATGGCCCAGCGTCAAGCCAAGTTCGCCCAAGGCGTCCGCACGCTCGATCCGGTGTGGGCGCGCGTACGCGAGGAAGCGGAAGCTGCCGCTGCGCGCGAGCCACAGCTCGCGAGCTTCATCTTCGAGACGATCCTCAACCACGATTCGCTCGAGCGCGCTGTCGCCCACCGTATCGCGGCCCGCCTCGACCATCCGGACGTGTCCGGCGACATGATCCGCCAGGCCTATGACGAGCTGATCGAGGCCGAGCCCTCGACCGGCGAGGCGATCCGCGCCGATATCGGCGCGGTGGTCGATCGCGATCCAGCTTGCTCGCGGGCGATCGAGCCGGTGCTCTATTTCAAGGGCTTTCACGCGCTGCAGACCCACCGCCTGGCGCACTTCCTGTGGAAGCGCGGACGGCAGGATTTCGCGCTCTATCTGCAGAGCAGGTCCTCGTCGGTGTTCGGCGTCGACATCAATCCCGCGACCAAGATCGGCCGCGGCATCTTCATCGATCACGCCACCGGGGTCGTGATCGGGCAGACCGCGGTGATCGATGACGACGTGTCGATCATGCAGGGTGTCACGCTCGGCGGCACCGGCAAGGAGCGCGGCGACCGGCATCCGAAGATCCGGCGCGGCGTGCTGATCAGCGCCGGCGCGAAGATTCTCGGCAATATCGAGATCGGGTCCTGCGCGCGCGTGGCCGCGGGTTCGGTGGTGCTCAAGCCGGTGGCGCCCAACACGACGGTCGCGGGGATTCCGGCCCGCGTCGTGGGCAGTTCCAACTGCGACGACGAGGCGCCCGCCCGCACCATGGACCAGATGTTCGACCTGCCGTTCTCCGGCGAGGGCATCTGACCTAGGACGGCTTGCCCGGCCGCTCTGGTCGTGGCTAGGCTCCGGCTTTCGGGGTGACGCGGGGGATTTTCGTGGAAAAGACCGAACTCGACCGCGTGCAGCTTTACCTACGCCGGCTGTTCGTCAACCACGAGATCCGCGTGACGGCGAGGCCTCAGCGCGAGGATCTGGCCGAGGTTCATATCGGCAGCGAGCTGGTCGGCATGCTTTCGCTCGACGTCGAGGACGGCGACCGCTCCTACAATTTCCAGGTCGGGGTCCAGGAGTCGCGGTTCGACCGCGCGCAGGAAGCGCTTCGCAAGTTGCTCGGCAATCCCAACATCCGGGTGCTGCCACGGCCGCGGAAGACGGATTCCGCGGACGTCCAGATCGGCGAGGAATTCATCGCGGTCCTGTTCCTGGAGGACGGCGGGCATTCGTACAGCTTCCAGATGGCGATCCTCGACACCGATCTGGAATAGCGATGCCGATCTACGCACTCGATGGGGCACGGCCGAGCTTTCCCGCCTCCGGGCGCTATTTCGTGGCGCCCGACGCGGTGCTGATCGGCCGCGTCGTGCTCGAAGAGGATGCCAGCGTCTGGTTCAACGCGGTGCTGCGCGGCGACAACGAGCCGATCGTGGTCGGCCGCCGTTCCAATGTGCAGGACGGCTGCGTATTGCACACCGATCCCGGTTTGCCGCTCACCATCGGGGCGGGTTGCACCATCGGGCATAGAGTGATCCTGCACGGCTGCACGATCGGCGAGAACACGCTGATCGGGATGGGTGCGACGCTCTTGAACGGCGTGAAGATCGGGAAGAACTGTCTGGTCGGTGCCAACGCGCTGGTCACCGAGGGCAAGGAATTTCCCGACAATTCATTGATCGTCGGCGCGCCGGCGCGCTCGATCCGCAAGCTCGACGAAGCTGGCGTCACCATGCTTCGCGGGGCGGCCGAGGTCTATGTACGGCGGCTGGAGCAGTACCGCGGCAAGCTCGAGCGTCTCTGAAAAATGGTGAGGCCGGCTCCTGGGGGGAAGAGCCGGCCTCGGCGTACCCGGTCTGGGGACGGGGAGGGGTGGGGACGTGACCGGATACGCTAGCTCAGATCCTTTCAGCGAGCGGCGACGAAGGGTGTCGGCCGCTGGTCGCCGAGCGCGATCCAGATATTAGGATCGGCTTGCGACTGGCGTTTGACAAAACGATAACCGGTGTCGGCCCAGGCCAGGACGTCCCCGACCTGGTTGTCGAGGATGAATTCGCCCTTGTCGGTGCGCACGGTCAGCACCGAATGTCCGTCGCCCTTCTTGTCGCGCACGACGGTGATGAGGAGGGCCTCGCGCGGCCAGCCGAGCTGCATGAGGGCCTTGCGCTTGAGCAGCACATAGTCCTCGCAGTCGCCGTAGCCGGAGTCCGGATAGGTCCACTTCTCGATCACGCCGTATTGTTCGAGGTCGGTCAGCGGTTTGATCTTTTCGTTGACGTAGCGGTTGACGCGCACGAGCTCCTGCATCACCGCTTTGTTGAGCTGCACGTCGCGCGGCTCGCTCCGTTCGTCGCGGCACTCGGCCGGCCGCTCGGTGCAGAACTGCACCCAGCCGATCGGCGGGCGCGCGGTCTCGCCGACCGCGACATAGAGCAGCCGCTCGCGCGGGCCGCCGTTCGCCGGAGCGAACGAGATCGTCGTTGCGACCGCAACGAGCGCGGCCGCGAACAACCAAGTGATTTTTCGCCGGGGTTGCTGTTGCATGTTTTCCCCCACTCCCTGTGGCGGGAAAACTCGCATAAGCGTTTTGATGCCCCGCTAAGTGCGGCGGCAAATTGCGAAACGATTTCGCGGAACTCTCTTAGGAATGTTTAGCTAGGAGTTGAATCGAATTTGCATAAAATTTTATCGAATGCACGTACGGTGCCGACGTTCATCCGTCATTGCCGGCCTTGGGCCGGCCATCCCGGCGCCACGGTCGGGCCGCATCTATCCAAACGATAGCGCCGGGCGTGAGCCCGGCGAAAATATTTGATTAACCGTATGAAGCGCCGCCTCAGACCTCGACGTTGAGATCCTGCTCAAGGCTCTCGTGGGTCTGGACCCGGCTGAATTCCATGGCGAAGCCGCCCTCATGATGGCGCACGACACGCCCCAGCGTCCGGCCGAGCGTGACCGGGGAGCCGATCGGCAGCCGCACGTCGGCCATGACAGAGGCGCCCGAGAGCGACACGTCGGTGACCTTGCAGGGTACGGTGACTCCGGTCGGCAAGGTCAGCGTCGAGCGTGGATCCTTGAGCGAGAAGCGATCGTGGCGGCGATCCTCTGGCATGCCGAGGATTTGGCGATTGGCGAACCAGGTGAGCTGATCGGCGAGCTTGTCACGCCGGCGCGCGGTGCCGGCGATGGTCATGGCGAAGCCGTTGTCGATGTGGCGCACGCAGCGCCCCTCGAGGCGACCGATGTCATCGATATAGGCGACCACGTGCTCGCCGACGCGTGGCAGCACGGTGGTGATCAGCGCGGCCCCGCCCGGCGACATATCGAGGGTCTGGCAAGGATACTCCTTGCGGTCCTCGAGCATGTAGCGGCCGAGAAGATTGAGCTTCACACGCTGGTGACGGCGCCGTTCCTGACTCAGCGGTAGAATTACCGCCCGCTCGCTCTCGCTCGTTGCCATGAACCGCTGTCCGCCCGGATGAACCCTGCGAACGTAATGGCTCGTGGTTAACGGGGAGTGACCCTTGGTGAGTATAAGCGCGGCAGGATCAAGCCCGGCCGCCGGGCAGGACTTTGAGCCGGCCCGTGGGGCGCGGTCTTTCCTGGTGATCGGGGCCTTCGGGCGATAGCGGGACGATACCGGGATACAGGCGCCGTGCCGAGACGATACGCAGCCGTTCCAGCGGCACGGTCCCGACCCAATACGGCACGTCGAGGGCCGCGAGCGAGCCTACCAGCCGGGACTGGGTGCGGCCGCGGTGCCGCAGCGGCAAGGCCATTAATTCGAGGTCGATGGTCTGTCCGGCGGCGGTCTGGCCGCTAATGCCCGCCACCATGGGAATGACGCTACCGGTAACCTCGGCGACTAGATCGGCGATCTCGCCCTGGTCCCCGGCTGCGAATAGCGAATCCAGCGATGAGCCCTTCAATTCCCGGCAAAACAGCGTGCACAGGCGCGTTCCCGCCAGCCGGATGGTGAATTGCCGGGGCAGGCCGAGCTCCAGGAGATAGACGTCGCCCAGAAGCGTGCGGATCGCGCCCGGGTCCACATCGGCGCGGTCGGGCGCCGCCCGGGTGCCGCGCAGGCGGTCCCAATAGGCGTGCAGGGCGCGGGAAGCGGCATGCTTCATTCGGCTTCTCCGGAGCGACATTGCTGTCGCAAGAAGGGACAACGTGACGGAGAATTTGCATTGCGCGTGCCGCTCGGGAGGCGGGAGCAAGGCGGGCCGTATTAGGGTTAAGCCGACATAGTTGGGGATTGTGTCCGCCCTTGCCGCGGGGGCGGCCTCGCCTTAAGGGACGGGTACCTCATCCCGGACCCATCGCTTGTCATCCACTCGCGAGCCGATCTTTCGCATGCCTCCCGTCGTGGCCGCGCTGGCGGCGGTGCTGGTGCTCGCTCATGTCGCGCGCTGGCTGCTCGACGAGCAAGAAGACCTTCAGGTGCTGCTGTGGTTCGCCTTCGTTCCAGCGCGCTACGGCGGGTCGGTGCCGATCGCTCTGGCGTTTCCCGGCGGGTTTCCGGCGGATGTGTGGACCTTCGTCAGCTACGCGTTCCTGCACGGCGACATCACGCATCTCGGCGTCAATCTAGTCTGGTTGCTGGCGTTCGGAACGCCGGTGGCGTGGCGTTTCGGTACGCTGCGGTTTCTCGCTTTCTTTGCGGTCACGGCCGCAGCCGGCGCGCTCGTGCATCTGCTGACGCACCCCGGCGAGCTTGCACCGCTGGTCGGCGCTTCGGCGGCGATCTCCGGCGCCATGGCGGCGGCGGTGCGCTTCGCGTTCGAGGAGGGCGGGCCGCTCGGCTTCATGCGCGGGCAAGGGCCGGATGCATTCCGCGTGCCGGCGCCGCCGCTGTTGCGCGCGCTGCGCAATCCGCAGGTGATCATTTTTCTCGCTGCCTGGGCCGTGCTGAATATCCTGTTCGGAGCCAACAGCGTTTCCTCGAGCTTCACCGATGGCTCAATCGCGTGGGAAGCGCATTTCGGCGGCTTCTTCGCCGGGTTGTTCCTGTTCCCCTGGTTCGATCCGGTGCGGCAGCGGGCCTGATCCTTATTCTTCGCGCGCATAAACCGGCACTTCTCGCCCTCTTGCGTCCGGGCGCCGGCAGGCAGATGATTCCTTGGGGACTGGGACGCATCCATGGAGGAAGCCCATGTCCGTCCGTGCGATTCTCGACATGAAGGGCCGTGACGTGGCCACGATTTCGGCCGACGCCACGCTTGCGGAAGCCGTCGCGCTGTTGGCCGAGAAGCGGATCGGCGCGCTCGTGGTCACCGGCATCGAGCGCTCGGTGACCGGAATTCTGTCGGAGCGCGATATCGTGCGTGCGCTGGCGCAGCACAAGGCGGCCGCGCTGACGCGGCCGGTCGCCGAGTTCATGACCCGGCGGGTCGTGACTTGCACCGCCGATGATACGGTCGGCGAGCTGATGCACCGGATGACGGCGGGCCGTTTCCGCCACGTGCCGGTGATCGAACACGGCCGGCTTTCCGGCATCGTGTCGATCGGCGACGTGGTGAAATCCCGGGTCGCGGAGATCGAGCGCGAGAGCGAGGCGCTCAGGGACTACATCAGGACGGCGTGAGCCGTCAGCCCAACACGGCGATCGCCTCGGTCAGCTCCGGCAATGCGCGCTCGGTTGCCTCGGCCCCGAGACGGATCGCCTCCTCGGCGCGGGCGAACTCGAACATACCCATGTGCCCGAGCTTGGGTGCGATCATCAGGTCCGGCGGGTCGCCGGCGAGTCGCGAACGGGCGATGCGGTCCTGGGTGATGTTGAAGGCTTCGACCATCACGGAGGATACGCCGCGCGGCTCGTAGACCGCGGCGGCCTCGGCGGCCGACTCCAGACCATGTTCCTGGATCACGGTGCCGCGGCCGAACATATCGGCGTTGGGATTGACCGCGATCACGACGCGGGCGCCGAGCGCGCGGGCGGCGGAGACCGGGATCGGGTTGACCAGCGCGCCATCCATCAGCCAACGGCCGGCGACCTTCACCGGCGGGAAAATGCCAGGCAGCGCGTAGCTCGCGCGCATGGCCTCGACCAGGCTGCCTTGGGTCAGCCAGATCTCGTGGCCGGTGCCGATTTCGGTGGCGATGGCGGCGAAGCGCAGCGGCAATTCCTCGATGGCGACGTCGCCGAAGGCGTCCTTGAGCTGGCCGGCCAGACGGCCGCCGCCGATCAGTCCATTGCTCCAGAGTTTGATGTCGAGGAAGCGCAACATGCGCCGGCGGGTCATGGCGCGGGCCCAATCCTCGATCTCCTCGAGCCGGCCGGCCGCGTAAGCGCCGCCGACGACGGCGCCCATGGAGGTGCCGGCGATCACATCGGGCTCGATGCCGGCGGATTTCAGCGCGCGCAGCACGCCGATATGCGCCCAGCCGCGTGCGGCGCCGCCGCCGAGCGCGAGCCCGATCTTGGGCCGGGCGCTCGCGCGTTCCTGCCGATCAACCTCGGGCGTTTCCGGTGCGCGCGGTGCGCGTCTGAGCCAGTGCAGCACTTCGACCTACCTGCGCCGAAGGGGGCGCGGAATCTTTCAGCCCTTCAGCCCATTATATAGGAGGCAACCATGACCGAAGCACGTCAGTGATGGCATGCTTAGACGAAGGTTAGCGGCCCGCCGGACGGGCCTTTCAGTGCCACGCGCCGATAGAAGCAGGAGCGGCGGCCGGTGTGGCAGGCCACGCCCGCACCCGCGATCTTGACCTTGAGCAGGACCGCGTCCTGGTCGCAGTCGATCAGCATGTCGCTGACGGCGAGCGTATTGCCGCTGCTCTCGCCCTTGCGCCACAGTTCCTGGCGCGAGCGCGACCAGAACCAGGCTTGGCCGGTCTTGACGGTGCGCTCGAGCGCTTCCTCGTTCATGTGCGCGAGCATCAGCACCTCGCCAGTCGCTGCATCCACGACGATGCAAGAAATCAGTCCGGCGCCGTCGAACTGCGGCTCCAGGCGGTCGGTGGTTTCGATCTCGCTCGCGGTCGGCATGGAAAACTCCATCGGCCCGCTAAGGGTGCGGGCCGATGCAGTGATAGCGCCGAATTGGACGTGGAGAAAGCCGCTTAACTCTTGAAGCAGGTCAGCTTTTGCGGCTGTCGCGCACCAGGTTGAAGAAGCGCACCTGCTCGGCCGGATCGTCGCGGAACACGCCGGTGAACTGCGTGGTCACGGTCGAGACGCCGCTCTTCTGCACGCCGCGCATGGCCATGCACAAATGCTCGGCCTCGATCATGATCGCCACGCCGCGCGGCTTCAGGTTCTCGTCAATCGCGGTGATGATCTGCGAGGTCAGGTGCTCCTGGGTCTGCAGCCGCCGGGCATAGAGGTCGATCACGCGGGCGAACTTGGAGAGCCCGACGACGCGCTCGATCGGGAAATAGGCCACGTGCGCGCGGCCGATCACCGGCACCATGTGATGCTCGCAGTGGGTATAGAAGGGGATGTCGCGCACCACGACCATGTCGTCGAAGGTGCCGATCTCGCCGAAGGTGCGGTCGAGCACGTCGTCGGCGTTTTCCTTGTAGCCGCGGAAAAACTCTTCGTAGGTTCGGACCATCCGCTTGGGCGTATCCTTGAGGCCCTCGCGGTTCGGGTCCTCGCCGATCCACGCCAGAAGCGTGCGGACAGCGGCCTCGGCTTCCTCGCGAGAAGGCCGGCGCGCAAGCGCGGCATCGCGAACAGCTTCTGCCCGTTCCTGGAACGACGTTACGACAGCGTCCATAATTTTTCTCTCCGTTCGACCAGCCGAGGCATGTGCCGTGGCTGGAGTGTCACCGGTTATCTATTTTTAGCGCCCGCTTGAGGGTGGTGGTGTGCCCGCTTCGGGGTGTTATGGCGGCTCACCTATGAACCAGCCATGAACCGTCTATAACCATCCAGGTCGATCTTTTGTTCCCGGCGAATCTTCAGTCTATTCTTCCAGCTATTCTGCATGCACGAATTGGACCGGATTCAGGCGCAACTGCCTTCCCACGATGGCGGCGGGCAAAAAATTTACGCCGCGGCAGGAGCCGGGCGTTTTCGCGAACCGAAAATCAGGGGAGGTCGACACGCCCCGGTCCTCAAGACGAAACCACAAACCGTAAGCCGGCGGCCGCGGGTGGGTTTCGGTCGGTATGGCAGCCAACCCCGGCTGCCTTCCAACCTCACTAGACCAACACTATATTTCGTCCGGATCGTGACAAGCAAACGAACGCTACTTGTCCTTACCGGGCAGCCTAAGCCTCGGGTAAGAATAGGAAAATCAGCCGGTCGTCGGGGTAGATTGCAACCCGGTAATCTGGCGCGCCGCCGCCGCGCCTTAGACTTCCGGCCTAGAGGGCCGGTAATAAGGAACCATGCTCGACCAGGTCTATAACCGCCGAATTCTGGAGCTCGCCGCTGACATCCCCCGGATCGGGCGGCTGGCGGCGGCGGACGCGTCAGCGACCGCGCACTCCAAGCTGTGCGGCTCGACGGTCACCGTGGACGTTGCCATGGACGGCGACCGGGTGAGCAATTTTGCTCACGAGGTGCGCGCCTGCGCGCTCGGCCAGGCATCGTCCTCGATCATGGCGCGCAACGTCGTCGGTTCCAGCGCCGACGAATTGAAGCGCGTGCGCGGCGAGATGTTCGACATGCTGAAGAAGAACGGCAAGCCGCCGTCAGGGAAATGGGCGGACCTGGCAGTGCTCGAGCCGGTGCGCGATTATTCGGCACGGCACGCCTCGACTATGCTCACCTTCGACGCGGTCGTGGACGCTATCGGCAAGATCGAGGAAAAGCGGAAGGCCGCGCGATGAGCATGAGCCGGCTCGACGCGATGTTCGACGCCGCGGCGCGCGCGCCGCGGGTTGCCGGGCGCGGGCTGGTGCTGGCCTATCGGTATACGTTCTCGGCGATCGCCGGATTCGAATGCCGGCATCTGCCGACCTGTTCGGAATATGCCGACGAGGCGCTGGAGCGCCATGGCCTGTGGGCGGGCGGCTGGATGACGGCTGCGCGCATCTGCCGGTGTCACCCGTACGGCACGGCGGGGCTGGATTTCGTACCACGGACTTTATCGCCGCGCGCGCGGTGGTACACTCCGTGGCGTTACGGAGTTTGGCGAGGGACGATGGAACGCGCCGACGGTTGATACAATTACGCCCCCGTCGGCGCGCCCGGCGCTTCAGCGGCTACCGGTTCGCAACAACTCGAGCCGCCGAGGCGCTTCCCTCGACCCGAACTCCTTCGCTTTTTCGTACCAGCTTTGCGCCATCGCGGCGTCGGGCGCGGCGCCGTAGACGCCGAGCTCCTTCAACACGATGGGGTCGTAGGTGGCGGCGAGGATCAGTGCGGCGCGCGGATCGCGCGCTTCCGCCGCGCGGCGCAACAGCAACCGTGCGCTGGCAAGATCGCCGGTTTCAAACAGTTCCTGACCGCGCTTGAGTAGCGCCGCCAGTTCCTCGAGATCGAGGCGGCGAGCCGTGGTCGGCGAGGCCGCGTTGGGCGTTGCACCGGGCGCCGCGGCGTTGTCACGCCATTCGAGCCGCATGGTTTGCGTATCGGCGAGCGTCCCGTCTGGGAGGCGTAGCGCGACCGTGTAATCCATGGTGCCGACGAAACCCTGCGGCGGGCGCACGTGCGCTCCAGCCAGCTCATGGGCCGGAACTACCCAGGTGGTCGAGCCCCAGGGCCGGCCGGCGGAGAGCACGGTTCCGACCACGAGGCCGCTAACGATCGCGACTGCGCCGTCGATCGGACCCTCGGCCTTCAAGCCGACCGGAATCACATCGCCGTTTTCGATGGCGGCGCCTTCGATCACGAGCCGGACGGCCGAAACTGCTGGCGCGGGCTCGGCCGCGCGCGGCGTATAGGCGGCGACTCGCGTGAGCGCGTCGGAGCTGGCGGTCACCAGCGACTCCGGCAACGACATTTTTCCGGTCGCGGCGTAGACCGCGATGCCAGCGAGACAAGCGACGCCGGCGGCGACCGCGTAGGGTGCGAAGCTTCGCCTCACGCGTACCGGCTCCGGCGGCGGAGGCAGCACGACCGGGTCGAATTCGCGGCGGATGCGGCGCTGCTCGAGCGCGATCTCGCGCTCCAGCCGATCCATTTCGTCCGCGGACAGACGGAGCCGCGTCGGCGGGCGGGGCCGCGCCGGCGCTTCGGGCCTGCCGGGCAGCCGGGCGGGATGGATCTCGAAGGCGGGCTGCAGTGAAGCTTCGCTAGCGCGCACCTGCTCGGATGCGATTTCGCGTTCCAACCGGTCGAGGTCGGGGACCAGGCCGGCCTGTCCGCTCGTGGGCGGCGGCTGCTCGGCGCGTGCTTCGGGAAAGGCATCGTAGAGTTCGCGCTCTTCGGGCGATGGTTCGCGCTGCTGCGGCTGATGAATGGGGGAACTCATGACAAACCCTCCATTTTCCCGGTATCCGGGTTCTCGGTTGCGGATGATGGATCTGGTCGGGGCACTCCCTCGTTAGCGGCGCTCGCGCGCCGTCTTCCATTTCAGAAACTCCTGAAACAGTTTCTCGCGATCCTCGGGCGCGAAGGCGCTCGCGGCCTGGCGCGTGGCGACGAAGTCGTTGAATTGCGCGCGCTCGGCGGGATTGGCCGGCTGCGTTTGCACCGTCGGGCGGTTCTTCTGCAGCCATTCCTCGGCCGCCTCGTGGCGGTTCCAGCCGGGCAGTGTGGCGGCGAGGTTCGCTTCCATCCATTTCGGATGGCGCGGCTTCTTCTGGAACTCGGCGAGCTTGGGGAAGAACGCGTTGACGAAGGTCTCGATGCGCCGGTAGCGCTCGGAGCCCTTGGGCCAGTTATAGGCGAACAGCACGGCGCCCACGGCGATGGTGTCGATCTGCTGGCCGGGTTCGATCAGGGTCGGGTAGTCCTCGTGCGTGAGCACGGCAGGATAGAAATAGTCCTGCAGCGGTTTGGCATACGCCACCGGCAGGAGACGGAATCCGTCCGCCGAACGGATCGTCCGCGTGGAGCCCGTGGGCTTGCCGGCGATCAGGATGCTCGCGGCGATCTCGCCCTTCTTCAGCGCCTCGAAGGCGTCGGCCTGGCCCATGTTGACTTCCTTGACCGAGATTTTCAGCCGTTCGAAAATTTCACGAGTCGAGAGCTGGGTGCCGCTGCCGATGTCGCTGAAGTTCACCGTCTTGCCGGCCAACTGCTCGATCGAGGTGATGCCTGACTCGGCGCGCACGATGAGGTGCATTTCCTCGTTGAACAGCTTGGCGATGTAGACGAACTTGTCGTCGACCGGGCCGATCTCGTTGGTGCGCTTGAAGCGGTTGAGCAGCACCGACTGGGTGATGCCGAGATCGACGCCCTTGAGGAAGCGCACGTCGCGCAGATTCTGCCCGCCGCCTTTGCCGATGACGGCCAGCACGCGGAGCGTGTTGTCCTTCTCGTCGTCGAGCACCGCGGTCATATCGTATGCGGCCCGCAAATACGTGCCGTTCGGGTTGCCCGAGACGATATAGATGGTGTTCTGGTTGGTGAGCTGTCCGAGCTTGCCGACGTTGGGCCTTTCTTGCGCGATCGACGGTGCGACAAGCAGGCTGGCAGCAGCGAAAAACAAGGCGAACGCGATACGCGCGATATAGTTCTCGGGTACGCGGACGCAACCGGCCGCACGCGGCCGTGACATGCCGTTCATGACCCCTCCGTTTCACGCCCGGCGACCGGAAGGATTTATTCCGAGACGCCGCTTCCCACTTCGCGGCCCTGTGCGGGCTCTTTTTCCGGAGGCGAATCAAGCGCGCGAATGTGTCATCTGTTCGCAGGCTTTGTGACTTGATTCGGGTATTCCATCGGCCGCGAAAAAATGATGAAGTGTGTTCGAAAATCTTCAGTAAAAACGGCGTGCGCCGAACCGGCTCGGCATCTGCCGCAATCTGATCTACAAATGTCCGGTCACGCTTACCTGCGTTCGTAGGCAGCGAGTGAGCAGGAGACGAAGAAAATGGTCACGCTGACCTTTCCCGACGGCGCGCGCCGCGAATACCCCGACAACAGCACGGGTTTGGATGTCGCCAAGGCGATTTCGCCGTCGCTCGCCAAGCGCACGGTTGCCATGGCGCTCGACGGTGTGGTCGCCGACCTCACGGACAAGATCGAAAAACCCTCTAAAATTGAATTCATCGCGCGAGACGACCCGCGCGCGCTCGAATTGATCCGCCACGACGCCGCGCACGTGATGGCTGAGGCCGTGCAAACGCTGTGGCCCGGCACCCAGGTGACGATCGGCCCGGTGATCGAGAACGGCTTCTATTACGACTTTTTCCGCAATGAGCCGTTCCGGCCCGAGGATTTCCCGGCGATCGAGAAGAAAATGCGCGAGATTGTGGCGAAGGACAAACCCTTCACCAAGGAAGTCTGGTCGCGCGAGCAGGCCAAGAAGGTATTCCGCGACAAGGGCGAGAACTTCAAGATCGAGCTGATCGACGCGATCCCGGCCGGCGAGGCGCTGAAAATCTACAAGCAGGGCGACTGGTTCGACCTGTGCCGCGGGCCTCACATGACCTCGGTCGGCAAAATCGGCAATGCCTTCAAACTGATGCGGGCGGCGGGGGCCTATTGGCGCGGGGATTCCAAGAATCCGATGCTGACGCGCATCTACGGCACCGCCTGGGCCACGCAGGAAGCGCTCGACCAATATCTGCACCAGCTCGAAGAGGCCGAGAAGCGCGACCACCGCCGGCTCGGGCGCGAGATGGATCTGTTTCATTTCCAGGAAGAAGCGCCGGGCGCGGTGTTCTGGCACCCCAAGGGATGGACGCTGTTCCAGACGCTCGAGAACTACATCCGCCGCCGCCAAGGCGCGGTCGGTTACGCGGAAGTGAGCGCGCCGCAGCTGATGGATTCCTCGCTGTGGGTCGCGTCCGGCCACATGGAAAAATTCCGCGACATGATGTTCATCACCGAGGAGCGCGAGGACGAAGCGCGGCGCTACGTCATCAAGCCGATGAACTGCCCGGGCCACATCCAGATTTTCAAAAACGGGCTGAAGAGCTATCGCGATCTGCCCTACAAGCTCGCCGAACTCGGCAAGGTGCACCGCTTCGAGCCGTCGGGCGCGCTGCATGGGCTGATGCGCGTGCGCGCCTTCACGCAGGACGACGCGCATGTGTTCGTCACCGAGGAGCAGATCACCGCCGAATGCGTCGCGATCAACGAGCTGATCCTCTCGATCTACGAGGATTTCGGCTTCGGCGACGTGCGCATCAAATATTCCGACCGGCCGGAAAAGCGCGTCGGCGACGATGCGGTGTGGGACCGTGCCGAGGATTCGCTGAAGCGCGCGCTCGAAGCCTGCGGGCGGCCCTGGACGCTCAACAAAGGCGAGGGCGCCTTCTACGGACCCAAGCTCGAATATGTGTTGCGCGACGCCATCGGTCGCGACTGGCAATGCGGCACAGTGCAGGTCGATCTCAACATGCCGGGCCGGCTCGGGGCGTTCTACATCGCGCCCTCGGGCGACAAGGTGACGCCGGTGATGATCCACCGCGCGCTGTTCGGCTCGCTCGAGCGCTTCATCGGGATTCTGGTGGAGCACTATGCCGGCCACCTGCCGCTATGGCTGTCGCCGGTGCAGGCCGTGGTTTGCACCATCGCGCAGGACGCCGACGCCTACGCCGAGGAAGTGATCGCCGCCGCCAAGCGGGCGGGGCTGCGGGTCGAGGGCGATCTCCGGAACGAGAAAATCACCTACAAGGTGCGCGAACACTCGCTGGCGAAAATTCCGGCGCTGCTCGTGGTCGGCAAGAAGGAGGCGGCCGAGCGCTCGGTCTCGATCCGGCGGCTCGGATCGCCGGAGCAATCCTCGATGCCGCTCGACGCGGCGCTCAAGGCGCTGGCGGTGGAAAGCGTGCCGCCGGATGTGAAGCGCGCGGGCGAGGCGGCCTAATTTTTTCCGTCAAGCCCGGCCACTACGAATACTCTTAGCTGCAACATGCCCGCGCTTCGTTTGCCTTCGGCGCCTGGTCCAGCCAACGGTCGCGCGGCTTGCAGCTAGCCGGCCGGCGCTTGAGCGAAACGCGGACGGTCTGGCCCGCGATCTCGACGGCCTCGACCCCGAACAGCCGTATGGCGCTTGAAGGGTCGCTCACCTCGAACGTGAGCTTGGCTCCGGCGTCGGACCGCACTTCGGCGGCGAACTTCTTCATGATGGCGAGGAATTTCCACACTGGCATGTAGCCTAGGCCGGCCTCGGCGGACACGTCCCAGAGCTGGATGAAGGTCTCGCGCCAGGATTCGGGATTGGCGCCGCAATCGAGCGCGTCGAAGCGGCCGGACTTGACCTCGGTCACGTGATAGCCGGGCAGCACCTCGCGCCCGTCATAGACGAACACCAACGCCTTCTGTCCGTGATCGGCCAGCGCGTCGAGCAGGCGGCCGGTGGGAACGTCACCGGACCAGACGGGAGCGGGGGTCGGCGCGGCAGGGGACTTGTCGAGCGAGAGCATCGGGGCTATCCTCATTTCAACGATTCTATCATTCAAGGATGATTGAAATATGAAAGAGAGTCAAGCGCTCGTCTCGCTGGCCGCTCTATCGCAGGAAACGCGGCTCCGCGTGGTGCGCCGCCTGGTCCGCGCCGGCGAAAAGGGTATCCCAGCGGGGTCGCTGGCCGACGGGCTCGGCGTTTCGCCCTCCAACGTGTCGTTTCACCTCAAAGAGCTCGAGCAGGCCGGGCTGGTCGCGGCGCGGCGTGAAGCGCGCTCCATTATTTACACGGCCGACTACAAGACACTGAACGGCCTGATCCGGTTTCTGATGGAGGATTGCTGCGACGGCCGGCCGGAGATCTGCACGTCGGCGCTGGCGGATTGCTGCTCGTCCTCGCCCGCGAAGAAGGAGCGCGCGCATGCCTGAGCGCGTCTACAACGTGCTCTTTCTCTGCACCGGCAACTCGGCGCGCTCGGTGATGGCCGAAGCGATTCTAAACAAGCTAGGGCGCGGAAAATTTCGCGCGTTCAGCGCCGGCAGCCAGCCCAAAGGCGAAATCAATCCGCAGACCATCCAGCTCCTGGCAAAGCTCGGCTACGACACTTCAAGCTATCGTTCGAAATCCTGGGAGGAATTCGCGCGGCCCGGCGCGCCGAAGCTCGATTTCGTCTTCACGGTTTGCGACGACGCGGCGGGAGAAACCTGCCCGGTCTGGCCCGGCCAGCCGATGACCGCGCACTGGGGCATTCCGGACCCGGCCGCCGCGAGCGGCACGTCCGCGCAGATCGCGCTCGCGTTCAGCAGCGCGTATCGCATGCTGTCGCGCCGCATCGAGATTTTCGCGGCACTGACGTTCGACAAGCTCGATCGGCTGGTGCTGCAGACGAAGCTGCACGATATCGGCAAGCTGCCGCGGCACGCGCCCGAGGTCGAGACGAGTTCTTGATGCCGCGCCCGCTCGCGCAACGCGCGGTATCCGAGGCGCTCGGCACGGCGATCTTGCTCGCCGCCGTGGTCGGCTCGGGCATCATGGCGGCGAAACTTTCCGGCGGAAACGGCGCGATCGCGCTCCTGTGCAACACGCTCGCCACTGGCGCGATTCTCACGGTGCTGATTCTAACGTTCGGTCCGATTTCCGGCGCCCATTTCAACCCGGCCGTGAGCGTCGCGTTCGCGTTGCGCGGCGAGCTGCCGTGGCGGGAAGCGGGATTGTTCATCGTGGTGCAGATCGCCGGCGGCGTGCTCGGCGTATGGGCCGCGCATTTCATGTTCGAGCTGCCGCTCTGGCAATTCTCCACCACCGCGCGCACCGGCGCGGGGCAGTGGTTCGCCGAAGCGGTCGCCGCCTTCGGCCTAGTGCTCACGATCCTGGGCTGCCTCGCGCACACCAAGGCGGCGGTGCCCTACGCGGTCGGCCTCTACATCACCTCGGCCTATTGGTTCACCGCCTCCACGTCGTTCGCCAATCCGGCGGTGACGATCGCGCGCTCGCTCTCCGACACCTTCGCCGGCATCGCGCCGGGCGACGTGGCCGCGTTCATCGTCGCGCAGATGATCGGAATGCTGGTGGCGGTGGCGCTGGCGAGGTGGTTGTTTCGTAAGTGATACCGCGCTGAGTTTCACCGCGTCCGGCGCGTCGGCTCGGCCCGCGGCGACTCGTGCTGAATCTGCGACAGCTGCACTTCCACGTCGCGGTCCTTGCCGGCCTCGACGCGGAAATTCGTGCTGTAGATCCGGCCGTCGTTCCTCGCGATCGCGACGTACTCGCCCTCGGCCAGAATCACGGAGGGAAACGCGCCGATCGATTCCTTCACCGAGTCGCCGCCCGGCGTCAGCACCGACCATGCGGTGTTGGCGATCGCCTCGCCGCCCGCGGCGCTTACGAGGCGCAGCGTCACTTGCGCCGCGCGATGATGCACGGTGGCGTCGGTGAGCTTGCCGGCGTCGATGCGCACGTCGGCCTGGATCACCGCGTTGCCGTCGCCATAGGTCGAATGCACGTAATAGGCGCCGGCCGGCAGCATCACGATCTCGCCGGCGGTGGCACCGCGCAGCACCGGCGGCCGCTCGCCCACGCGCGCGGCGCCGGGCCGCTGCAGGAAGCTGCCCTCATAGATATCGAACTTGAGCCGCGCGCTCGCGAGCACGGTCTCGCCGACCTTGCCCTGAAGCTTCAGGCCGCCGGCCGGGAGCAGGATGATTTCGCGCCGCGCCTCGTTGCGCAGCGATACGCGATGGGTGGCGGTCGCGAGCCCATAGGCGACGCTCACGACATAATCGCCGGGCGGCAGCGCGAACAGCGGCGCCGGGTCGGTGCCTTCGGCGACCAGAGCGGGCGGGCTTGCCGCGCCTTTCTCGGCGAACACGCGCCAGTGCAGCGAGCGCGGGATATAGGCGCCGTCGGCGGCGTAGCGCGCGGCGAGCGCGAGCGCGATGCGCCCGGAGGCGACCGCGGGAATGAAGGCGTGGGGCTCGCGCATCTGCGAAGGCGCGCGCGGGGTCTGCTGCGGCACGCTGACGCCGGGGCCCGAGGACGTGGGCGGCGGAGCGAACGGCGAGCCGCCGGGCCCGGTGAAGGGCACGGCCTGTTGAGCGAGGGCGGGGGCCGGCGCAAGCAGCGCCGCGAGCAGCGCGAATGCGCGCAGGCCCTGATTTCTAGGCAAGTCGCAGAACCTCCCGAGGCAGACGGTGCGAGTCGGCATTTGTCTCCCCCAGATCGGGCGAAAGCAAGCCCGTCCAGGGACTGGTGCGGGTCCGCCGGGCCTTTCGGGTGCGCTATTGGCCATGCTAGGCCACGCCCCACCCATGGCCGATCCCCTCGATTTTCTGAACAGCCGCCGCTCGTCCCGGCCGCTCGACCTCGCCGAGCCGGGTCCGAACGAGGCGCAGCTCACCCAGATTTTGACCATCGCCGCCCGGGTGCCCGACCACGGCAAGCTGGTGCCCTGGCGCTTCGTGGTGCTCACGGGCGAGGGCAGGAAGCGCATGGCCGAGACGCTTGCGGCAAAGCTGCGCGCCGCAGCACCTGCGGTCGCCGAGGACCAGATCGAGAAGGAGCGCTCGCGCTTCGCGAGTTCGCCGGTGATCGTAGCGGTCGTGTCGCGCGCCGGGCCGCATCCGAAAATCCCCGAATGGGAGCAGGTGCTCTCGGCCGGTGCCGCTTGCATGAATCTCCTGCATGCGGCCAACGCGCTCGGCTTCGGCGCGGCGTGGCTCACCGGTCCGTTCGCCGAACATCGCGGCGCGCTGGAGGCGTTGGGCCTGAAGCCGCACGAGAAGCTCGCCGGCTTCGTGCATATCGGGACCCCCTTGCAGAAGCAGGACGAGCGCGACCGGCCGGTGCTCGCCGATATCGTCACGCGGATCTGAGCCATGTTCTACGAGCCCGAAAAGCGCGACCCCTCGGTGCTACCGCATGACCCGTTCAAGGCGATCGTGGCGCCGCGGCCGATCGGCTGGATTTCGAGCCTCAGCGCCGCGGGTGAGGTGAATCTGGCGCCCTATTCCTATTTCAACGGCGTGTTGTCGCGACCCAATTGCGTGATGTTCTCGAGCGAGGGCTATAAGGACTCGGCCAAGAACGTCGAGGAGACCAGGGAGTTCGTCTGCAATTTCGCGAGCTGGGAATTACGCGAGCAGATGAACGCAACCTCCGCGCACCTGCCGCGCAACGTCGACGAGATGAAGCTCGCGGGCCTGGAGCCGGCGCCGTCGCGCATCGTCAAGCCGCCCCGCGTCAAGGCCGCGCCGGCCGCGCTCGAATGCAAGTTGTTGACGATCGTGCCGCTCATCGGCCTCGACGGCCAGCCGCTCAACGGGCACGTCATTATCGGGCAGGTGGTCGGCGTCTATATCGACGACCGCTTCATCAAGAACGGCATGCTCGATACGGCGGCGATGCAGCCGATCATGCGCGCGGGTTATCTCGATCAATATTTCCGGGCCGGCGAGCGCTTCGCCATGACGCGGCCGGCCTGAATGCATGCGGAATAGGTAGGGAATTCAGGGAATTAAGTCTTGGATTTCGTAGTCCAATGTTGCAGAAATGCCATAGGCATGCGGCTTGCCGGTATGTAGAGTGAGAGAGCTACCGAGTCCGCTGTCGCGGATTCGGCAATGGGGGACTGAATGAAAAAATTTATATTGGCGAGCATCGCGCTCGTGATGAGCGTGCTCGGCTCAACGGCCTGGGCGCAGGTCCCCTATAGCTGGGAAGGCTATTACGTCGGCGGCAATATCGGCTGGGTCGGCCAATCCACTCGGATTCAGAATGACGGTCACGGATACGGCTACCATCGTACGCGGGGCGTTCAACTGGAGATACTGAGTGCCGAGGTTTCCGTTTCGGTGCGCGCGCCCCGGGCTTGACCCGGGGCGTTTTGCTTTCAGACCAGCCCCGCCGCCTTGGCACGCGCGATAAGCCGTTCGGCGCGGTCGATGTGCGGCTTGTCGATCATCTCGCCCTTGTAGTTCAGGACGCCCGCGCCGGGATTGGCCTTGAACGCGGCGAGCACGCCCTGCGCCCATTCGAGCGAAGCCTTGGTCGGCGTGAAAATCTCGTTGATGAGCGGAATCTGCGCCGGGTGGATCGCCATCTTGCCGGTGAAGCCGTCGCGCACGCCCTCAGTGGCGTCGGCGCGCAGCCCGTCCAGGTCGTTGAAGTGCACATAGACCGAGTCGATCGCCGGCACCCGCGCGGCGGCGGCGGAATAAAGACAAAGGGTGCGGGCCAGCCGGTAGGGATCGGTGAAGCTGTTGTCGGGATTGCGATAGGCCATGGCGCCGATGTCGGCCGACAAATCCTCTGCGCCCCAGGTGAGGCCGACGAGCCGCTTGCTCGCGCCGCGATAATCGAGATTGAGGATGGCGGCCGCGGTCTCCGTCACCAGCGCGATGATCCTGGTGGTGCCGTCGTCGACGCCGGCCAGCGCCTCGGCAACCGAGAGCTTGGCGTCCAAAAGGATCACATCGGCGGCGCTCTCGCACTTGGGCAGCA
>DATBTC010000018.1:0-60667 GCA_036559465.1 Xanthobacteraceae bacterium
GCCGTCATCATCCAGGGGCCGAAGCTGCGCTTGATCGGCCGCTTGCTCTCCGGATCGATCTTGGCGAGCAACGGCGGCGCGAGATGGAACTCGAAGCGCAGATTGCCCTCGAAAGTCGCGGCGATCTGGCGCTTGAACGAACCGTCGGTGAACAGGCGCGCGACTTCGTACTCGTCCTTGTAGGCCATGAGCTTGAAGAGATATTCGGCCGTGGCGTCGGCGAGCTCGTCGTGGCCCGGCGCTCGCGCCTTTTCCGCCGCGCGCACGCGCTCGATGAGCGCGCGATAGCGTTCGGCATAGGCCGCGTTCTGATAGCCGGTGAGAAACATCACGCGGCGGCGGATCTTCTCGTCGAGCGAGGTGGAAAGCCTGCGCGCGTCGGTGGCGACGTCCACCGGCGTGGCGAGCGCGATCACGCTTTCGGGATCGACCGCCGCGCGGCGGCCCCACGCAAAGGCGGCCTTGTTTACCGCCACCGCCTCGCCATTCAGTTCGATCGCAGTCTCGATGGCTTCCTGGGAGATCGGCAGGCCACCGAGCTGATAGGCATAGCCCAGGAGAAAAACGTTCTGGCCGAGCGAGGAGCCGAACAGCGCGCTCGCCAACCGCGTCGCATCGATGAAGCGGACCTTGTCGCGGCCGGCGGCGGTGACGATCGCCTTCTTCAGGCGCTCTGTCGGCAGCGAATAATCCGCGTTGCGCGTGAAATCGCCAGGTAGCGTCTCGTGAGTGTTGATGACGACGATGGTGCCTTCCTGGCGCATGGCCGAAAGCACCTTTTTGGAACCGGCCACTACGATGTCGCCGCCGATCACGAGGTCGGCGCCCTTGGCCGGCACGCGGATAGCGTGGATGTCCTCGGGCCGGTTGGCGATCCGCATATGGCTCGAAACCGCGCCGCCCTTCTGGGCGAGGCCGGCCATGTCGATGACGCCGCAGGCTTTGCCCTCGAGATGCACAGCCATGCCGAGCAACGCGCCGACGGTGACGATGCCGGTGCCGCCGATGCCGGTGATGATGATTCCAAAGTTGCCGTCGATCGCCGGCAGCTTGGGCTCCGGCAGGTCTGGCAGCTTGCCCGCGGTCGCTGCCGCGCCCGCGCCGCGTTTGAGCTTGGCGCCATGCACGGTGACGAACGAGGGGCAGAAGCCCTTCACGCAGGAGAAGTCCTTGTTGCAGCTCGATTGATCGATCTGACGCTTGCGGCCCCATTCGGTCTCCAGCGGCTGGATCGAGACGCAGTTCGACTGCACGCCGCAGTCGCCGCAGCCCTCGCACACCAGCTCGTTGATGATCACCCGCTTGTCGGGGTCGGGGAATTCATGGCGCTTGCGGCGCCGGCGTTTCTCGGCGGCGCAGGTCTGGTCGTAGATCAGGATGGTGACGCCGGGGATTTCCGCGAGCTCTTTCTGAACCGTCATAAGCTGGTCGCGGTGATGGATGGTGAGTCCCTTCGGCCAATCCTCGTTCTTCGCGTATTTCCAGGGCTCGTCGGTGACAACGACGACGCGCTTGACGCCTTCGGCCGCCGTTTGGCGCGCGATCATGGGGACGGAGAGCGGGCCGTCGTGATGCTGGCCGCCGGTCATGGCAACCGCGTCATTGAACAGGATCTTGTAGGTGACGTTGACGCCCGCTGCGACCGAGGCGCGGATCGGCAGGATGCCGGAATGGTTATAAGTGCCGTCGCCGAGATTCTGAAAAACGTGGTTGCGCTTGGAGAACGGCGCCTCGCCGATCCAGTTGGCGCCCTCGGCGCCCATCTGGGTGAAGCCCAGCGTGTTACGGTTCATCCAGATGACCATGGTGTGGCAGCCGATGCCGGCATAGGCGCGCATGCCATCGGGCACCACGGTCGAGCTGTTGTGCGGGCAGCCCGCGCAGAAATAGGGCATGCGGGTGGCGACATCGTAGGTCTCGGCGAGCGAGGCTTGGGCCTGGCGGAGCCGGTTCACCCGGTCGCGCAGCTCCGGCACGTCGCCGTATTTCAACACGCGGTCGCCGATGGCGATGGCGATTTCGTTGGAGTCGAGCGCGCCCTTGACCGGGAAGAGCCATTCGCCCTTCTCGTCGCGCTTGCCGATGCAGACCGGCTGGTTGGCGGTGCCGTAAAGCTCCTCGCGCACCTGCACTTCAATTAGCGCGCGCTTCTCCTCGACCACGATGATGAGTTCGAGGCCCTTGGCGAATTCCTCAAGCTCCGCGCGCGCGATCGGCCAGGGGCAAGCGATCTTGAGCAGACGGATGCCGAGATCGTTGGCCTTGACCTCGTCGATGCCGAGCTCGTCCATGGCGAGCCGGACGTCGAGATAGCTCTTGCCGGTGGTGATAATGCCGACCTTGGGGTTGCGGCCGCCGGTGGTGATGTAGCGGTTGAGCTTGTTCAGGCGCACGAACGCAAGAATGGCGTCGCGCTTGAATTCCTGCAGCCGCGCCTCCTGCGAAAGTGCGTTGTCGAGCAGGCGGATATTGAGGCCGCCGAGCGGCATCTTGAAATCGGTCGGCGCCAGGATTGAGAGCCGGTCCACGGCGCCTTCGATGACGGCGGTGGATTCGATCGTGTCTTTGACGCACTTGATGCCGGTCCAGGTGCCGGTGAAGCGCGACATGGCCCAGCCATAGAGGCCGTAATCGACCAGCTCCTGGGTCCCGGCCGGGTTCAGGATCGGGATCATCACGTCGACGAAGTGGAATTCGGACTGGTGCGCGGTGGTCGACGACTCGCAGGTGTGGTCGTCGCCCATCAGCGCGATCACGCCGCCGTTCTTGGCGGTGCCCGCGAAATTGGCGTGGCGGAAAGCGTCGCCGGAGCGATCGACGCCTGGGCCCTTGCCGTACCAGATGCCGAACACGCCGTCGTATTTGCCCTCGCCTGTGAGGCCCGCTTGCTGCGTTCCCCAGAGCGCGGTGGCAGCGAGATCCTCGTTGAGGCCGGCCTGGAACACGATGTCGTTCGGCGCGAGCACGCTGCGCGCGCGCATGAATTGCTGATCGAGGCCGCCGATGGGAGAGCCGCGATAGCCGGTGACGTAGCCTGCGGTGTTGAGCTTGGCGCGCCGGTCGCGCTCCTTCTGCATGAGCGTGAGGCGGACGATGGCTTGGGTGCCGGATACGAAGACCCGGTCCTTGGTCAGATCGTACTTGTCGTCGAGGCTGACTTTTTTCAGCGCCATTGGCCGCTCCAGCGCTGCACGGGGAGAACCCGGCTCTTGCTGCGCTGCACGGGAAGCTCGCATAGGCGCGCGGCGGCGGCAATTTCGTTTTGCGCGTAACAGTTGATGAAAAACTGCATGGAACGCCGAACTGTCGCAATTTGGCGCATTGCAGCGAAGTCTACCCGGCGCAGCACCCTATATGTGTGCCAAGCCTGCCGCCCCCAGCAGCTCGTGATACTCGACCTTCATGTATTGAGGCCCCCCGACCACAGGAAGAGGCCGCTATCTTGGTGGACAGCGGCCATGGATACGCGGTCGTTCATCGGTCAACTACTGGCGGCTGGTCAGTCGATGGTGAACACGTGTGAATAGTCCCACGCGGTCGAGTCCTCCTGTTGCACCGGGGTAGCCATCGAAACCGTCGGGGCTATACAGACCGAGTGAGGGGCCAGGTCTTCCGAGCCGCGGCCGGCACCGGCGGACAGCGTTCCCGGGAAGAAGCCCAACCCCGCGACCGCGACTATCATTCCGGCCACAAGGAGTCCGTTCGAACAGCGGTAACTTGCCCGGAACGAAGGGGTATCGAGCTCGGAAACGAGCTTGCCCGTTCGCCATGGGGAAACCTTTTGCCTGGTCCCTTCGTAAAGCGCTGCACGCAAGTCGTGCGGAATGATGTCACTCCAATCCATCGTAGTTCTCCTGATCCTGGCCATGGCGAGAGCCCTATAGCTTCGCTGGCCATGTTGCACTGCGGGAGCACATGGGGCTTGACGGTCAATCTGTAATTCAGATTATCTTGATGGAAATCATCGAGACTTTCGATAGATGCGCAGCCTCAATCTCGATCAGTTACGGACGCTCGAAGCCGTGGTGGCGCTCGGAAGCTTCACCGCCGCGGCAAGGCAGCTCAATCTTTCGCAGTCGGCCGTCAGCACCCAGATCAGCGAACTCGAACGCCGCTTCGGCGTGCGTCTGGTGGAGCGGCTAGGGAAGAAGGCCTTCGGGACCTCTGCCGGCCGGGAAGTCATCGAACGGGGGCAGCGCATCGCACGCGAAGCCGAGGCCGTGGAAGCGGCAATGCGCCGTCATCGGGAAGGCTGGCTCGGGCGGGTGCGCGTCGCCGCCAGCATCACCGCTCTGATCTACCATCTGCCGCCGGTGATTCAGCGGCTGCGCGTGGAGCACCCCAACATCGAGCTGGTCGTGACGACCGGTACGACGGCCCAGGTAGTCGAGCGCATTCTGCGGAACGACATCGACGTGGGCATCGTCACCTTGCCGATCAATGAGCGGGACCTGGAGGTCGTTCCGATACGGCAAGAGGCGCTGGTCGCGATCTTTCCCTCTGGGATCGGCGACATACCGGCAAAGGCTACACCGAAAACGCTCGGTCAATACCCGCTCATTCTCGAATACGCCCGCGCTCAAGTGAGAATGCTGATCGATGAATGGCTGTCGACCAATGGCGCGGAGCTGCATCCGGCTATGGAAGTCGACAATCTGGAGGCCGTGAAGCGAATGGTCATGTCGGGGCTCGGGGTGTCGATCGTTCCGGCCATGGTTGTATCCGGCAAGGAGGCAACAGCGGATATTGTGGTGCGTCCGCTGCGGCCCGCGCTAACGCGAACGCTGGCCTATGTTCAGCGTCACGACAAGCGTGGTGAGCCTGCGCTCCAGATCGTTCGCGCAGAGTTGATGAAGCTAAAGCTGAAGTGAAGTAAGGAACTGCCTGACCTGATAAGTGGCGATCCCTAGCCCCCGACCATCAGCATGAGTCCGGCATCCACGATGATGGTGGAACCGGTTATCAAACGTCCGGCGTCGGAGGCGAGCAGCAAGAACGCTCCGTCGAGATCACTTGGGTCGCCGAAGCGGCCAAGCGGGATCGAGCCCTGGATGGCCTGTCCATCCTTGCTGCCGAGATAGTCGCTGTTGATCTCGGTCACGATGTAGCCGGGCGCGATCGTATTCACGCGAATACCCTTGCGGGCGTATTCGAGCGCAAGCGCCTTGGTGAGCTGCACCACCGCGGCCTTGCCCACGTGGTACGAGGCAAGGCTGTAGCCCACGGTGAAAGCGGCGATCGACGAGATCGTGACGATGGCGCCAGGCTTCCTGGCCGCCGCCATGCGATTGGCCGCTTCGCGCGACCAGAACAGGACCGCGTCGAGATTAGTGTCCAGCACCTCGCGCCAGCTTTCTTCCGTCATTTCAGAGATCTTTTTCACGCGCGCGATGCCCGCATTGGCGACCAGAAGATCGACCGTGCCGAAGGCCTTTTCCGCCGCATCGAAGGCTGCCGCCATGGCCTTGCGGTCGGTGACGTCGGCCACCGCCACCAGCGCCTTGCCGCCGGCCTTCTCGATCTTGGCCTTGAGCGCCTCGAGGCGATCCTTGCGGCGAGCCACCAGCACCACCTTGGCCCCGTTGGCCGCGGCCACCTCGGCCATGCGCTCGCCGAGCCCGCTCGATGCGCCGGTGATCAGCGCCACTCTGCCGTCCAGCCGAAAGAGTTTTCCTGCGTCCATGGCCGCCTCCTGCCCGCCCCTAGAGCATGTGGGGCAGGGCGTCGGCAAGGGATCAAGCCGGGAGCAGCCGCTCCGAGGCAAGCATGCCGGTGATCAGGAGCACACCGAAGGCAACGATGACGAGCGCGCCGGCGACTTCCAGCGCATGGAACGCGACCATGCCCTTGCCGCCGGACCGCCCTGCGAAACGGCGCGCGAGCCCGCGCGCCAGGAGCGCGAGCGAAGCCACGACCGCTACGGTGATTGCGGTGCCGAAGGCCATGACGAAGGTCGCGAGCACCCCGATCCAGAAAATGCCCTGCGACAGCGCGAACACCAGCACCAGAATCGCACCCGAACAGGGCCGCGCACCCACCGCCACCACCGCGGTCAAGCCGCGGCGGAACCAGCCCTTGCCCTTCAGCTCCGATGGCTCCGGTCCGTGCGAATGGTCGTGGCCGTGATCGTGACCATGATGGTGGTGATCGGGATGGTGATGCGTGCCTTGCCCGCGCCACGCGGTGATGAGCGCGCGCCCCTTCTGCCAGGTGAGATAGAGACCGAAGGCCACGATCAGTGCATAGCTGCCGAGCTCGATCACGCGCACGGTCGTGTTCATGGCTTGCGCGGTGGCGCCGAGCGCGATCGCTGCGATGCCGACCAGGGCGATGGCCGTCAAAGCCTGCAGCGCAGAGGCCGCAGCGGTGAGCGCAAGCCCGCGCCGGTAGGTGGAGCCATCGGCGAGCAAGTAAGAAGACATCACCGCCTTGCCGTGGCCGGGCCCGGCGGCGTGGAAGATTCCGTAGAGAAAGGAGACAGTGAGCAGCCCGAGCGCGGCACCGTCGGTCTTGGCCGAGCGCACCGCCTGCACGAGCAGCCGGTAAAAAGCCGCCTGCTGCGAGAGCAGCCAGCCCGCAATGCCGGTGGGTTCGGCCGGACGCGGCCCGCCGAATGGCGATGTCTGGGCCAGCGCATCGCCGCCGAGCGCAAGCGCCCCGGCGAGCGCGATAAGGAATAGAACGCCGGCGTATCGCCCTCTCCGCACTTCACATGCCTCAGGGGCAGCGCACGTCGACGCGGTTGGCGAACTGGGAGCCGTACTTGCTCGCGGCGGTGAGCGAATTGAAGAAGGATTCGGAGAGCCGCCCGGTAGTGGTCGTCATGGGCTCGGGCTTCTTGGCCTCGAGCGTGCAGCCCTTGGGCGCGCCGGCAAGTTTCATCGCTTCGCCCTCGGCGAACTCGAAGGCGACGAAATAGGTCGGGTCGAAGACGTCGAGCGAAGCCGCACCCTTGGAGGCGGTCTTGACCGGTAGCGTGAAATGCAGTGTGAGCTGCTTCTTCTCATCAGCGACGAGCCAGTAATCGAGCGGCGCGCCGAACCCGATCGGCTTCTCGCCATTCTTGCCGACGGTGAAATAGTCGAATTCCTTGAGCGAAGTGACGTTCACTTCGGCCAGCGGCTGCAGCTCCTCGCGCGAGAGCTTGCCGTCGTTGTTCTTGTCGAGGCCCTGGATGGCGAAGGCCGAGAACGCTTCGTCGAAGGTCCAGGCATAGCGGATCGCCTGCATGGCGCCGTCGGGTCCATAGACGATCTCGCCGCGCGCCACGACCCATACATGCGGATGCGCATTCGCCGGCGCGGCAGCGAAGAGGGCGAGCGCCGCGAGCGCGGCAAGGATTGAATTTCGGACCGTCATGAGACTGCCCATAGGCCTCTCGAACAGGCCTGTCGACTCCGGCGGAAGCGTGGCGTTCTGCTTAACGCAGTACATTCACCAGCGCGCCGATATGCACCCGGTCGAACAAGTCTATGGCATCCGCGTTGTGCATACGGAAACAACCGCTGGAGGCCGCAGAGCCGATCGTATGGGGCGCAGTGGTGCCGTGGATGCGGTATTCGCTCCAGCCAAGGTACATGGCGCGCGGTCCAAGCGGGTTCCTCGGGCCAGGTCCGACATATTTCGGCAGGCTCGGATTCTCGCGCCGCATGCGTGGGGTCGGGTTCCAGCCCGGGTTCTGCGCCTTGCGGCTCACCCAGAGATCGCCGGACCACTGGAAGCGCGGCTGGCCGACCGCGATCGAGTAGCGCACCGCGCGACCGCCGCCGAGTGTGTAATAGAGCTTCTTCTCCGAGCTCTTGATGACGATAGTGCCACGCGGGAAGTCCTCTTCGAAGTCGACCGTCTCCCTGGTCGAGACCGGCGAAATCTTCATGACCGGCTGATTGCGGGCGAACTGCGGCTTGCGACGCGGCGCTGCGTCGGCTGCGCCGATTGCGGTCACGGCGAAGGCCGCCGCGAGGGCGGAAATCAAGATACTCGAACGCGTCATTCCCAGCCTTCCGGATCAATCCCAAGTACCGCGTAATGAATAATAGAGTCCTCGCCCAAATCAACCCACGGCCGTTAACACATTTGTCACAGCGCTAGACCCCTGCGGCACCACCGTCGGAGCGCGGGTCGTGGGCGCCTTCCAGCGTCCCGTCGGGATGGACAACCACGGAGCCCGCGTGACCCATGAGTTCGGTATAGGCCTCCGGTAACACCTGGATGTCGTGGCCGGCCGCCTTGAGCCGCTCGACCAGCCCCTCGGAGAAGCGGGATTCGAGCCGGAGATTGGTGATCTCGGTCCCCCAAGTGCGGCCCAGTAGCCAGCGCGGCCGGTCGATCGCCTCGCCGAGCGGCACCTTATAAAGGACGTGCCGGGTGAAGACCGCGGCCTGAGTCTGTGGCTGGCCCTCGCCGCCCATGGTGCCATAGGCGAGCGCGCGGCCGTCCTTCAGCAATGCGAGCGCCGGCGTCAGCGTATGGAACGGCAGCCTGCCGGGCTCGAGTGCGTTCAGCGCTTTCGGATCGAGCGAGAACGACGAGCCGCGGTTCTGCATCAGGATGCCGGTCTTGGGCAGCACGCAGCCGGAGCCGAACTCCCAAAACAGCGACTGGATGCACGAGACGACGCGGCCGTCGCCGTCGGCGGCAGCAAAATACACCGTGTCGCCCTTTTTGGCCGGAGCCGGCCAGGGCGCCGCGCGCTTCCCGTCGATCGCCTTAGCTTCGCGGGCCAGCGCCTCGGGCGTGAGGCTGGTCATCGGGTCCACGGTCTGCCGGTCGGGGTCGGTCACCACCCGGTCGCGGATGCGGAAGGCGCGCTTGGTCGCCTCGATGATACGATGGATGTGGTCGAAACTCTCGGGCGCTGCCTCGCCGAGCCGCTCGTAGATGCCGAGAATAAGGAGCGAAGCGAGCCCCTGGGTCGGCGAAGAAGAATTATAGAGTGTGCCCTCGCGAATCGGCATCGAGAGGGGCTCGCGCGAGCGGGCATGGTAGCGCTCGAGGTCTTCGCGCGTGACGGGGCTACCGATTCGCTCCAAGTCAGCCGCGATCTCGTGGGCGATGTCGCCGCGATAGAAATCGTCGAGACCGGTGCGGGCGAGCTGCTCGAGCGTATCGGGCAGGCGGCCGGCCGGGAGCGTCGCACCCTCCTTCGGCGGCTTGCCATCGGCGAGAAAGGTCGCGGCGAAGCCGGGAGCGTCGATCTTCTCGCCGCGGTCGGTGGTGAAGCGCCAGGCATAAGAGCGGGAGACCGGGTAGCCCTTGCGGGCGAGCGCGATGGCGGGTTCCAGAAGCCTGGAGAGCGGCATCCGGCCGCCTTGAGCGCGGGCGGCGTCATATAGAAGAGCCCAGCCGCCGACCAGACCCGGCACCGTGAGCGCCGCGAGCGGCCCCCGCGCCGGGATCACCTCACACCCCGCCTCTCGGTAGAGCTCCCGCGTGGCGCGCGCCCCGGCATAGCCGCAAGCGTCGATGTAGCGCACGCGCCCGGACGCCTCACGGAACAGCCAGAAGGCGTCGCCGCCGAGGTGGTTCATGTGCGGATAGGCGACGACAATGGCGGCACCGGTCGCCAGCGCCGCCTCGAGCGCGTTGCCGCCCTCGGCAAGCACTTCCCGGCCCGCTTCGGCAGCGTAGCGGTGCGACGCGGCCACCATGCCGAGGCGGGAGCGAACGCTTTCCTGGACCATTGCGACCTCGAGAGGGGCGGCGGCAGGGCGGGACGGCGCTTGATCGGGATCGTGATCCGCGCCAAATTGCCCGCCATTCTACGTCGAAAGCGTGTGCAAGCGAACCGTCGGAAGGCAAAAAGATGGCCGAGGAAGCTGCCAAGAAGGGCCGGGTGAACTGGCTGAACACGCTGACCGTGGTCAGCGCCGCCATCCTGATCGGCACCGAGGTGATCGGTGCCGGTCTCGCCACCGCCTGGGCGATCGCCGGCTTCTTCTCGCTCGGCGACATCGGCGCCTATGTGCTGCAGGCGCTGTTCGGCATCGGCGCGGTCGCCGTCATCATCGCTTTCCTCCGCGCCGCGACGCGCATCGAGCCGCTCGTCGAGCGCTGAGCGCGACGAAGAGAAAAATTTTCTCTTAACGATCGATTCACGACCTCGTCGCGAACTCGGCGAGCGCAAAAAAACTTTTGCTGAAAATGCGATTCCCTCTTGCATGCGCGCGAGAATGTGTTATCTCGCAACTGCCCAATTTCGCACGTGCCTGTGGTCGCGTGCCGGTTGACGGATCCCCGGACAAGAGGCCGGTAAGCCGTCGGGGCAATCCGGTAGCCGGAGTCAACCGGTGCACCCCGCTCTCCGCGAGGGACGCGACTTAAAGCAACGACGTAGCGGGCTTTTTTGGTCTCTACCGGCTCTCCCAAGGAGCCGGGGGTCACTGAAGAGGCACTACTTCCTTGCCGGCCGTGCGGATCGGAATCTCCTGATCCAAGCGAGTGGCAGCCCTCTCCGGACTAAGTCTCCGGAGTTCGTTGTCACAACGGCGCAACAACAGCCGGCTTAGCCGCCGGCGCGACGCAGGCGAAGGCCTGCCAAGGGACGACCGCATCCGCGGATCCTTGGCGAGTTTCCGCCGACTTGGAGTGGAGGAAAGAAGAAGTGACGCAACGCATCCTGGAGTTTCTTCGACGACGCACTGACGACGGCCCTTGCCTTGTCATCGACCTCGAAGTGGTACGCGACAACTACCAAGCTTTCGCCAAAGCGCTGCCTGACACGCGCGTCTTCTATGCGGTGAAGGCCAACCCCGATCCCCAGATCCTGCAGCTTCTCGCAGAGCTCGGCTCGTCGTTCGACGCCGCCTCGGTCGCTGAGATCGAGATGGTGCTCGCGGCCGGCGCCGTGGCGGACCGGATCTCGTACGGCAACACGATCAAGAAGGAGCGCGATATCGCGCGCGCCTTCGCGCTCGGCGTGCGCCTGTTTGCGGTCGACTGCGAAGCCGAGGTCGAGAAGATCGCCCGCGCCGCTCCCGGCGCCAAGGTGTTCTGCCGCATCCTGTGCGACGGCAACGGCGCCGAATGGCCGCTGTCGCGCAAATTCGGGTGCGTGCCTGCGATGGCACCTCGCGTGCTCGAACACGCCCATAAGCTCGGGCTGGTCGCCCATGGTCTCTCCTTCCACGTGGGTTCGCAGCAGAACAACGTGAAGGCTTGGGACAAGGCGCTGAAGTCGGCGGCCGCCGTGTTTAAAGACATGGCGGAGCGCGGCATCACGCTTACCATGGTCAATCTCGGCGGCGGCTTCCCGGCGCGTTACGTGAAAGAGGTGCCGACGGTGAAGCTGTACGGCAACGCGATCTTCCGGGCGCTGCGCAAGCACTTCGGCAACCGTATCCCGGAGACGATCATCGAGCCGGGCCGCGGTCTGGTGGGCGATGCCGGCGTGATCGAGGCGGAGGTCGTCCTGATTTCGAAGAAATCGGACGAGGACAAGGTGCGCTGGGTCTATCTCGACATCGGCAAGTTCGGCGGTTTGGCCGAGACGATGGACGAGGCGATCCGGTATCCGATCCGCACGACCAGGGATGCGGACGAGATGGCGCCTTGCGTCATCGCGGGCCCGACTTGCGACTCGGTGGACGTGCTCTACGAGAAGGTGCCGTATCTTCTCCCCGTCTCGCTCGAGATCGGCGACAAGGTGCTGATCGAGGCGACGGGCGCTTACACGACCACCTACTCGTCCGTGGCGTTCAACGGCTTCCCGCCGCTGAAGTCCTACGCGATCTGATCGCCATGATACGAATCGAAGCCGAGGCGCCGGCGGAAGCCGGCGCCCGGGAAAACCTGCTCGACCTCGCCTTCGGGCGAAAACGGTCGAAGAAGACCTCTCAGCGCCTGCGTGACCAACGTCTGCCGGCCGATGGGCTCGCTTACTCGGCCAAGACCGAGGGCGGCCGGGTCGTTGGCACGGTCAGGCTCTGGCACATTTCGGCCGGCGCCAAGCGGCCGGCGCTTCTGCTCGGTCCGCTCGCCGTGCATCCATCGTTCCGCCGCAAGGGCATCGGCTCGGCGCTCATGCAAGCTGCACTCAAGAAGGCCAAGGCGCTCGGCCACGGCTCGGTGCTCCTGGTGGGCGACGAGCCGTTCTACCGCCGCTTCGGTTTCTGTCGCGCGCTCACCGAGCAGCTGCGGTTGCCCGGCCCGTTCGATCGCGACCGTTTCCTTGGGCTCGAACTCGCGCCCGGTGCACTCGCGGATGCGCGGGGCATCGTGACGGCCACAGGCGCGCCGGTTCCTGCAACTGCAGCTGCCTTACCCACAGCCGCGCCCCGGAGATTGACGCCGCGCGCGCGGCATGCCTCTTGAGCGAAACGCCCACGGGGATTCCGGATTCATGACCGAGTGGCCGGTCCACGGCAAAATCGACGGCCCGATCGTGATGATCGGCTTCGGCTCCATCGGCAAGGGCGCGCTGCCCCTGATCGAGCGTCATTTCAAATATGACAAGAAGCGCTTCGTCGTCATCGACCCCAAGGACAAAGACCGCAAGCTCCTGGACAAGCATGGCGTCCGCTTCGTCCATGAGGCGGTGACGAAAGAGAACTACCGCGACCTTCTGACCCCGCTGCTCACCGCCGGCAAGGGCCGCGGCTTCTGCGTGAATTTGTCGGTCGACGTCGCCTCGATCGCGGTGATGGAGCTGTGCCGCGAGATTGGCGCGCTCTATGTCGATACCGTGGTCGAGCCCTGGCCCGGCCTCTATTTCAACCCGAAGGAAAGCGCCGAAGGCCGCTCCAACTATGTTCTTCGCGAACAGCTCCTGGAGGCGGCGCGCAAGAAGCCGGGAGGGCCGACCGCGGTTTCCTGCTGCGGGGCCAATCCGGGCATGGTGTCCTGGTTCGTGAAACAGGCCCTTCTGAACCTCGCCTCCGACCTCGGCCTGTCCTTCGAAGAGCCCAAAACGCAGGAGGAATGGGCCCGGCTGATGATGGACGCAGGCGTCAAGGGGATTCATATCGCCGAGCGCGACACCCAGCGCGCCAGGAACCCTAAGCCCATGCGCCAGTTCGTCAATACCTGGTCGGTCGAGGGCTTCGTCGCCGAGGGCATGCAGCCGGCCGAACTCGGCTGGGGCACCCACGAGAAATGGACGCCGGAGAACGCCGGCACGCACGAGCACGGCTCGCAAGCCGCGATCTATCTCCTGCAGCCCGGCGCCAATACGCGCGTGCGCTCCTGGTGCCCGACGCCGGGGCCGCAATACGGCTTTCTAGTCACCCACAACGAGTCGATCTCGATCGCCGACTTCTTCACGCACCGGGAAAAGGGCAAGGCGGTCTACCGGCCGACCTGCCACTACGCCTATCATCCGGCCGACGACGCGGTTCTCTCCATGCATGAGCTGTTCGGCTCGGGCGGCAAGATGCAGCCCTCGTGGCACATTCTCGACGAGAACGAGATCGTCGACGGCGTGGACGAGCTTGGCGTGCTGCTCTACGGCCACGCCAAGAACGCCTATTGGTATGGCTCGCAGCTTTCGATCGAGGAAACGCGGGCGGTGGCGCCCTATCAGAACGCGACCGGCCTGCAGGTCACCTCGGCGGTGATCGCCGGGATGGTATGGGCGCTGGAAAACCCCGAAGCCGGGATCGTCGAGGCGGACCAGATGGATTTCCGCCGCTGCCTGCAGATCCAGATGCCCTATCTCGGGCCGGTGATCGGCACCTATACGGACTGGACGCCGGTCGACGGCCGCGGCGTATTCTTCCCCGAGGACATGGACCGCGAGGATCCGTGGCAGTTCAAGAACGTGCTGGTGCGCTGAGTATCTAGAGCACGAGTAGTCCCGCCTTCCCTTCTTCCGCCCCGAACGCAAGCGTTTGTCCGTTTGGCGACCAAGCGAGCGCGCTGACTGGCGCAGTGTCGGCCGGGCGCACGAGAATGGCAGCGCCGTCTTCCAAACGCACGAGGAGAAGTTGCCCGTCGGCGTAACCGGCGGCGAGCACTCCTTGCTTCGGATGACAGGCGACCGCCGCGACACGCGCCGAGTGCTGAGCGAGCACTCTCGGCTCCTTTCCGGTCGGCCCGTCTTTCGACGCGAACGGCCAGAGGATCACTTCATTGGCGCCCGAGGTCGCGAGCCACTCGCCGTCGGCGGTGAATTGCATGGAGCGCACGCGGCCGGGATAGCCGGTCATGCGCATATGGTGGCCATCGACGATCCGCCAGCCATGCAGCGCCGGTTCCTGCATAGAGGTGATGAGAAATCGCCCGTCGGAGCTGAAGAGGACGCCGAGGTGGGAGCCCTTCCAGGCAAGCGTTTCGGGCTTGGCGTCGGCGTTGGGAAACCAGAGCGTTGCGCCGCCGAAATGGGTGATGGCGAGCCGCAGGCCCTTGGGCGCGAAGGCAAGCCCGCCGACGCTGGTGGGAAGATCGAGGGAGCGGTCGCCTTTCCTCGTGCGCGCGAAGGCGGTTTTACCGATCGACCAGGCAAACGCGCCATCGGGGCCAAGCGCCACGTGATCGATCCATT
The DNA here is from genome assembly GCA_036559465.1 of Xanthobacteraceae bacterium. Classification (GTDB taxonomy): domain Bacteria; phylum Pseudomonadota; class Alphaproteobacteria; order Rhizobiales; family Xanthobacteraceae; genus JAHFPN01. The sequence goes on from DATBTC010000018.1 coordinate 14,480, forward strand.
TGCCGGGCGCTTCTGCGAGGATTTCCGTGCTGCCTTCAGCGCTGGTCGCCACCAGCTTGCCGTCGTCGCCGGATGTCAGAAGACGCTTTCCGTCGCACGCAACTTCGAGGATCGCACCGTCATGGGCCCGCACCCGGCGTTCCGCCTCACCGGCAAGCAGGATTTCCCCCTCACCAAGCGCAAAGGCCGCGGTGGCGCCGAGGAAGGCGGCGGCGACCACGTGGCTGCCCGCGTCGATCGAGCGGACCTTGGCGGCGAGGGAGGGAATTTCTAAGGGCATCGGCTCAGTTTCTTACAATGGGAGCCGACCTGAAAGGCTAGCGCCGGGTATCGTCCTTGCAGGACTGGGGACCGGGATTGCCGCCGAACCAATCGCCGCATTTGTCGCAGCCGCCGAGCCCGAGGCCCAGCGCCAGAATGCAGAACAAGGTGGCAAGTCGTCTACGCATCGCGAACCTCTGTCTCGATCATACAGTACCGCCGGTGGAACGGCGAGCAATCAGGCCACGCAGGCCTCGAAGCCTTGCCTTAGCGCCGCCGCATCCAAATTGCGGCCGATGAACACCAGCCGGCTTTCGCGCTTTTCGCCCTTCTTCCATTCGCGCTGGTGGTCGCCGTCGAGCACCATGTGCACGCCCTGAAAGACGAAGCGCTGCGGGTCGTTGTTGAAGGAGAGGATGCCCTTGGAGCGGAGAATGTCCGGGCCCTGCTTGGCCACGAGATCCTGAATCCAGGGGAAGAACTTGTCGGGGTCGAGGGACTTTTCGGTCGAGAACGAGAACGATTGCACGTCCTCGTCGTGGGTGTGCAGGTCGGAATCCAGGAACTCGGGTTCGATGGCGAGAATGCGCTCGAGATCGAATGCCCCCTGCCCCAGCACCTTGTCTACCGGCACTGCGCAGCGCGTCGTCTTGTGCACGCGGGCATAGGGATTGATGGCGCGGATGCGCAACTCGACGTCCTTCAATTCCTCGGGCGTCACCAGGTCGGTCTTGTTCAAGAGGATCACGTCGGCGAAGGCGATCTGGTTCTTGGCCTCAGGCGCGTCCTTGAGGCGATCCTTCAGCCACTTTGCGTCGGCGACCGTTACCACTGCGTCGAGCGTGGTCCGGCCGCCGACGTTGTCGTCCATGAAAAAAGTTTGCGCCACCGGCGCCGGATCGGCGAGACCGGTGGTCTCCACCAGAATCCCATCGAAGCGGCCGCGGCGCTTGAGCAACCCGTCAATGATGCGGATCAGGTCGCCGCGCACGGTGCAGCAGACGCAGCCGTTGTTCATCTCGAACACTTCCTCGTCGGCGCCGACGACGAGGTCGTTGTCTATGCCGATCTCGCCGAATTCGTTGACGATAACGGCGTATTTCTTGCCGTGCGGCTCCGACAGGATGCGGTTCAACAGCGTGGTCTTGCCGGCGCCGAGATAGCCGGTGAGCACGGTGACGGGGATTTTTTCGGGCATTTTGAATTACCGGTCATGCCCGGGCTCGACCCGGGCATCCACGACTTAGGCGACGTGGATGGCCGGGACAAGCCCGGCCATGACGAAATGCGTCAACTCGTCAGCGCCGCGGCGAGCTGCTTCACGTTGTGCCGCATCATGTCGATATAGGTGGGCGCCGGGCCCTTGTCGTCGGAGAGCGCGTCGGAAAACAGCGTGCCGCCGATCCGGGCGCCGGTCTCGTCGGCGATGCGCTTGATCAGGCGCGGGTCGGAGACATTTTCGAGGAAAACGGCCGGGATTTTCTGCGCCTTGATCTGGCGGATGATGCGGGCCACGTCCTGAGCCGAGGCCTCGGCATCGGTCGAGACGCCCTGGGGCGTGATGAATTCTATGCCGTAAGCCAGACGGAAATAACCGAAGGCATCGTGGGTAGTGATGATCTTTCGGCGCGCGGCCGGGATCGCCGCGACCGCGGCTTTGATCTCGGCTTCGAGCGCATCGAGCTTCCTTAGATAATCAGCGGCGTTCTTGGCGTAGATGTCCTTGCCCGCCGGGTCGGCGAGCGTGAGCGCGTCGCGGATGTTGACGACGTATGTCTTGGCGTTGGCGACCGATTGCCAGGCGTGCGGATCGAGCGCGTGGGCGTCAGCATGGCCATGTGCGTCCTTGGTCTCGCGCGCCTTCACGCCCTTGCTCGCCACAGCGAGCGCGGCCTTGGTGCCGGAGGCCTTCACCAGCCGGTCGATCCAGCCCTCGTAGCGCAGGCCGTTCACGATCACGAGCTTGGCTTCGAAGAGCTTCCTCGCATCGGCGGGCGACGGCGCATAGACGTGGGCGTCGCCATTGGGGCCGACCAGCGTGGTGAGCATGACCCGCTCACCGCCGACGTTCTTCACGAAATCGCCGAGGATCGAGAAGGTCGCGACCACCGAGAGCTTCTCTTGAGCCATCGCGGGCGCGGCGGCGAGCAGGAGCGCGGCGGCGAGGAATGTGCGGCGGTAAAGCATGGCGTTCTCCTTCAAGCTTCGAGATGACGGCCGGGCACGAGGTAGCGGCGCAGGCCGCCGACCGGCCCGAGCGCGAGCGAGACCACATAGGCAAGCCCGGCCACCAGGATGATGGCCGGCCCCGAGGGCAGGCCCGAATGATAGGAAAGCAGCAGCCCGGCATAGCCGGAGAACATGGCGACCAGCACCGCCACGACGATCATGCGCGTCGTGTCGCGGGCCCAGAAGCGGGCAGCCGCCGCCGGCAGCATCATAATGCCGACCGCGAGCAGCGTGCCCAGCGCGTGGAAGCCACCCACCAGATTGATGACGACGAGCGCCAGGAAGACCAGGTGCGTCGGCGCGCCGGCGCGGCTTACCGAGCGCAGGAAGCCGGGATCGACGCATTCGAGCACCAGCGGCCGCCACAGCAGCGCATGCACGAAGAGCGTCACGGTCGAGAATGCGGCGATCAGAATCAGGGTCGCGTCGTCGAGCGCCAACACCGATCCGAACAGCACGTGCAACAGATCCACGTTCGAGCCGCGCAGCGACACGATCAGAACGCCGAGCGCGAGCGAGATCAGATAGAAGGCCGCAAGCGAGGCGTCTTCCTTGAGTTCCGTCATGCGCGATACGACGCCGGCACCGAGCGCGACTGCAAACCCGGCGACGATACCACCGACCGTCATCGAAATGAGATCGAGGCCCGCGATCAGAAAACCGATGGCCGCGCCCGGCAGGATGGCGTGCGCCATGGCGTCGCCGGTCAGGCTCATGCGGCGCAGCATGAGGAAGACGCCGACCGGTGCTGCGCCCAGCGACAGCGCCGCCATGCCCACGAGCGCGCGGCGCATGAACTCGAATTCGACGAAGGGTCCGATCAGAAAGTCGTACATGACGAAGCCCTAGGCGGCGTCGACTTCACAGACCTCGGCTGAATCGTCGAAGGCCTCGGACATGCGGCGCGCGCGCAAGAGATTTTCCACCGACAGCACCTCGGCGGTCGGGCCCCAGGCCACCGGCTCGCGGGCGAGCAGGAGCGATTCGGGGAACTGGGTGCGGACGACTTCGAGGTCATGCAGCACCGCGATCACCGTCCGCTTCTCACCATGCCAGCGGTGGACGATTTCCAGAAGGTCGCGCACGGTCTGCGAATCGACCGAAGCGAATGGTTCGTCCAGCAGGATCAACGGCGCGTCTTGCAGCAGAAGGCGCGCGAACAGCGCGCGCTGCATCTGGCCGCCCGAGAGCGTGCCGATGGTGCGGTTCTCGAAGCCCTGCAGGCCGACGGTGGCGAGCGCGGTCTCAACGCGCGCGCGTTCCTGCTTGCCGATGCCGCCGAAGACTCCGGCGCTGCGCCACAGGCCCATGGCGACGAAGTCATAGAGCGTGATCGGAAAGCTGCGGTCGATCTCCAGTACCTGCGGCAGATAAGCGACATCCTGCGGAAGGGCGCGATTGCGCTCGATGGCGCCGGCGAGCGGCGGGATCACGCCGACGATGCCCTTGAGCAATGTGGTCTTGCCGGCGCCGTTCGGACCAACGACGGCCACGAGCGCGCCGGTCTCCACGCTGCCGTCGAGATGATGCACCGCCGGGTGACGGTCGTAGCCGAGCGTGAGATTGCGAAAGCGAAGCGCCGCGGTCATCGGATCCTCAAGCGATCGCCCACAGCACCGCGCCCCACAGCAGCGCGGCGAGCACGGCGGCGATCGCGAGCCGCTGCATGGCCGAGAAGCGCAACAGCGAAGCCGGAACGATTGCCGGGCCGCGTCGTGCGTGGTCGTGGTTTGCGTGGGCTGGCATTTGTTACATTATATCGTTTGTCGGCATACGAATAGCGGATCGCGTTCGGCTTGTCGAGAAGAGGCGCGGCGCAAGGGCCAGGCTCGATCCCGGTCAACAGCGATCGAAGTACTTCAAGAACAAACGCGCGCTTCTGAAACGGCCTTTCAGCCGAGAAGCTTGGCCAGGAATTCGGGCCGTATGCCCCAGCCGAGGAAGCCGGCGAGCCCGAACGCGATCCCGATACCGCCCGAGATCCAGCTGATCACGAGCAAGGCGTACATTTCGGTGAGCGCCGCCACCGCGGCGAGCGCGATCGCGATGGCCATGAAGGCGTCGGACATGTCGAACTGATCGTCGCGGAAATTGAGCCGGTCGTATTCGGCCTCCAGGCCCTCGGCCTTGGCGCGGGTTTCCTTCGAGCGCCCTTCGTATTTCTTGATATCGGCCTCATACTCGGCTGCCTGTTTAGCGGCGAGCGCCTTATCGATGGTGCCTTGGGTCTCCAGAAGCCTGAGTGTTGAGAGCGAGTTCTCGTCGACGTGCAGCTTGATGCGCGCGGCCTGATACTCGGCCCAGGCGTCGACCGATTCCTGCTTGGCCTTGGCCATGGCCTGGACGATGTTGTCGTCCTTGACCTTGCTGACCGCCATGAAGACGGAGAGGATCACCACAGTCACGGCGACGAGCCGGTTCAGCTGCTTGCTGTTGCCTTCGGCCTCGATATCCATATCCGTCCCCTCCCCTCTGCCCGCGTCTTACTTGGCGAGCGGTCCCGGCTTCAGGCGCTTCAGATCGAAGCGATGCATGTCCTCGAGCAGCTGCACGAAGGCGCGCGCACCGTGCTCGAGCGCGGCTTCGCCCTTCTCCTTCGAAGCAAGTGTTGCATCGCCAACCGCGCCCGACTCGTTCAAGTCCTGGGTCATCCAGCCGAAGCTCGCCGGCCGATAGGCACGCAACTGCTTGAATTCCTTCTCCATGGCCAGCGTCGCGGGCACGAAGTTCTCCGCCTTATCCTTGCGCACAAGATCGGGGTGCCCGGCCAGCATGAGCGAGGTTTCGATATCGCCGCCATGGATGCCGTGGATACGCTCGACATCGGTGAAGAGTTTTTCGGGATACCCCATGCGATGCCAGGAGGTGGCGACCGCGAGCATCTGCAAGCGCACGCGCAGATCGCGGGTTACGAGGTCAAGGATCGAGCTGTTGCCGCCGTGCGACGTAACGAGCAGGAGCTTCTTGACGCCCGCCCGGTGCACGCTTTCGCCGAGATCGGTCCAGGCGCGCAGCGCCGCCTCGGTCGACAGCGACAGAGTGCCGGGAAACTCCAGATGCTCGTCGGACTTGCCGATCCATTGCACTGGCAGAAACGTAACCGGAAGCGTTTCGGGCAAGAGTTTCAGCACGCGCGCCAGGTACAGCTCCGCGATATAGCCATCGACGCCGAGCGGCATGTGCGGCCCGTGCTGCTCGGTGGCCGCGACCGGAAGCACGGCGATCCAGCGCGCGGGCTCGCCGGCCTGGAAATCCGGCCAGGTCATTTCAGTCCAATTGCGCTTGGGCAGCATGGGAGTTCTCGAAAAAGCGCCGCACCCTAGGGTTCCGCTCCGGCTGCCGCAAGCGGACGCTGGCGTGCCGGTAAACACCGGCCGGTCTTGAATTCGGCAGACCTGTCATGCGACGCGCCTACTCGCCCGCTCGCCCGGCATCGTCTAGGCTCCGCGCGCTCCACGGAGGGAGAATCGAATGACGAACCGGATCGATCTTTCCGGCCGGGTCGCGGTCGTGACCGGCGGCGCGCAGGGCATCGGGCGCGCGGTGGTCGAGCGCTTCCTCGCCTCCGGCGCCACGGTGGCGATCTGGGACCGCGACAAGAAGCTCGCCGACAGCACGGCTTCGGAGCTCGTAGGCAGTGGCCCAGTGGACTCGTTCCATGTCGACGTGACCCATCTTTCTAGTGTCGAAAAAGCGCGCGACGCGACGCTCGCAGCCTTCAAGCGCATCGACATCCTGGTGAACAATGCAGGCATATCCGGCCCGAACGTGCCTACGTGGGAGTATCCGAAAGCGGCCTGGGACGAGGTGCTCGCGATCAATCTCACCGGCCCGTTCCATTGCTGCCGTGCGATTGCGCCCGGCATGATCGCGCAGAACTACGGGCGCATCGTCAACGTGGCCTCGATCGCCGGCAAAGAGGGTAACCCGAACGCGCCGGCCTATTCCGCTTCCAAGGCCGGGTTGATCGCGCTCACCAAATCGCTCGGCAAGGAGCTGGCGAGCTACGACATCTCGGTGAACTGCGTGACGCCGGCGGCGGCCAAGACCGCGATCTTCGCGCAAATGACCGAGCAGCACATCGCCTACATGCTCGCCAAGATCCCGCGCGCGCGCTTCGTCAACGTAGAGGAGATCGCGGCCACCATTGCGTTCGCGGCTTCAGCCGAATGCTCGTTCACGACCGGAGCGGTGTTCGACCTCTCCGGCGGCCGCGCCACCTACTGATCCGCATGCCGGACAAGACCAAACGCCGGAAGGCGATACCCCGGCGCGCGCTGCCGTCGGCCACCGACGGCAAGGCGCGGCTGATCGGGATCGGCTTCATCTGCTTAGCGCTGTTCTGTTTCGCGCTGCTCGACACCACCGCGAAGTGGCTCACGGGGCAAATGGATACAGTGCAGGTGGTCTGGGCGCGTTACGCCAGCCATTTCATCCTCTCCTTCCTGTTCGTAAACCCCTGGACCACGCCGGGCCTGTTGCGGACCAGCCGGCCGTGGCTGCAGCTCGGCCGTTCGGCGCTCCTGGTCTGCTCGACGTTCTTCAATTTCGTCGCGCTGCGTTACCTGCAGCTGGACCAGACCGCGGCGCTCATGTTCACAACGCCGTTCTTCATCGCGGTGCTGGCCGGTCCGCTGCTCGGTGAATGGATCGGCTGGCGGCGCTGGGCCGCGATCATGGTCGGCTTCTCGGGTGTGCTGCTGGTCACGCGGCCGGGCGCGGGCGGCATCCATCCGGCCGCGATTTTCTCGCTGATCAGCGCGGTCTGCTACGCGCTCTACAACATCACGACACGCATGCTGGCATCCTACGACTCGACCCAGACCACGCTGTTCTATTCGTCGCTGGTGGGATTTCTCGCGGCTTCCGTTCCGGTCGCGTTCTTCTGGACGCCGCCAGCGGGGCCATCGGCGATCGCCGGCATGGTGGCGATCGGCGCTTTCGGCTGGATTGGGCATTGGCTCCTGATCGCCGCGCACCGGCAGGCCCCGGCGCCGGTGCTGGCGCCGTTCATCTACTTCCAGATCGTGTGGATGGCGGCGGCGGGCTTCTTCGTATTCGGCGACCTGCCGAGCGGCTGGACGCTCGCGGGCGCCGCGGTCGTGATCGCGTGCGGACTCTACCTATTGAACCGCGAGCGCAAAATGCGCGCGGTGCAATCGATCAAGGCGCAAACCGGAGAGTGAACGAGGCCGCGCGTCAGACGGGAAGCGTAACCTTGGCGCGCAAGCCCCCTCCCGACCGGTTGGCGAGCACAAGCTGGCCCCCGTGAGCCTGCACCACGGAAAGCGCGATCGCCAACCCAAGACCGATCCCCCCAGTCTCACGGCTTCTCGATCCTTCCACGCGATAGAAGGGCTGAAATACCCGGGCGAGCTCCTGTTCGGAGATTCCGGGTCCGTCGTCGTCAATCGTGATCTCGACCACCCGCGGTGTCGAACGTATCGCCGCTCTCGCGCGCTTGCCATATTTCACCGCATTTTCGAGCAGGTTGGTCAGTGCGCGCTTCAGTGCACCCGGTTGGCATTCATAGGTCACTGGCTCCGCCGGCTCCATCGCGACTGAGAACCCTGCATCGGCCATGTCATGAACGGCGCTGGCGAGCAGCGCCGCCAGGTCTGTTGGCCGGCGCAGCTCAGCCCGCGCATCGTCGCTGGCGAATTGCATCGTCGCCGCGACCATCGAATCCATCTCGGCAATCGTTGAGAGCATCTTTTCGCGTTCGCCCGTATTCTCCACGTTTTCCGCACGAAGCCGCAGCAGCGTCAGCGGTGTGCGCAGATCGTGCGAGATCGCGGCCAGCATGCGCGTGCGGTTTTCGATCAGGCCACGCAAACGCGCCTGCATGGCGTTGAACGCGCGGGAGGCCTGCTGCGTCTCGATCGTACCGGTTTCGGGTACTGGCGGCGCGTTCAAGTCATTGCCGAGGCGCTCGGCTGCCACCGAGAGCGAGGCGAGCGGAGCCGCTACGCGTCTAACCGCCCATACCGAAACGGCAAAAATGATGATCGCCATGATCCCCATGGACAGCAAGAACTGACTGGAAAACGTCAGGCCGCTCTCCGGCAAAGCGGTGGCGAAGAAGAGCCACTGGCCGTCCGCGAGTGGAATTGCGACCTCAAGATCGCGAAACATCCCAAAGCCGCCGAAGCCATGCATCATCGGGCCGCGCTGCATGGGGTGCCAGGCTCCGAACATCGGAGCGTCCGGCCAAGAGGCTGACACGCGAGGCTGTCGTGCCGCGCCGAGCGATAATTGATCTACGAGGAAATCTTTGATCGCCTGTGCACCCGGTGCGTCGTCGGCTCCCGACGCGATCGCGGGCGGCCGGTCTGAGAGCGAGGCGCGGAAGCTCTGATCGCTCAGCGCAGCAACGAGCCGGTCGCGCGATTCGCGCGGCGTCTCCTGCACGAGCCGGGTCAGATTGGTAATGCGCTGGGCGGCGGCAAGCCCGCCGACGGCGCGCACCGCCTGCTCGCGATCCAAGGAATAGATCCAGGAACCAACGGCAAGCGAAGCGATCAGTCCAGCGAGCAAAACAAGCAACGTCTGGCCGAACAGGCTCTTCGGTAGAAATCGGCTCATTCGTGGCTCACCGTAGGCGTGAACATGTAACCGCCGCCCCATACCGTCTTGATGATCTTCGGCTCGGCGGGGTCGACCTCCAACTTCTTACGCAGCCGACTGATTTGCGTGTCGACACTGCGATCGATTCCGGCTGATGTACGACCGCGAGCAAGGTCGAGAAGCTGATCCCGGTTCAAGACCCGCTGCGGACGCTCTATCAACGCGATTAGGAGATCGTATTCGCCTGTGCTGAGCGGCACCGTCACACCGTCCTGGCGGAGAAGCTCTCGCGTACCGGTATCCAGCGCCCAACGATCGAAATGGTAGTGTCTGGCGCGACGTTCGGTGTTAACGCGTACCACCGGCTCTTGGCTGCGGCGAAGCACGGCTCTGATGCGCGCAACGAGTTCGCGGCTGCCGAAGGGTTTCGGCAAGTAATCGTCGGCGCCCATCTCCAGACCGATGACCCGGTCCACCTCTTCACCTTTGGCGGTCAACATGATGACTGGGATATTCGATTCGGTCCGTAAAGCGCGGCAAAGCGACAGCCCATCCTCGCCGGGCAGCATCAGATCAAGAAGAACGAGGTCGATCCGGCTGTCGGCCAAGACCTTGCGCATGGCCCGGCCGTCCGCCGCGGTAGCGACGCGGAAGCCCTCTTTCGTCAGCGCAAGCGAGACGAGGTCGCGAATTTCGCGGTGATCGTCGACGATCAGGATGTGAGGCGCCCCTTGCATGCTTGGAATATAGCGCAAGGCTTCTCCCACCGTTGCTTCGATTGTATTTCTGATTGTTGCTGGAGCCGCGTCTGACACACTTTGTCACAAGAATCACCGGCTCTGAATAACTTGGGTGAAACCTCCGCCTCCATATGCGCTGCAACGGACTTCCTGTTGCCTAGCTATTGGAGACGGAAATGAAAAAGAAAACCCTGCTTCTCGCTGCCATCGCGACGACCGCTGTGGTTGTCAGCGGATGGGCCATGGCGCAGTCGATGGGCCCCAGCACCAGGAACTTCGGACCACACTCGACAGAAGCCGAAGGGCCCGACGCGATGGGGCCCGGCGCCATGGGACGGCACATGGGTCGAATGGGCTCCGGCATGGGTCCCGGCATGATGCATCAGAAGGGCCCGGGCATGGGCCACCAGAAGGGCCCGGGCATGGGCCACCGCATGACGCAGCAGGATGGCCCCAGCTTCACCTTCGACGATCCGACGCAGATCGAAGGACTGAAGCGTGAGCTCGGTATCACCACCGCGCAGGAGCCAGCGTGGAACAAGTACACCAAGGCGATCCAGGACGCGCGGACTACCATGAAGACCACGCGTGAAGGCGTGGATCCGAACACCGTCAGCAAAATGACTCCGCAGGACCGCTATGCCTTCGTGACCAAGATGCGCGAGCAGGGACAGAAGCAGTTCGACACCGTGAAGACGGCGGCGGACGAACTTCTCGCCACGCTCGACGACACGCAGAAGGCCAAAGCCCGCGACACACTGCCAGGTCTCGCCTCGTTCGGCCCCGGCCCGATGCGCGGCGCGTTTTTGCGCGGCCAGCAACACGAGCACCAAGACCACTGAGGCCGCGCGGCGATCGAGCTGATCGAGCGCGTGCTCCATCGAATTCCTCTGGACGGTCGGTGATCGTCCAGAGGGTAACCTCAATGTCGCGACTCAACACGTACTGCAGAGGCCATCCCATGAGCATCAAGACATCGCTTACTCGACGCCAAGTGCTATTGTTGTCAGGCGCAGCAGCAGCGGGCCTGACCTTCGGCAGTCTGCCCCAGTGGGCGCGTAGTGCTCCAACGAATGCGCCTTCTCTGCCAATCCCGGCTCTTATCGAGGCGCGCAACGGCGAACCGGTCACCCTCTCCCTGCAGAAGAGCGTCCATCGCTTCGGACATGGCGCTGCGGTTCCGTCGACAGGAATTTCATCGAGCTATCTGGGCCCCGTCGTGCGCGTCCGCAGCGGAGATACGATCCCTTTCCGTGTGGAAAACCATCTCAATGAGGACACAACGCTCCATTGGCATGGCCTCTTGGTGCCGTCGTATCTCGATGGCGGTCCACATAATATGATCAGGCCGGGTGGAGTCTGGACCCCGGAAATCAACATCAAGCAGCCGCCTGCAACAACCTGGTTCCATTCGCACCCGCACGGGAGTACCGCACGGCAAGTCTATCTTGGCCTCGCTGGAATGATGATCGTAAGCGACGGCGGCGACCGTGATCGCGGATTGCCTGCGACCTACGGCGTCGATGACATTCCGCTCGTGTTGCAGGACAAGCGCTTCGGCCGCAATGGCGAGCTCGTCTATTCGCCAACGATGATGGACATAATGCACGGGTTCCAGGGCGATACGCTTCTCGTCAATGGGGCGATCGGTCCCGTTGCGACCGTGCCCGCCGGCTTCGTGCGGCTGCGTCTGCTGAACGCTGCGAACGCCCGCAACTTCGACCTGCGCTTCTCCGATCGCCGGCCGTTCTTCGTGATTGCCGGGGATGCCGGGCTTCTCCCGGAACCCGTAGAACTACGAAATCTGGTGATCGCCCCCGCCGAGCGATACGAAATCCTCGTAAACTTTTCCGACGGCCGGCCGGCCGATCTTCTCACCGCTCCCGATACCCATCACGATTCCGGATCTGCAATGATGATGCCGATTGGCCGCCGCATTGGCGGCTCTGCCGAAACGGAAGTCTTCATGCAATTCAGGCCCGATGCCGCACTGAAGGTCTCGGTTACTCAGTTGCCTAGGGAGCTTTCTCGGCTTGCGCCTCCGGATATCGCTTCGGCTGTAGCGTGGCGAACGTTCGTGCTCAATCCGATGATGGGAATGATGCAAATGATGGGAATGAGCGGGTCGCCTCAAATGATGGGGATCAACGGCCGCTCGTTTTCCATGGGCCGCGTCGACGTGACGACGAAGTTGGGAACTTCGGAGATTTGGGATATCCAGTCGACCGCTATGGCGCACCCCTTCCACATCCACGGGGTGAGTTTCCGCATTCTCAGCAATGGCGGCAGGAGACCGCGCCCTGAGCAATCCGGTTGGAAGGACGTCGTGCTGGTGGCGGAACAAGCGGAGATTCTGGTGCGTTTCGGCCATCCCGCCGCGCCCAAGATGCCGTTCATGTACCACTGCCACATCCTTGAGCACGAGGATCACGGCATGATGGGACAGTTCGCAGTGGTCTAATCGAAAACCGTTCTTCGAACAGAAAGTATCAGGAGAAACGAACATGAAACGATTAGCAGCCTTGGCCGTGATCGCATTTGCGGCTGCGCCGTTCACCGCACACGCGCAGCAGCCCTATGCGGGTTTCGAGGCGCGGCAGATAAAGGCGCTATCGGACCAGCAGCTCGCCGATTTGAGGGCGGGCCGCGGCATGGGGTTGGCGCTCGCAGCCGAGCTCAATGGCTATCCGGGCCCCACGCATGTACTCGAACTTGCTCAGCCGCTGGGCCTGTCCGAGGCGCAACGGATCAAAATGCAGGAACTCTTTGCAGCGATGAAGGCCGAGACTGTTCTGCTTGGTGAGAAGCTGATCGTGCAAGAGGCAGACCTGGAGCGACTATTCGCCGGAAGGACGATCACGGAAGCAAGCCTTGCAACCGCGATGCTGGCGATCAGCGCTACACAAGCGGCTCTGAGGACCGCTCACCTCAAATATCATCTCGCAACCGTTAAAGTGCTGGCGCCGGCGCAGATACATCAGTACGCCGAACTGCGTGGATATATGAGTGGCGAGCAACCTAAACATCAACAGGGTGGCCACCAGCATCAATAGACTGAGAGGGAGTTACTCCGCCGCGGTGCGCTTGGCCGGGTGCAGAGGCTCCAGGCCGTTGGTCTCCCCGATCACATCCACCAGCAGCGGGATATTGGCCTCGCCATAGCCGAGCGCGTCGGCGGAGGCGTAGCTGTTCTTCACCGCGGAAGCGACCGGGTTCACCAGGCCGCGGGCATTGGCCACGTTCACGTAATAGCGCAGATCCTTATGCGCGTTCCTGAGCGCGAACTTGTGCGAGTCGCGATTGCCCTCGAGCGTGTAGCCGATGAAGGTTTGATAGAAGCCGCAATCCATACGGCCGCCGCGGATCACCGAATCGAATACCTTGGGCGTGATGCCGACCTTGCGCGCGAGCGCGAGCGCTTCGGAGAAGATCGCGCCATAGCCGAGCGAGACGAAGTTGTTGATCAGCTTCATGGTATGGCCGGCCCCGGTCGGGCCGATCAGGTTGATGCTTTCGCCGAAGCAAGCAAGCACCGGCTTGATGCTGGCGAAGGACTCGGGCGTGCCGCCGACCATGATGCCGAGGCGACCCTCCGCGGCTTCCTTGGGCGTGCGCGCGAGCGGCGCGTCGATAAAGGTGACGCCGAGCGGCGCCAGTTCTTCGGCGAGCGAGACCGTGAGCGTCGGCTCCGAGGTCGAGGTATCGACGATGACGAGGCCCTTCTTGGCGCCGGCCTTGAGGCCGTCCTTGCCGCGCACGAGCGCCTCCACTTCCGGCGCACCGGTGACGCAGAGAATGACCACGTCGCAGGTTTCGGCGAGCTCCTTCGGAGTCTTGGCCTCGCTTGCGCCGAGCTTCTTCAGGTTCTCGATCGGCACCCGGTTCTTGTGCCCGAGCACGGTGAGCGGATGGCCCTTTTGCAGCAGATTCTTCGCCATGCCGTGACCCATGAGGCCGACACCGATAAAACCCACTCGTTCTTTCATCGCCCTACTCCCTGTTGCGGTGCCTGTTTGTGCTTACAGCGCGATGCACGCCCGGTGCGCGCCATACCGATGTTCGGGTAGTATGAGGATGCAACCCGACGCGCAAAGTTGCAAATCGGGCGGGGAGAAAACGGGGAGAACGCTATGAACCGCAAGTTCTGGATTTCCGCCGTCGTGATGTTCGTGCTGGCGTCGGTGCTAAGCTATCTCGTGCACGAGATGCTGCTCAAGGCCGACTACGCGAAGCTTGGTGCGATGATGCGGCCGGCCGCCGAGATGCAGGCGCGGCTTGGGTATGTCGTGCTCGCCCATGTCTCGTTCGCGCTCGCCTTCACCTGGATCTACATCATGGGCAAGGAGGATCGCCCCTGGCTGATGCAGGGCGTCCGCTACGGCATCGCGATCGCGCTGGTTGCCGTAGTCCCGATGTACCTGATCTATCACTCGGTCACGCCGACGCCGCTCGACGTCGCGATCAAGCAGATTGTCTATGACGGCATTTCGACCGTGATCCTGGGCGCGGTGCTCGCCTGGATCAATCGCTGAACCAGTCGCGCGCGGCGGCCGAGGACGGGGTCTGCCGCGCGCCTATTCCTTGACCGCGCCGGTCATCGCCGAAACGTAGTGCTCGACGAAGAAGGCGTAGAGCAGGACCAGCGGCAACGAGCCGATCAGGGCGCCCGCCATCAGCGAGCCCCAGCGGTAGATGTCACCGTCGACGAACTCGTTCACGATCGCGACCGGCACGGTCTTGTTGGTGCTCGCCGAAATAAAGGTGAGCGCATAGATGAACTCGTTCCAGCACAGCGTGAAGCAGAAGATGAAGGCTGAGATCAGGCCGGGCACCGCCAGCGGCAACACGATCTTGGTCAGAATCTGCAGGCGGCTGGCGCCGTCGATCAGCGCGCATTCCTCGAGCTCGTAGGGAATGGTCTTGAAATAGCCCATCAGCAGCCAGGTCGAGAACGGGATCAGGATGGTCGGGTAGGTCAGGATCAGCGCGAACGGCGTATCGAACAGGCCGTACTGGAACACGATGGTGGAAAGCGGAATGAATAGGATCGAGGGCGGCACCAGATAGGCTAGGAAGATGCTCGCCCCCACCCATTGCGCGCCCTTGTAGCGCAAGCGCACGATGGCATAGGCCGCGCACACGCTCGCAAAGATCGAAAGAATGGTCGAGCCGATCGCGACGTACATCGTGTTCCACAGCCAGAGCGGATAATTGGTCTCGAACAGAAGCTTCTCGATGTGCTTGAACGTCGGGCTCCAGGTCCAGAACGGATTGAACTTGTCGAGCGCGAGCAGCTGCTCGTCCGGCTTGATCGCAGTGAGCGCCATCCAATAGAACGGGAAGATCAACACGATCACGATGATTGAGAGCGGCAGATAGAGCGTCACCAGCCGCCGCGGCAATGTCTCCAGATAGCTCATGCCTTCGGTGTGGTCGGCAGTCGGCGACGAGCCGGTCAGGATCGTCCTCGGATCGGCGACCTTCGGAACAAACACCTCAGTCATTGCTCTCCCCCTGCTGCCATTTGCGGCCGCGCGCGCGGGGCTCGCCCCGTTCGCGCCAAGGAAAACGGCAGCGCCGCACAGAGGTCAGTCATTACTCTCCCCCTGCTGCCATTTGCGGCGCTGCAGGCCGAACCAGGAGATCAGGATGCAGGCGAGCAGGAACGGGATCATGGCGGTCGCTATGGCTGAGCCCTCGCCCAAATAGCCGCCGAGAATCGCCCGCTGGTAGGAAAGCGTGGCCATCAGGTGCGTCGCGTTCACCGGGCCGCCGCGCGTCATGGCCCAGATCAGCTGGAAATCGGTGAAGGTGAAGAGCACCGAGAACGTCATCACCACCGCGATGATCGGGGTGAGCAGCGGATAGGTGATGAAGCGAAACATCTGCCAACGGCTGGCGCCGTCGATGGTTGCCGCCTCGTAGAGCGAGGGCGGCACGGTCTGCAACCCGGCCAAGAGAGTGATCGCGACGAACGGAATACCGCGCCAGACATTGGCGAAGATCACCGACCAGCGCGCGTTCCAGAAATCGCCGAGGAAGTCGATGTTCGAGGATATGAACCCGATCTTCTTGAGCGACCAGGAGATGATTGAGAATTGGCTGTCGAACAGCCACCAGAACGCGATCGCCGACAGCACCGTTGGCACGATAAAGGGAATCAGCACGATCGCACGGATCATGGCCTTGAACGGCATGTGCTGGTTCAAGAGGATCGCGAGATAAAGGCCAATGGCGAATTTGAATACGGAAGCAACGCCCGTATAGAGCAGCGTGTTGAACACCGAGAGCCAGAACACCGTGTCGTCCCACAGCCACTCGTAGTTCTCGACGCCGACGAATACGCCGCTGCGGCCGATCCGCGTATCGGTGAACGAAATCCAGATGCCGAGCCCGAGCGGATAGGCGAGAAATAGAACCAGAATCGCAGCAGCCGGCAGCATGAACCACAGGCCGAGCCAGTTGTGGTTTACCTTCAGCCGATCCCATGCGGTCGCGTGCAGGAGCGGCCGCTTGGCCGTTCTGGGGTCAAGCGCTACGTCGGCCACGGCTCACCTCGGTTGCCTTGCCGGCTGAAAAAATGGCGGGCGACGCCGAGCGCCGCCCGCCGGATTGCATCAGGACGTGCGGTAGAGGCGCCGCGCCTGGCGATCGGCGATCTTGACCGCGCCCTTCACGTCCTCGCGTCCGGTGCAGACGTTGGCGAACATGTCGAGCACGATGAAGTCGGCGAGCGCCGCCGCCGCCTTCTCACCGACCGAGCCTAGATGGCCGGCAGTGAGCGTGTTCTTGGCGACGTCGCGGCAGACCGTGAGCTTCGGATCGGAGGTCCAGACCGGGTTCTTCTCGTAAGCCGTCAATCCCGGAGTGAGGTAGCCAACCGACTTGATCACCCACGGATCGAGATTGGCCGCTTCCATCATGAACGCGATGAAGGCCTTGGAGGCCTGCGGGACCTTCGAGTAGGTCATGACCATGATCGGATAGGCGACGTGGAACTCGGTCGGCTTGCCGATCGGACCCACCGGCCACAGCGCGTGGTCGATGTCGTCCACCATCTCCTTCATGTTTCCGGCTTTGGCGGCGGCGTAGATCGAGACACCGTTGTTGGTCCAGTGCACCTCGTTGGCGAGGAACGCCTTGTTGTTGAACGAGTCGTTCCAGGAGGCGGTGCCGGGGATGAAGGTCTCGTAGAGCGCCTTGGCGTATTCGAGCGACTTGGCGGTCTCCGGCGAGTCGATGATGACGCGATCGCGCGCATCGACGAGGTTGCCGCCGAAGGCCCAAAGCGCCCAATGAACCCAAGCATTGCCGTCACCCGAGGCGTGGCCGAGCGCCATGCCGCCGGGCGTGCCCTGCGCCTTCATTGCCTTGGCATAGGCGAGGAACTCGTCGGTCTTCTTCGGAAATGTCTTGAAGCCGGCCTTCTCGCTCGCCGCCTTGCGGTAGTTCAATACGTTACCGTTATAGGCGACCGGGATGCCGATCCACTTGTTGCCGCTCTTGCCGTAGGTGACCGCCGACGGGACCCAACCACCGTATTTCTTGCCGAGGTAGTCAGCGACATCGGTGAGATCAATGACCTTGCTCGGGAACAGGTGCGGTAGCGAATAGAGTCCCCAGAACATGTCGGGACCGGAGCCGGTATTGGCCGCAATCGCCGCCTTGGGCTGCACGTCGTCAAGCGACTCGTTGGTCACGTTGACTTTCACGCCGGTCGCCTTGGTGAAGTTGGCGACCAGCTCCATGAAGGCGTCTTCCTCCGCCTGGATGAATCTCTTCCAGCGCAGAAGCGAGATCTGGGCATTTCGCTCGGGCTTCCAGGGCGCGGTCTGCGCCCAGGCTTTGGCCCAATCGAGCAGTGCAGGACCGGTCAGTGCGACGGATGCGCCGAGTGCGGTGCTGCCTTGCAGAAACGTACGTCTATTGAACGGATTCATGGTGTCCTCCCTGAAGTTTCTGATTTCGACTTGCTTGCTACGCGGTGGTTCCTTCTGGTTCAGGCGGCCAGCCGCTTGCCGGTCGCTTCATCGAACAGGTGTGCGAGCTTGGGTTCCGGCCGCAGCCGGATCTTTTCGCCGGGCTTAAGCATATGACGTTCGCGAAATACGGCAACGACTTCCGTGGCGCCGAGCCGGGCCACGACCTGGATTTCGGAGCCGGTCGGTTCGATCACCACTACCTCGGCCGGGGCGCCGTCGTCGGCGAGCCGGAAATGCTCGGGCCGGATGCCATAGATGGCCGGCCGACCGTCGAAGCGCGAGGGTGCGCCGCTGATTGGCAGCTTCACACCGTCCGCCGTCTCGAAGGCGGCGGAGCCATTTGGGCTGATCCGGCCCTTGAAGAAATTCATGGCCGGCGAACCGATGAAACCCGCGACGAACAGATTATCCGGCCGGTCATAGAGCTCGAGCGGCGCACCGATCTGCTCCACGAGCCCGTCGTGCATGACCACGATCTTGTCGGCCATGGTCATGGCCTCGATCTGGTCGTGGGTGACGTAGACGGTGGTGGTGCCGAGCCGCTGGTGCAGTTCCTTGATCTCGGTGCGCATCGCGACGCGCAGCTTGGCGTCGAGATTCGACAAGGGCTCGTCGAACAAAAACACTTGTGGGTCGCGTACGATGGCGCGACCCATCGCCACGCGCTGGCGCTGCCCGCCGGAGAGCTGGCGTGGATAACGCTCCAGGAGCGGCATGAGGCCGAGGATTTCGGCCGCGCGCTTGACGCGCTGATCGATCTCTTCGCGCGGAGCGTGGCGCAGCTTCATCGAGAACGCCATGTTGGCCGCGACCGTCATGTGCGGGTAGAGCGCGTAGTTCTGGAACACCATGGCGATGTCGCGGGCTTTGGGCGGCAGATCGTTGACCACGCGCTCGCCGATCTTGATCTCGCCGCCGGTGATGTTCTCGAGCCCGGCGATCATGCGCAGCAATGTCGACTTGCCGCAGCCCGAGGGCCCGACCAGCACAACGAAGGCGCCGTCTTCGATGTCGATGTTGACGCCGTGGATGACCTCGGTCGCGCCGAAGGCCTTACGCACGTCGCGGATTCCGACCGACGCCATTCAATCTCCTCCCATTCTCCACCGGCCGTCTTGTTGTCGTTCTTGCGGCCGAAATCGGTCGACACTCGTTATGCAAACCACTGATGTATTCGAACCTGCCCGGTCACGGCGTTCTCTCCGGCACGGCGACCAGCCGTTGGCCGCGCACCGGGCCTCGACCGGTGGCCGCCTTGCGCTGCATGACCTCGGCGAGATCCGCCTCGTTGTTCGCAAGGAGCTGCAGCATGGCGCGCCGGGCCGCGTCCGGATCGCGATGATGCACGGCCTCGGCAACGTCTCCGTGCTGTTCGAGATTCCGGATGAAGCCCTCCTTCGAACCCAGCGTGAGCTCGAAGTTCGCGCGCAAGAGGACGCTGAAGGAACGAAAGAGGCTGGCGACCAGCTGGTTGTGCGCGCCCGCGAACAGGCATTGATGGAAGCGAAGGTCGGTTTCGATCGCCAGCACCGAATCGTTGCAGTGGCGACGCATGGCCTCATAGGCCTCGTAGAGCCGCAGGGTTTCCGTCGTTGTCGCGTTCTTCGCCGCGAGCGCAGCGACCTCGGGCTCGATCATCACACGCAACTGGGTGAGCTCCGAAAGGAGATCGTGACGCAACGAGTCGGCGGCGAGCGTCCAACGCAGGACTTCGGGATCGAGCAGGTTCCACTGGCTCTTCGCTAGAACGATCGTACCGGTGCGGCGTACGGTGCGCAGCAAGTCCTTGCCGGCGAGCGTCTTCACCGCCTCGCGCAGCACATTGCGGCCGACACTGAGGGAACGGCACAACTCGGCTTCAACCGGCAGGGTATCGCCCGGCGCGTAGTCGCCACGGGCGATCGCCATCCCGATCGTGCGTGCAATGCGTGCCGTCACGCTCTCGGTCGCGTTTTCGATGCCGGCAGCATCGGCAACGCGCCGGTCACCGAACTCGTTGAAAACGGACCCCGAACTCTCCATGACGCCGACCACCCACCCTATCCATCGACCCGTGGCTTAGTGGGATTTAATGTTGAATAAGAGGGGATGTAAAGTAGCCGTTCAGCCAAATGCCGGTGATATAGAAGGGTTTCGAACGCACCAAAACGAAAGGGACCCCATGGCCGCGAGCAAGCCCGAAATCCTGCTGCCCGGACCGATGATGCCATTCATCGAGGAACAGCTCGATGCGGTGTTCCAGGTGCACCGCCTGGCCAAGGCTGCCGACAAGGACGCGCTGATCGCCGAGCTCGCCCCGCGCCTGCGCGGCATCGCCTATAGCAGCCACATGCCGCTCAACGGCACGTTCATGCAGCGGCTGCCGAAGCTAGAGATCGTGTCGAGCTTCGGCGTCGGCTACGACAGTGTCGATGCCAAATGGGCCGGCGGGCACGGAATCGTCGTCACCAACACACCCGACGTGCTGACCGACGAGGTCGCCGACACCGCGGTCGCACTGCTCCTGATGACCGTGCGCGAGCTGCCGCAGTCGGAGCGCTATCTGCGCGCCGGCAAGTGGCTGGAGAAGGCCTATCCGCTCACCGCAACCCTGCGCGACCGCAAGATCGGCATTGTCGGCATGGGAAGGATCGGCAAGGCCATCGCCAGGCGTCTGGAAGCCTTCGGTCTGCCGATCGTCTATCACTCGCGCAATCCGGCTGCTGGCGTTACGTGGCGACATTATCCCGATCTCAAGGCTATGGCGCGCGACGTGGATGTACTCATCGTCATCACACCGGGCGGGCCGGCGACGAAGAATCTTATCAATGCCGAGGTGCTGAAGGCGCTCGGCCCGAACGGCATCCTCATCAACGCGGCGCGCGGCTCGGTGGTGGACGAGCCGGCGCTGATCGATGCGCTCCGCAACAAGACGATCTACGCCGCCGGCCTCGACGTGTTCGCAGACGAGCCGCGGGTACCCAAGGAGCTGATCGACATGGAGCACATCGTGCTCCTGCCGCATGTGGCCTCGGGATCGCACTACACCCGGCGCGCCATGGGCCAGCTCGTGGTGGACAATCTGAAGTCGTGGTTCGCGGGCAAAGGGCCCCTCACCCCGGTGGCGGAAACCCCTTGGCCGCCAAAGCGTTGAGCGGCGGCAAAGACGCGTGCTAACCTCGCGCGGCACGAAGCGCGAGGTGTGCATGCGTCTTCTCGTTTCGGCTTTTTTGTCGATCCTGCTCGCGCAAGCGGCCGCGGCGCAGTCGCCGGCGCCCCGTGCGGTCGATCCCGCGGAGCTGCGCGCGCTCGCAGCCAATTATGAGCTCGCCAACGCCGACGGCAACCGCAAGTGCAAGATTACGCTCGACCAGAAGCCGGCCGGCGGCGCCTTCACGCTGCTCTATGACCGCCCGGAATGCATCAAGCTGTTCGGCTTTCTCGGCGAGGTGACGGCATGGGCGCCAGGGCCGGCCGGCTCGATCAAGTTCGTGCGCGCGAACGGCCGCATGGTGGCCGAATTCACCGAAGGCGTCGGCGGCGTCTATGAAGCGATCCGCGAGGGCGACGCGGTCTATTTCCTCGCCAATCTGCAGTTCGTCGACCCGAAGGAATTCGCGCAACCGGCGGACCTGATCGGCAACTGGAATATCGCGCGCCCGACCGGGACCGCCACCTGCCAGCTCGTTTTCACCGATCAGCCGTCGGACGACGAGGGCTTCAAGCTCAGCGTGCAGCCCGGATGCGACGCCACGCTGCTCCGCTTCGATCCGGCTTCCTGGCGCCTGGAGCGCGGCGACGTCGTGCTGCAATCGAAACAAGGCGAGCGGCTGCGCTTCGGCAAGCAAGAAGGCGGCGACTGGGCCAAGGTGCCGGAACTGCCGACACCGTTGGTGATGAAGCGGCCTTGAATATTCTGTCATGCCCGGCCTTGTGCCGGGCATCCACGAATTTCTTTCATGCTGAGATTCAAAGACGTAGATGGCCGGGACACGCCCGGCCATGACGATTAAGGGATAAGCCTCAACCCCTTCAGGCTCGCGTGGCCTTCCCGGCCGACGATGATGTGGTCGTGGACCTCGATGCCGAGCGGCTTGGCCACGTCCACGATCTGCTTGGTCATCTGGATGTCGGCGCGCGACGGCGTCGGATCGCCGGACGGATGATTGTGCTCCGCTTGGCAGGCATGGCTCAGGCGGCCGTGCGATAGGGCGGCTTGTGCAGGCCCTTGGGCGAGAGCGTGAAAATCTCGTAACCGGTCTCGGTCACCGCCACCGTGTGCTCGAATTGGGCCGATAGCGAGCGGTCGCGCGTCACCGCGGTCCAGCCGTCGGACAGCACCTTCACGTGCGGCCGGCCGAGATTGATCATGGGCTCGACGGTGAAGAACATGCCCGGGCGCAGCACCGGCCCCTCGCCTTTGCGCCCGACGTGCACGACGTTGGGCTCATCATGGAACAGGCGGCCGACGCCATGGCCGCAGAAATCGCGCACTACGCTCATGTGATTGGGTTCGACCACCGCCTGGATCGCAGCGCCGATATCACCGACGGCGCCGCCCGGCCGGATCGTGGCGATGCCCGCCATCATGGCGTCGTAGGTCACTTCAACGAGCCGTTCGGCGCGGCGCGGGACCTCGCCGACGCCGTACATGCGGCTCGAATCGCCGTGCCAGCCGTCGAGCACCAGCGTCACGTCGATATTGACGATGTCGCCGTCGCGCAGCGGCTTGTCGTTGGGGATGCCGTGGCAGACCACGTGGTTGATCGAAGTGCAGATCGACTTCTCATAGCCGCGATACATGAGCGTCGCCGGCAGCGCGCCGTGGTCGCGGGCGAATTCGAACACGAACCGGTCGAGTGACTCGGTGGTGACGCCGGGCGCTACGCGCTCGTCGAGCAGGTCGAGCACCTCGGCCACGAGATGGCCGGCCTTGCGCATGCCGGCAAAGCCTTCGGGCCCGTGCAGCTTGATCTGCCCTGTCTTGCGTAACGGTGCGGTGGCGGCTTCGACGTAGGTCATGGGGCCTCTTGGAACCTCAATGTAGGCCATCATTTCGCAGGTGCAAGAAAATCATCCCAGCACCGGTACGGGACCCGCTATCTCGATCGCATCGGTGGAAATACGACAACGCAGCGCCATGGCCTCTACCCCCGCGGCCCGTGCGCTATCGAAGGCCTTGCCATAGGCGGGGTCGATGTCGCGGGCGAGCGCGACGCTTTCGGCCGAGCCGATCTGCACTAGAAACAGCAGCACGGAACGGGCGCCGCCTTTCGTCTCGCGGGCCAATTCGTCGAGATGCTTGGCGCCCCGCTCGGTGACGGCATCGGGGAATTCGGCGCGGCCCGGCTTGCGCATCATGTGAACGTTCTTGACCTCGAGGAAGCAGGACGGGCGGCCATCGCGCTCCAACAGAAAATCGACGCGACTGGCCTTGCCGTAGCGCACCTCGCTACGGATTCGCTGGTAGCCGTCGAGACCGGCGATTTTTCCAGCCGCGAGCGCCTCAGCCACGAGCTTGTTCGGATGCCCGGTATTGACGCCGACCAGCTCCGGACCGGAGCCGAAATCCACTTCGACCAGCTCCCAGCTATAGGGAAGCTTGCGGGTGAGACTGTCCGACTTGGAAAGCCATACGCGCGAGCCCGGCTCCATGATCCCGAGCATGGAGCCGGGATTGGCGACGTGCGCGGTGATCGCGCTGCCGTCGGGCATCACCACGTCGGCGAGAAAGCGCTTGTAGCGCTTGATCAGTTTCGCGGGGATCAGGGGCGTCGGGAATCGCATTCCGCTCACGCCGCGATCTTGCCGCCCAGCTCGTCCTCGATATGGATGCGGATGATCTCCTCGAAGGTCCGCTCGGGTTGAAAACCGAGCGCGAGACCGCGCCGCGCGTCGAAGCGGGTCGGCCAGCCCTCGACAATCTTGGCGACCAGGGGATCGGTCTGGCGGCGAATGCGGGCGACCACCTTGTCGCCGGCAACGCGGCGCAGCGCCTCGATCTGCTCGGCCACGGTGCAGCAGACGCCGGGCATGGTGATGCCGACGCGCGGGCCGATTTTCTCGCGCGACAGCTCCGCGCCGTGCAGCAGGAAGCCGATCGCGGCGCGCGGGCTGGCGTGGGTGTGCAGCACGGTGTCGGGAACCGGCAGCACTGCCTCATGGCCGGCGAGTGGCTCGCGGATGATGTTGGAGAAGAAGCCCGAGGCCGCCTTGTTGGGCTTGCCCGGCCGCACCACGATGCTCGGGAGCCGGATGCCGACGCCTTCGAGAAATCCGCGGCGGGTATAGTCGGCTAGCAGCAGTTCGCCGATCGACTTCTGGGTGCCGTAGGACGTGAGTGGCGTGAGGTGGAACTCGTCGGGGATGGCGTTCGGAAACGGCGCGCCGAAAACGGCGATCGAACTTGTGAACACCAATTTCGGTTTATGCCCGCGGGCGCGGATCGCTTCCAGCAAGAAACGCATGCCGTCGAGATTGATGCGGTAACCCTTTTCGAAATCGGTCTCGGCTTCGCCCGAGACGATGGCCGCCAGATGAAAAATCATCTCGGGCGCGTCGGCGACAAGCGCCGCCGCCTCGCCCGGCACCGTGATATCGCCGGCCCGCGTCGATACCTTGAAGCTCACGCCCTTGGGCACCGCGGGTTCGACCACGTCCTGCAGAGTCATGCGCTCGATGGGCTTGCCGCCGATATGCGGGTCGCGCGCCAGCCGTTGCACAAGCTTCTGCCCGATCATGCCGGCGGCGCCGATGACGAGGACGTGCATGCCTGTGCTCAAAGCGAGAACCCTCCGTCCACCATGTGAATCGCGCCGGTGGTGTAGGCGGCATCGTCGGACGCGAGATAAACGGCCATGGCCGCGATCTCCTGCGCGGTGCCCAGCCGGCCGATCGGTTGGCGATCGACGAAGGCCTGGCGCACGGCGGTTTCGGTCTGGCCGGTGTTCTTGGCGAGCGTTTTGATGCGATCGTCGAGCGACGGCGACTGGATCGTGCCGGGGCAGATGGCGTTGGCGCGGATGCCCTTCTTGATGAAGTCGGCAGCCACTGCCTTGGTCAGCCCGATTACAGCGGCCTTGCTCGTCCCATAGACATAGCGGTTCGGCAGGCCGCCGAGCGAGGAAGCGATCGAGGAAATATTGATGATCGAGCCGCCGCCCTTGGCGAGCATGCCCGGGAGAAAGGCGCGGATGGTGCGGTGCATGGATTTTACGTTGAGATCCATGGAAAAATCCCAATCGGCCTCGGAGCATTCGAGCACCGAGCCGTGGTGCACGTAGCCGGCGCAATTAGCGAGCACGTCGATATTGCCCACGCTTTTGGCGAGTGCGTCGACTTCCGCGGTCTTCATCGCATCGAGCTTTTTGCAATCGGCGCCGGCGAGTCCTTCCAGCTTCTTCGGGTCGAGATCGGTGGCGATGACCTTGGCGCCTTCGGCCAGGAACGCCTCGGCGATGGCGCGGCCGATGCCCTGGCCGGCAGCGGTGACGACGCTGACTTTACCCTTCAAACGATTAGCCATGCGATTTCTCCATTCACAACGTATTACGGATTTCTTCCAAGCGGCGGTGCTGGCGGCCGTTGGCGTCGAAATTCTCAGGGCTTAGCCAGCGCTCGAAGGCGGCGCGGCAGCGCGGCCATTCGCCGTCGAGCATCGAATACCACGCGGTGTCGCGGTTGCGGCCTTTGGCGATCATGTGCTGGCGCGAGACGCCCTCGAACGTGAAGCCCAAGCGCTCGGCGGCGCGGCGCGAGGCGGCATTGAGCGAATTGCATTTCCACTCGTAGCGCCGGTAGCCGAGCGTCTCGAACACGTAGCGGGCAAGGAGATACTGCGCCTCGGTCGCGAGCGGCGTCTGCTGCAAAGCCGGCGAATAGACGATGTGGCCGATTTCGCAAACCCGCATGGCCGGACGGATTTCCATGATCGTCGCGACGCCGACGGCGCGATCCGACGCATCGACGATCGTGTAATAATACGGGTCCTCCAGTGTCGCTCGGCCCGCAAGCCATTCGAAAAAGGCCGGTTCGTTCGCGAACGGGCCGTAGGAAGACATATAGGTCCAGATGTGATCCTGGCCCTTGACCGCGTTCCACAGGCTCGCGCCATGGCGCGCCGCGTCGAGCTTCACGACTCGGCCAAAACGGCCCTCCAGCACGACCGGCCCGGGCCGTGTCGCCGGCGTCGCGTCGACTTTCGACCCCACCGGCATTTCCGCAGGGAGCGGCGCTTTCATTGCTGCGGTCACGATTTTTCCTGCGGCTGTCGATCTTTGTAGAAAAATTTGTTGATCTCTGCGCCTGGTGCCGCGTCGGCGAATCCGTCGAACTTTCCTAGTTCGGCGATTTGCTTAGCAACGCGCATGAACCCACCCCAGGCCGAACGCGCCAACGACCCGCCGACACTTATGCGGCGCACGCCGAGCGCTTCCGCGTCCTTCACCGTGAGCCCCATCGGCGTGCCGATCAGTAAATTCAAGGGCTTTGGCGCGACCGCTTTCACGACTGCTGAGATATGCTCAGGTTTGCTGATGCCGGGTGCGTATAAGCAATCCGCCCCCGCACCTGCATAGGATTTCAACCGCGCGATAGTCTCATCGAGATCGGGCTTGCCGATCAGGAAACACTCTGCGCGGCCAACCAGCAGCGTATCTCCGCCTGCTTTGTCGATGGCAGCACGCGCGGCGCGGATGCGCGCCACGGCCGTATCGAGATCGTACAACGGATTGTCCTTGTCCCTTTTCGAGTCTTCGATGGAGAGTCCAGCGACGCCTGTTTCGACGGCCAGCCTGACACTTTCTGCGACGCCCGCGGGGTCGTGTGCGAAGCCCCCTTCGAAATCGGCATTCACGGGCACGTCCGTGCCGGAAACGATCTCGTCCAAATGCGCGAGAACCATCTCGCGGGTCACGGCATTGTCGTGAAAACCTCTCGACCAGGCGAAACCGGCCGAGGTCGTTGCCAGCGCCTTGAAGCCAAGACCTTGCAGGTAACGCGCGCTTCCGATGTCCCAAGGGTTCGGGATAACGAAACAACCGGACTCGTGGAGCTTGTGGAAGGCGCGGCGTTTTTCGGCGACGGAGGGACGGCTCATGGACAAGTCTCACTGCATCGAGGAAATCGACCGAACCTGTCACGATCGCTCGGCGTGCGACAGCGCATTTCGGTGATCGCTGTCATTGCCGGAAGCGATTGCGGCTAGTGACTATCGCGCGGCGTACCCTTGGTGTGGGCGACATCCTGGTATTTGACCGCGGGCTTGAGCACCATGCCGCCTTCCAGCTGATCGACCATGCCGCGCTGGATTTCCTGCCAGGGCGTCTGGCTTTTCGGGAACTTGTAGCCGCCCTGGCGCTCGAGCGCCTTCCTGCGGCGCGCGAGCTCCGCGTTCGAGATCTTAATGTTCGCGGTGCCCTTGTTGAGGTCGATCCTGACAGTGTCGCCGGTCTTCACCAACGCGAGCCCGCCGCCTGCCGCCGCTTCCGGCGAGGCGTTCAGAATCGAAGGCGAGCCAGAAGTGCCCGACTGACGGCCGTCGCCGATGCAGGGCAAAGACTTGATCCCCTTCTTGATGAGTGCTGCCGGCGGCTGCATGTTCACGACTTCGGCCGCGCCCGGATAGCCGATCGGGCCGACGCCACGGATGAACAACATGGTGCGCTCGTCGATCTTGAGCTTCGGGTCGTCGATGCGCTTGTGATAGTCCTCGCGGCCGTCGAACACGACCGCCCGGCCCTCGAACACACCGGGGTTGCTCTTGTCGGTGAGATAGCGCTTGCGGAATTCCTCGGAGATCACGCTGGTCTTCATGATCGCCGAGTGGAACAGGTTGCCGCGCAGCACCTTGAAGCCGGCCTTCTTCTTCATCGGGTGCTTGTAGGGCAGGATCACTTTCTGGTCGGTGATCTTCGCGTTCCTGATGTTCTCGCCCATGGTCTTGCCGTTGACGGTAAGCACGTCGGGATGGATGCGCTTGTAGCGCAACAGCTCGTTCATCACCGCCGGCAGGCCGCCAGCGCGGAAATACTCCTCGCCGAGATACTCGCCGGCCGGCTGCATATTGACCATGAGCGGCACGTCGAAGCCGTATTTCTCCCAGTCATCGATGTCGAGCTTGACGCCGACATGGCGCGCGATGGCGTTGACGTGGATCGGCGCGTTGGTCGAGCCGCCGATCGCTGAATTGGCGACGATCGCGTTCTCGAACGCCTTGCGGGTGAGGATGTCGGAGGGCTTCATGTCCTCCCACACCATCTCGACGATGCGCAGTCCGGTCTGATAGGCGATTTGTCCGCGCTCCTTGTAGGGCGCCGGAATGGCCGCGCAGCCAGGCAGCGACATGCCGAGTGCTTCGGCCATCGCGTTCATGGTCGAGGCGGTGCCCATGGTGTTGCAGTGGCCGATCGACGGCGCCGAGGCCGCGACCACGTCGACGTATTCCTTGTAATCAATCTCACCGGCGGCGAGGCGCTCGCGCGCTTTCCACTTCACGGTGCCGGAGCCGGCGCGCTCGCCCTTGTACCAGCCGTTCAGCATCGGCCCGCCGGAAAGCACGATGGCGGGGAGATTCACCGTGGCCGCCGCCATCAGGCAGGCGGGCGTCGTCTTGTCGCAGCCGGTCAGCAGCACGACGCCGTCGAGCGGATAGCCGTAGAGCACCTCGACCAGCCCGAGATAGGCGAGATTGCGGTCGAGCGCGGCGGTCGGCCGCTTGCCGGTTTCCTGGATCGGATGCATCGGAAATTCGAAAGCAATGGCGCCCGCCTCGCGGATGCCCTCGCGCACGCGGTGAGCAAGGTCGAGGTGATGGCGATTGCAAGGCGACAGATCGGAGCCGGTCTGGGCGATGCCGATGATGGGCTTGCCCGACTGCAACTCGCCGCGGGTAAGGCCGTAGTTCAGGTAGCGCTCGATATAGAGCGCGCTCATGCCCGGATCGTCGGGATTGTCGAACCAGAGCTTAGAGCGCAGCTTGGCCCCTTTGCCGTTTGCCTTTTGCTTGCTTGCTGGAACCTTGGCCATCGCCGCCTCCCGAGCCGCCGGGTCACTTGCCCACGGCCATTTTGAACCGTTCGAACGGTTTGATTTGAATGGATTTATGCGCCTAAAGTCGGCGCGAAATCAATCGTAAGAAACGCCAGAGGGAGCGTCCATGTTGCGTACAATTGCCGCCTTCGACCGCATCGGGGAAGAGAACGCGTTCGCCGTACTGGCGCGCGCGACCGAGCTCGCGGCCCAGGGCCGCGACGTCATCAATCTCGGCATCGGGCAGCCCGACTTCCAGACGCCGCCGCACATCGTCGAGGCCGCGATCAAGGCGCTGCGCGATGGCCACCACGGCTATACGCCCTCGGCCGGCATCAAGCCGCTCCGCGAAGCGGTGGCGGCGGACCTCTACAAGCGGCTCGGCGCGAAGGTTTCGCCCGACGAAGTGATGATCATGCCGGGCGGCAAGCCCACCATGTTCATGTCGATCCTGATGTTCGGCGAGCCCGGCGCAGACATCCTCTATCCGGACCCGGGCTTTCCCATCTACCGCTCGATGATCGAGTTCACCGGCGCCAATCCGGTGCCGGTGCCGATCCGCGAGGAGAACGGCTTCGCCTTTTCCGCGGAAGAAACGCTGAAGCTGATCACACCGAAGACGCGGCTATTGATCCTGAACTCGCCGGCCAACCCCACCGGCGGCGTCACGCCCAAGAGCGAGGTGGACAAGCTGGTGGCCGGGCTCGAGCGGTTTCCCGATGTCTGCGTGATGTCCGACGAGATCTACGATCAGATGGTCTATGACGGGGAACAGCATGTGTGCCTGCTCAATTATCCGTCGATCCGCGACCGCGTGATCCTGTTGAACGGCTGGTCGAAGACCTACGCCATGACCGGCTGGCGGCTCGGCTACGCCGTGTGGCCGGGCAAGCTCTACGACTATGCACGCAAGCTCGCGGTGAATTTGCATTCGTGCGTCAATGCACCCTCGCAATATGCCGGGATCGCGGCGCTGACCGGCCCGCAGGACGCGGCGCGGGCGATGGTTGCCGAGTTTGACAAGCGGCGGAAGATCGTGGTCGAGGGCCTCAACAAGCTGCCGGGCGTCTCCTGCGCCACGCCCAAGGGCGCGTTCTATGCCTTCCCCAACATCAAGCGCACTGGCTGGAAGGCGAAGAAGCTCGCGTCGACATTGCTCGAAGAAACCGGAGTGGCGATCGTCGGCGGACCGGATTTCGGCATTCTCGGCGAAGGCTATATCCGCGTTTCCTACGCTAACTCGGCAGAGAACATCTTGAAGGCGCTCGGGCGCATGGGCGAGTTTTTGGCCAGCCGCAAGGCGGCGTGAGGTGGGAAAACTGCGCACATTCGTCGGATGTGTGTTGGCCGCGTGGCTTTTCACAACAATCCTGATTGGCCCGGCTGTTTCTGCAACGGCCCAGAAGTCTTTCACCTATCGTTGCGATGACGGCACCGTGCTGACCGCGAGTTTTCTGCGCATCATCCGAATAGAGGCGGCGCGGCTGACGATCGACGGCAAGACAATGGTACTTCCGCAGCGGCGCTCGGCCGACGGCGGCCGCTACGCAAGAGGCAGAACCCAGTTCTGGATCAAAGGCCGCAGCGCGATGCTTACGCGCGACGGCAAGACGACGAATTGCGAGACGAACTGAGTCCGCATGACAGATCGCGCGCTTTCCGAAGAACAGCGCCTGATGCGAGCGAGCTGCCGCGCGTTTGTGGATGACGTGGTGATCCCCTTCATCCGCAAGAACTGGCAGCGCGAATGGATGATGGACCCCGACGGCCGGCTGCCGCGGGAAATCCTCTCCGGCGCCGACAAGATCGGCATCCGCACGCTCGGCGTGCCTGAGGAATTCGGCGGCACCGAGCTCGACCCCAAGACCGAGGTGCAGACTTTCGCGCTGATCGCCGAGGAGATCGCGCGCGGCGACGCGGGGCTCTCCGACAAGCTGGTGCAAAACTGGAAGATCGCGATCCTCTTGCGCAATCTCGCGCCGCGGCAGCTGCAAGAGCGCTGGTTCAAGCGGCTGGTGGAGGACCCGCAGTTCCTGCTCGCCCATTGCCTGACCGAGCCGCGCGGCGCCTCGGACCGCTGGCTGCCGTACAACGTGCCGGAAGCGGCAATGCAGACGCGGGCCGTGAAGCAGGACAACGAGTGGATCATCAACGGCCGCAAGCATTTCATCTCGAACGGCTATGACGCGGGGCTCTACATCGTCTACGCCAACACCAACACGAAAGCCGGCGTACTGCAGGGCACGTCTTCGTTCCTGGTGCCGCGCGAGACCAAGGGAGTGAGCGTCGCCCGCTGCAACGAGACCATGGGCGGCCGCTTCATGAACAACGGCGAGATCGTGTTCGAGGATTGCCGCGTGCCGGCGGATCATCTGCTCGCCGAGAACGACGCCATCGCCAAGGCCGGCGTCTATTTCCGGCCGGGCAAGATCATCCAGGCCGCGAAGAATCTCGGCGTCGGCGTCGCCGCCTTCGAGCGCACCGCCGACTATGTGCAGAACTACGTGCAGGGCGGCCGCATTCTAATCAAGCATCAGGCCGTGGCACTGCGGCTCGCCGACATGGCGACCAAGATTGAAGCCGTTCGTGCGCTGCTCAACCGCGCCGCAGAGGCTGTTTCCGAGGGCGCGCCCGAGGCCGATGCGCTCTGCAACATGGTCAAGGTGTTCGCGTCGGAGGAGATTTTCAAGGTCTGCCAGAACGCCATGGAACTGCACGGCGGCAACGGCGTGATGCTGGAGATGGGAATCGAGAAGCTGTTCCGCGACGCCGCGATCTTTCTGCATTCCGACGCGACCGCGGATATTTCGCGCTTCAAGATCATCAAGGCGATGTTCCCGACGACCGCCGGCGCTTATGCGGGACCGGAGAAGTAGGCTCGGAATGCGGCTGGCATTTCTCGCTATCTTTCTTTTTGCCGCGCCAGCGCTGGCGCAGGAGACGCGCCCTTCGCAGGCCGCCTGCGAGCGTGCGAAGCTTCCGGGCCGAGCCTATATCGAGTGCCTGGAGACGGCCGCGCGCGCGGCGGACAAGGCACTCAACGACGCGCAGGCGCGAGCGCGAGCGACAATCGACGCTCGGCCCGATCTCGCCGCCGTGCAGAAGAACCGCTGGAAGAACGCGCTCGAAGAAGCGCAGAACGCCTTCATCGCCTTCCGCAACGTGGAGTGCCAGAACGTGGCGCCCTATGAGGGCGCGCGCGGCATCGGCGCGTTCGAGGAGCGCCTCGCGTGCCTGGTGGACAAGGCCACCGCGCGGGCGCGCGAGCTGGACTCGCGATACGGGAAACGCTGATGACACAAGCGGTTTCGATCGGCGAAGTAATGGTCGAACTCGCTCGCGGACCGGACGGTCGCTTCGCGCTCGGCTATGGCGGCGACACATTCAACACTGCCGTTTATCTCGCGCGGCTCGGCGTCGATACCGCCTATGCGACGGCGTTGGGCGAGGACCCCTATTCCGACGGCATCGTCGCCCGTGCCGCCGACGAGGGCGTCTCGACCGAACTTGTGCTGCGCGAGTCCGGCCGCGCGCCGGGGCTTTACCTGATCGAAACCGACAAGAAGGGCGAGCGCACGTTTCACTACTGGCGCGACACGTCGCCGGCACGCGAGCTGTTCGAGCTGCCGGGCTGGGAGCGCGTGGCGGAGGCGATCGTCACCGCCGATCTCGTTTATTTCTCCGGCATCACGCTCTCGCTCTATTCGAACGCCGGCATCGGCCGCCTGCTCGCGACACTCGAATACGCGCGCCAGCGCGGGGCCAGGATCGCCTTCGATAGCAATTATCGGCCGCGCGGCTGGAAGAGCGACGAGGCGCGGGCGCGCGCCGTGTTCGCCGAGGCGCTTACGCGCGTCGATATCGCGCTGCCGACCTTCGAAGACGAGGCGCGGCTGTGGGGCGATGCCGATCCAGGCGCCACGGTCGAGCGGTTGCGCACTTTCGGCATCAACGAAATCGCGGTGAAGAACGGTCCGAAACCGGCGCTCGTAGACGCGCAGGGGGTCCGCGCGGAGGTTCCGGTGCCGAAGACGGTGAAGCCCGTGGATACCACCGCCGCAGGCGACGCATTCAACGCAGCCTATCTCGCGGCGCGGCTCAAGGGAGCGGAGCCACATGCCGCGGCACGCGCGGCGCACGTACTCGCCGCCGAGGTGATCCGCCACCGCGGCGCGCTCATACCGCGTGCGAAACCGAGGAAGACGAAGAAGCGGCGCTGAACCGATGGCCGGTCAAGGTGTCGGGAATTGCGATCCGGCCGTCGCCGCGTCGCTCGCGAGCTTCTGCACGCGAGCAAAATCGCCGGATGCGATTGCATCCTTCGGCACCATCCAGGAGCCGCCGACAGCCACTACGTTCTTGAGTGCGAGATAGTCCCCAACATTGGAAAGATTGATCCCGCCGGTGGGGCAGAAACGCAGGTCCGGCAAGGGCGCCGCCACCGACTCCAGCCAACGAACGCCACCGGAAGCCTCGGCCGGAAAGAACTTCAGCACGCGAAAGCCGCGCGCGGAAAGCGCCATCGCCTCGCTGACCGTGGCGCAACCGGGCACCACCGGCACACTTGCGCGCACGAACGCATCGGCCAGAGCGGACGGCGTGCCGGGGCTTACCAGATAGCGCGCGCCGGCATTGATCGCGGGCTCGATGTCGGTGGGTGCGGTCACGGTGCCGACCCCGACCACGGCCTCGGGCACCTCGCGGGCGATGGCGCGCACCGCGTCGAGCGCGGCGGCTGTGCGCAACGTCACCTCGATCACCTTGAGCCCGCCGGCAACGAGCGCCCGGGCAAGCGGCACCGCTGTTGCGATACGCTCGATGGTGAGAACCGGGATAACCCGGACGCCTTCGAATAAAGGACTGGGATCGAGGGTGGACATGATGTGATATGAGCCACCGGAGCCCGCCGCCGCAAGCCACATCCATGTCAATGACACCGAACCCCTCGCCCGCCGCGCCGCGCGCGCACGGCATCCCCTTTTCCGAAGCGCTGAAGGTTTGGCTACGCGTGGCCGCCTTGAGCTTTGGCGGGCCGGCCGGCCAGATCGCGGTCATGCACAAGATCCTGGTCGAGGAGAAGAAGTGGATCGGCGAGGACCGGTTCCTGCACGCGCTCAACTACTGCACGCTCTTGCCAGGCCCCGAAGCGCAGCAGCTCGCCACCTATATCGGCTGGCTGCTGCACCGGACCGTGGGCGGGCTGGTGGCCGGCACGCTCTTTGTGCTCCCGGGCTTCATCGCGATCATGGCGCTGAGTATCCTGTATGCCGGTTACAAGGACCTCAGGTTCGTCGAGGCGATCTTCTTCGGCATCAAGGCTGCGGTGTTCGCGGTGGTGATCGAGGCGGTGGTCCGTATCGGCAAGCGTGCGCTGAAGAATTCGTTCATGGTCGCGCTCGCGGCCGGTTCCTTCATCGCCATCTTCTTCCTCGACGTAGCCTTTCCGATCATCATCATCGGCGCCGGCGTAATCGGCTATCTCGGCGGGCGGCTGCGGCCCGATTTGTTCACGGGAGGAAGCGCCCATGGGACGACGGTCGGACAACCGGTCGTGGACGCCTTGCTGGCCGAGGGCGTCCCTGAACACGCGCGGCCGTCCCTGCTGCGTGCGGTGAAAGTCGCAAGCTTCTGGCTCGCGCTCTGGCTCGTGCCGGTGATCGCGATCGCCATGGCACTCGGCCCGGACAGCATCTTCACCGAGATCGGCGTCTTCTTCTCCAAAATGGCAGTCGTCACTTTCGGCGGCGCCTACGCGGTGCTGGCCTATGTCGCTCAGCTCGCGGTGCAGCACTATCATTGGCTCACGGCGAGCGAGATGCTCGACGGCCTCGGCATGGCGGAGACGACGCCGGGGCCGCTGATCATGGTGTTGCAGTTCGTCGGCTTCCTCGCCGCGTTCCGCGACCCGGGCGCGCTCAATCCCTACATGGCCGGCGTGCTGGCGTCGGTACTGACGGTGTGGGTGACGTTCGTGCCCTCGTTCCTGTGGATTTTCACCGGCGCGCCCTATGTGGAGCAGCTGCGCGGCAATCGGCTCTTGTCGGCGGCGCTCTCGGCGATCACCGCGGCGGTAGTCGGCGTGATCCTCAATCTCGCGGTCTGGTTCGCGATTCATCTCTTCTTCGGCACGGTCGGTGAGGCACGCACTTACGGCATCCGGCTCTATGTGCCTGAGTTCGCCACCATCAATATCGCGAGCGTGCTTCTCGCAATCGCCGCGCTCGTCGCGCTGCTGCGTTTCAAGATCGGCATGATCCCGGTGCTGGCGGCCAGCGCCGCGCTGGGCGCGCTCTATTTCTACATCCGCTGAAGCAAGCCGCGATCAGAGCCGGTAAATCCGCCCTGCGTTATCGTGGAAAAGCTTCTTCTGCTCGGCCAGCGGCCGGTCGGCGACCGCGGCGCGGAAGCCGTCATAGATCGTCTTGAACGAGCCGACAATCGAGTCGACCGGGAAATTGCTTGCGAACATTGCGCGGTCTGCGCCGAAGATCGAGATGGCGTCGCGGATCACCGGGCCGTTGGATTCCAGCGTCCAAGGCCGCTTGGGCTCGCCCAGGCCCGAAACCTTGATCGCGACATTGGGGCGCGCCGCGACCAGTTCCAGCGCGCGGCGCCAGCCGGCAAGGCCCTCGGCGCTGCGATCGACGGGAAGGCCGGCGTGGACGATGATGATCTGTGTCTGCGGGAAGTCGGAAGCAAGCTCCGCGGCCGCGTCCATGTGCCACCATGGCACCTGCAAATCGAACGAGAATCCGTGGCGCGCGAGCAGCGCGTATCCGCGACGCCATTTGGGATCGTCCATGGAGCCAGGTTCGCCACGCTTGGCCTCGTGCGCGCTCGGCGCTGGGATCGGAAAATTGCGGATGCCGCGCATGAGCGGACTTCTAGCGTGACCCGTGAGCACTTCCTCGATGTCATCGCGGGCGGGCCAGGCCGCGGCGACGCAAGCGTTGGGCAAACCATGTTCCTTAGCGATGCCGTCAAGCCAGCGGGTCTCGGCGACCGGGTCGCGGCGATCCCACCAGGCCTCCTCGTGCACCGTTTTGACGACGCGATAGGGAGCGACGTCGCGCCGGTAGTCGGCGGGAGAATAATTGTGCTTGATCGACGAATAGTCGCCGTAGCGAAAATGCACCGGCACCGGATCGCAGAGCCAGGGATAGTTCTTCTGGCTCAGGTCCCAGAAATGATGATGGCAATCGACGATATCGAGGGCTTCGATCGGCGCTAGCGGCATGGCTTACTTCTTCTCGTAGAACGTGACGATCGAAGCGGAATCGCGCATCGCCCCGCCCGCTTCGACATAGGCGGCGAACTGCGCGGCGGCGGTGGCGGCGAGCGGCAGTTCGAGCCCGAAGCCGTGGCCGAATTCCTTGACCGCTTTCATGTCCTTCAGGAGTTGGCGCGCGTAGCTTTTCGGCGGCTCGAAGTCACGCGCCTGCATCTGCGTATAGACGCGCCGCAGCAGTGCGCCGTCGGCGAAGCCCCCGGCGAGGCATGCCGGTAGCTTCGCCGCATCGATGCCTGAAGCTTCCGCGAGCGCCACTGCTTCGGCCATCAGCACGAAGCCGGTGCCGACGATGGCCTGGTTGATCATCTTGGCGGTCTGGCCGGCGCCCGATGAGCCCATGTGGGTGAAGTTGCCGGCCATATCGGTCATTAGCGGTCGGATCGCCTCGATGTCGGCCGCCTCGCCGCCGGCCATCACCGTCATAGTGCCTTCGCGCGCGGCATTGGGCCCGCCTGAGAGCGGCGCGTCGACCCAACGCATTCCGGTCTCGCGCTTCAGCCGCGCGGCCATGTCGCGTGTTTTCGCCGGATCGGCGGTTGAGAGATCGATCAAAATTTGCCCAGCGCGAGCCTTGGAGGCGATGCCGTTGTTCCCGAACACGCAGGCCTCGACAGCATCAGTGTTGAGCACACACATGAGCACGAGGTCGCTCGCAGCGGCGACATCTGCCGGCGATGCGGCCGCGAGCGCGCCATGCGGGACTACGGTCTTGAGCCGCGCGGGCTCGCGGTTCCACACATTGACCGGATAGCCGCGCTCCAGCAGCCGCAGCACCATCGCCTCGCCCATGAGGCCGATGCCGATGAAGCCGAGTTTGGGTTTCCCGCTCATGTTCACCTCTCAGCCCACTGCGCCTATGTCGGCGACTGCGATTGCGCCTGCCCGCGCCATGCGGTCGATCTCCGCGTCCGTAAACCCATGCTCGCGCAGCACTTCGCGCGTATGCTCGCCATAGATCGGCGCGCCGCGGTGCACGCCGCCGGGTGTCGCAGAAAATTTCACCGGCAAGCCGATGGTCTTCACCGCGCCGAGCTTGCTGTGGCGCGTCTCGACCACCATCTCGCGCGCGAGCGTTTGCTCGTTCGACTGCATCTGCAACACGTCGAGCACCGGCCCGGCCGGGAGCTTCGCCCGCTCGAAGAGTTCGAGCCACTCCGCGCTCGTGCGCTTCTTGAAATCCGGGGCGAGCGCGTCCGCCAGCACGGTCTGGTGCTGAATGCGATCGGCGTTGGTCTTGAAGCGCGGGTCGTCGGCAAGATCCTGCCGCCCCAGGAGCTCGACGAGGCGCAGCCAATTGGTCTGGTTGGCGGCGCCGACCGTGATCCAGCCGTCATTCGTCTCGAACGCCTGATAGGGCGCGTTCAGCGGATGTGCCGAGCCCATGGGCCCGGGCGCCTTGCCGGTGGCGAGCGCGATCGCCGATTGCCAATAGGTGAGCGTGATGCCGGCCTCGAACAGCGAGGTGTCGACCAGCTGACCGGCGCCGGTGTTGGCGCGCGCGTGCAGCGCCGCGACCACGCCCATGGCGGCAAGGATGCCAGCAGTAATATCCGATGCGGGCGCGCCGACTTTCACGGGCGGCCGGCCGGGCCCCTCGCCCGTGATGCTCATGAGGCCGCTCATGCCCTGCGCCACCAGATCGAAACCGGCGCGGTCGGCATAGGGCCCGGTGCGGCCGAAACCGGAGACCGAGCAGTAGACGAGCTTCGGATATTCGCGCTTGAGCGCCTCGTAGCCGAAGCCCACGCGCTCCATCGCGCCGCGACGATAGCTCTCGGTGAGCACGTCGGCGCCATCGAGCAGGCGGCGCAGCACGGCCTTGCCCTCCGCGCTCTTGAGATCGACGGCGATGCCACGCTTGTTCCGGTTCATCATCAGGAACGCGGCCGACTCGTCGCCGACCGCGGGCGGCAGGAAGCTCCGTGTGTCGTCGCCCCCCGGAAACTTCTCGACCTTGATCACGTCGGCGCCGAGATCGGCGAGCATTAGGCCGCAGGTCGGCCCCGCCATCACGTGGGCCAACTCGATAACCTTGATACCCTTGAGCGGACCCGTGCGTTCGGCCATCGGCCAGTCTTACGCCGGCAGCATCGCGATCGCCTCGACCTCGACCAACGCGCCGGGGCGCGCGAGCGCGGGCACGCCGATGGCGGTGCTGGCCGGAGGCGCCGCCATGTTCAGGTGCCGGTTGCGTACCTCGCGGAAGATCGGCACGTGCTTCTCGATGTCGACCATATAGGTATTGATCTTGACGATATGCTCGACCCCGGCGCCGACGGCGGCGAGCGCGGCCTTGATATTTTCGAAGGTCTGCTCGGCCTGGGCACGGAAATCGCCCGGCTCGCCGACTACCTTTCCTTCGACGTCTAAGCCAAGTTGGCCCGCGAGATAGACGATCCGGCCGGGGTCTGTGATCTCGACTACGTGCGAATAGCCCGGCGGCTTGGAGAGTGTAGCGGGATTGAGAAAACGCGGCTCGGCTGGCATGGCGGAACTCCCTAGGAGGCTTTTCAGACATTATAGATGAAAAGGCGGCGGACGAGTGCGGGTCGCAGTCTTCGGCCCGTCATCCTAAGATCGACGGGGCTTTGAGAGGAGTGCTTTATGATCTACGGCCTGACGACGTTCGCATGGGTGCACACAATACTGAGCCTGGTGGGGCTGGTATCCGGGCTCATCGTGCTGATCGGGTTGTTCGGCTCGAAACAGCTCGGCGGTTGGACGGCGCTTTATCTTGCGAGCACGGTGGCAACGAGCGTTACCGGGTTCGGCTTTCCATTTGACAGATTTCAGGATTCCCACTGGGTCGGCGTTCTATCGCTCGTCGTGCTCGCTGCGGCAATCCTGGCCCGCTACGTCTATCGCTTCGCCGGGGCTTGGCGCTGGATCTATGCGCTAGGCGTGGTGCTCAGCCTCTATTTCCTCGTCTTCGTCGCGGTCGCGCAGCTTTTCAAGAAGGTGCCCGCCCTCGCCGCGATGGCGCCCACCTTGTCGGAGCCGCCGTTCGCTAGCACGCAGCTTGTCGTAACGGTGATTTTCGTAGTGCTTGCGATTGCAGCGGCGATCAAGTTCCGCCCCTAGCCGGCAATCCTGCTCTCCGAGGCACTATTCGCGCAAAACAATTCAGCCTCGGCTCTTCCGAGCCGAGGCTGAATTGTTCGCGAAAGTTGGTTGCGGGGACAGGATTTGAACCTGTGACCTTCAGGTTATGAGCCTGACGAGCTACCGGGCTGCTCCACCCCGCGCCAAATCGTGATTTCCGGCCGCCAGTTGCGACCGGCAACCGGTATGTAGCAACTGAAACCGCGGGTGGGAAGGGCTGATCCTTCAACATGACAGCGTTTTCCGGTACGCAAAATGCCATTATGTCCGCCAATCTCACCCTACGTCGCCGAGGCCCCATCGGTGCTGCGCTTGCCGCGGTGGCTCGCGACATTTTCGGCGAAGCACGCGCCGGGCTTGCAGATAGACGGCGTCCCGACTCGGAACGGATCCACGAATTTCGCAAGGCAATGAAGCGCTGGCGCGCACTGCTTCGCCTGTTGGAGCCGCCGATCGGCGACGAGGCTCGTGCGCTGCGCAAGTCGGCGCGGGAGCTCTCCCAGTCGCTGACCCGCACGCGCGACGGCCAATCCGCGCTCGATGCGCTTGACGACGTCGATAAGGAAGAGAGCCCGCTTTCGCCGCGAGTGATGGCGAACATGCGCAAGCGCTTGGAGGCGCTGAAACACCGCCGTGAGCGTGCGGCCCTCAAGCCGGAGCTGCGCCGCCGCCTGCGGCGCGGTCTGACGGCGGCGGAGCGTGTCTACGAACGCTGGACGCTCGACGAAGTCGACTTCGAAGCCATCGCTGACGGCCTAACGGAAACCTATCGGCGCGCGCGCCGCGCGATCCCCGACACTTGGACACAAGCAAAGGCCGAGGAATTACACGAACTGCGCAAACGCGTAGTCGAGCACCGCTACCAGATGGAGCTCGTGGAATCGCTCTGGCCGCGCTTCGGAAAATTGTGGGTGGAGGAGACGCAACGGCTGCGCAATCGTCTCGGCACCTATCAGGACCTCGCCGTGCTGGCGGGCCTTGCCGCACCGCATCGGCCGCTCGCGCCTTGGCGCTCGCGGCTTGCACCGGCGATCACGAGGCGCCAGATCGCGCACGTGAACGGCGCGGGGCGCATCGCTGGCCGGCTGTTCGCCGAGCGGCCGAAGGCGTTCCGCCAGAGGCTTTCGGCGTTGTGGACGGGTCGCGATCGCTGAGCCTGCCAAAGACCAGTGACCGGCGAATAAAACCTGTTAGGCTTTGACGGGCTCAAGGAAGGCCCGGGAGCTAAAACGGGAGAAGCGTCATGGCCGTTGCAAGGGTAAGCAAGATCACCGCCTCTTCATCGAAGGGATTTCAAGAAGCCGCGCAGGAAGGCATGAATCGCGCGATGAAAACCTTGCGCGGCGTCACCGGCTTCGAACTCCTCTCGCAGAAGGTCAAGGTCGAGGGGGGCAAGATCGCCGAGTATCGCGTGACCATGGAAGTCACGTTCATTCTCGAATAATCCACTTCGCTTCCGCACCGCCACGCGCTATTCCACCTGACCCGCCCAGCCGCGAGCCAGAACCATGCCCCATTCCAGATCCGCAATCCCCGGTCCGAGTCTTTCCGTACTCGACGGCGTCGCCATGATCGTCGGCGTCGTCATCGGCGTCGGCATTTTCAAGACGCCCTCGCTGGTGGCCGCAAGCGTCGGCAGCGAAGCGATGTTTATCGGCGTGTGGGTGCTGGGCGGCATCATCACGCTGCTGGGTGCGCTATGCTACGCGGAGCTGGGCAGCGCGCACCCGAATGTGGGCGGCGAATATCATTTCCTCTCGCGCGCATACGGGCAGTCGGTGGGACTGTTGTTCGCCTGGGCGCGCGGAACGGTAATCCAGACCGGCGGCATCGCCGCGATCGGGTTCGTCTACGGCGATTACGCGACCCAGCTGCTCCCGCTCGGCCCCTACAGCACCGCGATCCACGCTGCCGTCGCACTCCTGGTGCTGACGGCCATTAATGTAACTGGCACGCCGGAGAGCAAGCGCCTTCAGGTTTTTCTGAGCGCGCTCACCGTCATCGCGCTTCTGTCGGTAATGCTGGCCGGCTTCCTGCATGGTGCGGCGCCGAAGGTGGCGAGCTCTACAACGCCGCCGCTCGGCGCGATCGGGCTCGCCATGGTGTTCGTGCTGCTCACTTATGGCGGATGGAACGAGGCGGCCTATCTCACCGGCGAACTCAGGGATGTGCGCCGCACTATCGCCCGGACGCTGATCCTTGGCACGGCCACGGTGACGGTGGCCTATATCCTCACCAATCTCGCATATCTGAACGCCTTCGGGCTCGAGGGTCTGAGCAAGAGCAGCGCGGTCGGTGCGGACCTGATGAAGCTCGCCGTGGGCGACGCCGGCGCGATGGCCCTGAGCCTGATCGTGTGCGTATGCGCCTTGAGCACGCTCAATGCCACGATCTTCACCGGCGCGCGGGTCTATTACGCGCTCGGGCGCGACCTCAGCACGATCCGGGTGCTCGGTGCATGGGATATGCGCGGCCACGAGCCCAAGAACGCGCTCTTGCTGCAATGCACGATCGCGCTCCTGCTGATAGCGTTCGGCGCGACCACGCCGGAAGGCTTCGAAGCGATGGTGGCCTATACCGCGCCGGTATTCTGGTTTTTCCTGATGCTGGTCGCGATCTCGGTCTTCGTGTTTCGCCGCCGTGACCCCGGAGCGCTGAACTACCGCATGCCGCTCTATCCGCTGCCGCCGATCCTGCTGGCTCTGGCTGCGGCCTGGATGGTCTATTCCAGCCTCGCCTATGCGGGGCTCGGCTCGATCCTCGGAATCCTGGTGCTGCTCGCCGGCACACCGCTGCTCTTGATCGAATGGCGAGCTAAGACGGCGGGAGCCGGAAAGTAAGGGCGCGCAGTCTACTGGCTCGCGGCTTTCGCCGGTTTCTTCACGGCCACCAGCAAGTTGGATTCGTTGGGCCGCCAGCGATAGCCGATCCCGAAATCCAGTTTGCCCGGCTTGCTCTGCTGATACAGCTGCCGCAGCTTCGGCTGATTGTGCTCGGGGAACGTGCCGATCGGGCCGAGATATTTTCCGAACAGGTTGAGTTGCCACTCGTCGGGCTTGAATGCGGACATCGGAATGCCGGAGTCG
The DNA here is from genome assembly GCA_036559465.1 of Xanthobacteraceae bacterium. GTDB lineage: Bacteria > Pseudomonadota > Alphaproteobacteria > Rhizobiales > Xanthobacteraceae > JAHFPN01. The sequence continues at coordinate 56,745 of DATBTC010000018.1, forward strand.
TCCTGAACGATCGACCGGCTGTGCTCGATGAGGAACTGGCGCGTGCGCGAGAACGACTGGCGATGCAGCAGGTAGGAAGCGCTCTTCAGGAGACTGTCGCCGGTTCCGAGTTTTTCGCAGAATTTGAGAAAGCCGCTATTCTTCACGCCCGAGTCGGATAGGTCGGTACGAAAATAATAAAGGGTCTGCGGCGCGTCATCGCCGCGCGCGAACACGATCTTCACGCCATCGACGGCCTGCCGGGGGCGCACCTGGTCAACCGGCGTAACGATGCCGTCCTTATCCAAATTCACCAGGGTCACGTCTTTGATCGTATTTCCGGAGCGCGCGATGAACACGTACAAGATCGGCAGCGTGCCGCTCAGCTCGCCTTGCTGCAGCTGCTGCCTCATATGGGCGGTGATGAAGAAGCTGAGGTTCAAGGCGGTATTCAGCGAAGCGCGAAGACTCGGCAACGAGTAAGCCGTCCGCCCAGTGATTTCGGGAATGCGTCCGACCGGCTCGAGACCGGCCAGCACATAGGTGGAAGCTTTCGGAAAGAACGCGTTGGCGTACAGGAAGTCGGGGCCGCTGAATGTGTAGAACAACGTCTCGCGCTGCTCCTTCAGATTTTCAGCGGACCAGGCGCGGATTCTCGAAATCTGCTCGCGGTCGAGCTTTTTCCAGGCGGCGTCGAAGGACCGGGCATGCTGCTGCCAACCCGGATCGCGGGTGAATTTCATCAGCGGCGATTCGGCGGAGGGCTGCATGCCGGCGAGATAGCGTGCGGCATCGTCGGCGCGGGAAGCCTCGGCGGATACCGCACCGTGAGATGCGGCGAATAAGATCAGGCCGGCGACGACAGCAACGGCTTTCGCGGAAAACGGCATTCTGGGAGTCCCCTGTTGAGGTCCCTTCTTCCGGAAAATGCACCAATGAACAAGTCCGAAAATGACTTAGTTTTCGGCACGATATGACCCTTGCGCGCGCCTGCACCCTCGTCTTGGCAATCACGATCCGGTCGTGATTCAATCTTAAGGGTGTTCGCGTTCAATCGATTCACCGGCCGGAATGCAGAGGGAACAGCCTTGCAAGCCTTACGCTCGCCGCTGATCGCAGTTGCGCTCTGCGCGCTCGCTTCCCTCGCGCCGTACGATCTGCGCGCCGAGACCGCCCAGCAGGCAATTGTGGCGCCGCTGCTTCCAATACAATTCACTCCACCGCCTGCCCCAGCCCGAAAACCGAGCAAGACAAAGCTCGTAGAGTTCGAATACGCCCCCTTCCCGTTCGAGGGCATCGATCCGCGTACCGGCCGGTCGTTCATCAATACCGACGAAACCGGCCGGCCCGGGCGCGTTACGCGGGGCGGCTTTAAACCGGAGGATCAGACCTACGCCGATCAGCGCGTGCTCCTGCACATCCCCGAAGGCTTCGACGTCCGCCGGCCGGCCGCCATCGTCGTGTTTTTCCACGGTCATCGCGCGACGATCGCGAGCGATGTGCTCACGCGGCAGCGAGTGGCGGAGCAAATCTCCCTATCGCAAGCAAATGCGGTGCTGGTCGCTCCCCAATTCGCGGTGAATGCGGCGGATTCCAGCGCCGGCAGCTTTTGGGAGCCCGACCTGTTCAGGCTATTTCTCGAGGAGACTTCCGAGCAACTTGCGCTGCTGAATGGGGTGTCCGGCACGACGCTGATTTTCGACCGCATGCCGGTCATCATCATCGGCTATAGCGGCGGCTATTCGCCGACGGCCTGGGCCATCCATCACAGCAGCACGAACAAGCGCCTGCGCGGCGTCGTCTTGCTCGATGCGCTCTATGGCGAACTCGACAAGTTCGAGACCTGGATCAAGAGCGACCGCAGCCGCTTCTTCGTCAGCGCCTATCTCGGCTCCACGCGCGCCAGGAACCTCGAATTGCAGCGCATCCTGGCGGATCAGAACATCCCGCTCCGTACCTCGCTCGAGCCGCAATTACGGCCGGGCAGCATAGTGTTCATCGCGGGCGGCGCCGACGAGCGGCACAGCAGTTTCGTGACGCAAGCCTGGACCGCCAATCCGATCACCGATCTGCTCAACCGGTTGCCCGAATACCGGCGCTAATGCCGGCGCGAAAAAAGCCGCCGCGGATTTCCCTGCGGCGGCTTTTTCGTTTCGAAGTCGAGGCGACTCAGCGCAGCGCCATCACTGCGGCGCGACCTTGGCAAGCTTGAACACCTCGGCCCATCTCGGGATGTCCTGCTTCAGATAAGCGTGGAGCGACTCAGGCGTGCCGGGGAACGGGTCGGCGATCGCGCGGCTTTGGAAAAATTCCTTGGTTTCCGCGGAATTGAGAACCTGGTTCAGCCACGCCGACATCTGGTCAACGAATGGCCGCGGCGTCTTGGCCGGGAACCACGCGCCCCACCAGGCCTCGAGATGGAAATTCGGCACCCCGCTCTCCTGCAAGGTCGGGACCGCCGGGTCGAGGCCGCTGCGGGTCGAGGTGGTGACCGCAAGTATGCGTAGGTTTCCATTGCGCCCCTGCCCCAGGCCGAACGTAGCGTCGGACCACAGGAAATCGATGAGGCCTGCTTTCATGTCGTTCAAGGCTTCGGGCGTGCTCTTGTAGGGCACCGCGACGATCTTCAGGCCGGTGCGCTCCTTGAGCAGCTCGCCGGCCGCCAGCGAAATGTTGTTGGGATAGCCATAGGAGGCCTTGTCGCCCTTCTCCTTGAGCAGCGCGAGCAACTCCTTGACCGAGCGGGCGGGCGATTGCGGACTGACCGCAAGCAGGAACGGCAGCTTCACCAGCGTGGTGACGTGCGCGAAGTCGTCGAGCACGTTGTGCGGCAGGCTCTTGTAGAGATACGGGTTGCCGGCCATTCCGTTGCCCGGATTGATGAACAGCGTGTAGCCGTCGGGCTTGGCGCGCGCCACATATTCGGCGGCGATCGTCGTGCCCGCGCCGACCTTGTTCTCGACGATAAAGGTCTTGCCAGAGCGCTTGCGCAGCTGCTCGACGAAATAGCGCACCAGAATGTCGGCGCCGGTGCCCGGCGCGTAGCCGCACACCACGCGGATCTCGCGGGACGAGGGATAAAGTTCCTGCGCTCCCGCGCGGAAACTGGAAAGCGCGAGCGGCGCGAGCGCGGCGCCGACGAGCAAGTCTCTGCGTGCAATACCCATATCCGATCCTCCCGAGTTGCGTTTGCGCCAGGGCTTGGTGCCCGGCTGCTCGCGCATAGCCTAGGCCAAACGTCCATGCCCCACAACGCGACGAAAAAACGCGGAAAGCCGCCACGGATTCCTCCGCGGCGGCTTTTCGTTTCGATTGTGAAGAGGGATCTGTCCTTGGCAGGCCTGGCAGCGACCTACTTTCGCGCGTCTTGAGACGAACTATCATCGGCGCGGTGGAGATTAACGGCCGAGTTCGGGATGGGATCGGGTTTAGGCCCCACGCTATGGCCACCAGACCAGCAAAAGACAGAGGGTGAAGCAAGCGAGCGTTGCGAGCGCAGTCCCCGGGTTTTGCCCGCGGGCCTCGACTCACAAGCTCAAGGTCTTTCTCTCATCATGCGTCGCGCTTTCGCGCATGGACATGGAAGATGAGAGCAATCAAGCCGATCGAGCTATTAGTACCGGTAAGCTGAACGTCTCGCGACGCTTACACTCCCGGCCTATCAACGTGGTGGTCTACCACGGCTCTATAGGGAGAAATCGTTTCGAGGTGGGTTTCTCGCTTAGATGCATTCAGCGATTATCCCGTCCGCACATAGCTACGCTGCACTGCGGCTGGCGCCACAACAGCTCCACCAGAGGTGCGTTCATCCCGGTCCTCTCGTACTAGGGACAAATCCTCTCAATTCTCCGACACCCACGGCAGATAGGGACCGAACTGTCTCACGACGTTCTGAACCCAGCTCACGTACCACTTTAATCGGCGAACAGCCGAACCCTTGGGAC